>JBDNAG010000001.1:0-13240 GCA_039768565.1 Akkermansiaceae bacterium | reverse complement strand
TCGGAAAATTCATCGATTCCCAAGGTCAGCTCGCGACCGTCTCTGGTGGCCAATTGGATGGAACCATTTTGGGTCATTTCGATGGCCTTGGCTGAAATTTCGGTCCCGCTTTTAGAGGTCCAAATACGAAGCTCGGTTGGCTCGACAGCCCCTGCACAAGAAGAGAGAGCGAAGAGTAAATACGCAAGAGGCCGGCAATTCATGAAGCCAAAAGATACTTGGTTTGGAGGGGCGTGTCAAAGAAGCAAAAATTGCGTGATCGCCCGGAGTGCAGACATCTGTCCGACTAGGCTTCCCGGATTCCCTTCACCGATGCGGCCATGTCAGGTGCCCCGAAAGTGGAGGATCCGGCTACAAAGACATTGGCTCCTGCCGCCGCGGCAATCCCGGCGGTCTCCAGTCCGATTCCACCATCTACCTCAATATGATAGTTGAGGTCGTTGTCGGTCCGGTATTTGACGCCGGCCTCGATCTTGGACATCATCTCTTTCATGAAAGATTGTCCGCCAAACCCCGGCACCACGGTCATCACGAGAAGGAGATCAATTTTGCCAAGATAAGGAACGACTGCCTCGAATGGGGTCGCGGGGTTGAGCGCCAAACCAGCGAGGCAATTGGCCTCACGGATGGTCCTTAAGGTTGCTGCGACATCGTGGTCTGCTTCCGCTTCGACATGCACCGTGATTAGATCGGCCCCTGCCGCTACGAAGCGCGGAAGGTAATGATCCGGTCTGGTGATCATAAGGTGTACATCTAGAAAGATGTCGTTGGTTTCATGAACAGCCTGAATGAGTGCCGGTCCAAACGAGATGTTATCGACAAAATGTCCATCCATGACATCCAAATGCATCCAGTCTGCTCCGGCGTTGATGGCACGTGAGGTTTCTGCCCCAACCCGGCCGAAGTCGGCGGCGAGAAGAGATGGGGCGATGATGCGATCTTGATAGTTCCACTTTTTCACGCCGCGATTCATAGGCTGAAAACCAGATCGAGGCGCGAAAAAAATGGAGCGAAAAGTGGGCCTATTCTCCGAGTGGCTTTATCAGAGTGGCGTGTTCGTCGAAACGCGCACTGGCTCCGGTCCCGTCGAGGATGTATGCAAGAGCGACCGAGGCTGGAATATTCTTCATTTTCAGGGTCACTTGTTGCTTTGTGACCTTGCCTTTGGGATCACGGAGAACGAAGTTGGGGGCCAACCCTTCCTTGCTGGCTTTGAGAGCCAGGACGTCGAGGGCTTCGAGCGCCTCCTCGAGGGTTGCCTTGTTGAAGTTGATCTCGGGGATGATCGTCTTTTTGAATAGGGCTTTTCGACGAGCCACTTTCGCCCGGGCGCTAAGCTCGGGGATTCGGGCAAGTTGATATTTTGCGGGAGCATAACCCGGCTTGAGTCGGAGGACATTTTGAAAGGCACTCTTAGCTGCCTCGGGGTGGTCCGACTTTAGAGCGGCCATACCTTTTTGATACCAGGCTGCTGCACTGAGCTCTTTGTTTTTAGTGTCTTGGGCGATTCCGGCGCACGTCAGCGCCAGACCGATTGCTATACTAGCGGTCAGTTTTTTCATTGTTTTTTGGGATTAGGTTGGTGTTAGTGACTCAATCAAAAGATAAAAAATCACTCATATAACCTAGCAAAGGCGGGATCAGTCGTCAAGAACTCGCAACCGTGTGTGGGCCAGCCCGATTCAAAAAAGGGTAGGAAAAAGAATATTTCAGACTCGACAACTACTGTTCATTAAAACAATAGTTCGAAATGGCCCACAAACTCACAGAGAGGCAGCAAGAGCTGCTTGATTTTCTTAAGTTTTCTCAGAGTAAGAATGGTCTCATGCCTTCGACTCGTGAAATTCAGGCTCATTTCGGTTTTGCAAGCCAGACTGCGGCGATGAGCCATCTGCGGGCGCTTGAAAAGAAAGGGGTGATTGTCCGACTGCCGGGCAAAGCGAGAGCCGTTGTTTTCCCAGAAGACTTGGAACGAGAGGAAGTCATCGATATTCCAGTTTATGGTTCGATTGCGGCAGGTATGGCCGAAGCGGTTGAGGAAGAGAGACAAGGCTGTATTTCGATCGATATTGCTTCGCTTGGAATTCCCCGCAATGCACGAACATTCGCTTTGAAAGTTCGCGGAGAGTCGATGATCGATGCTCACATCTGTGACGGCGATACGGTTTTCCTTGAGTTTCGGGAGCCTAGGCACATGGATATTGTCGCGGCGTTGATCGATGGAGAGACGACATTGAAACGATTTGTATTGGAGAATGGGCGCCCGTTTCTCCGCGCCGAGAACAAAAATTTCCCTGACTTGATACCGGCTCGTGAGCTTGTGGTGCAGGGGATTCTCGTGGGTCTCCTGAGGACGGGTTTAATGTAGGGGAGTTGTCATCCGTTTCCCAAACCAAAGCTCCGTGCCTTCAATCCGGGGCTTTCTACTTTGAACCTCAATAGTATCGAGGTGAAAGTTTGTGGCCTTGAGGTTGCCCTAGATTAGGTTGAATCAGTGACTTTAAATTGAGTTTGGAAAACGGGATTGCCTGTGGTTTTATCGCCTCCCCACGTTGCCGACTGGCTCGCGTGTAAATGATCGCAATCTCATCAATGATACACAGATTCCTACTAGTAGCCGGGTTGGCTGGCATCATGGGGCCTCTGGCTCTCCAGGCCGCGGATTTTTCCTCGGAACACTCCAAGAAAAAGAAGAAGGAGGACAGACCCGGTGATTGGTGTGAATGTTTGCAGGAAATGGGAGTGCTGTATGACGTTAAGAAAAAGAAGAATCCATACGTCCAAAAGGTCGAGATATTTGGCCGATACCAACAGCAATGGATTTATTCGGATGGCTCTGATCAGGGACGTGATTTTAGTGGCCATGGTCAGGAGTTACGCCGATTCCGGATTGGTGCCTCAGTTGAATTCTTCGACCGTTGGAAAATCCATGGTCGGATTAATCTGGAAGATGGCGGGTTCAACGACACCGTTGTTCGCCACGACAATTTTGACGAGTTGATCATCCGTTATGAATCCAAGGATTTTTTGTTTTTTAACGAGCCTACAATTGGCTACGGACTCACCAAAATTGATTTTGGTGGAGAGTGGTACACAACTTCGAAGGAGATTAAAACAGTCGAACGAAGTAACCTCTCCAACCTTTACTCTCCGAATCGAGCAACCGGATTTTTCTTTGCCGCTGAAGTTGAGGACTTCGATGTAGTAGTCGGAGTTTTTTCGTCCCGTGAGCACAATTACGCGCTCGCCGATTGGGATGGTGGCCGTGGATACTTCGCTTCAATCCGCACCAAGATCGGCAAGGGGAAGTTGAGGGCTGATATTCTTTATGTCGATGCGACCGAAGAAGAAGATGAAATCTTCGGCTTCGACTGGGCCACTTCCTTATCTTACGACAAGAAGGTTGGTGACTGGAACTTGTTTGTAAACGGAACCTATGGCCGCTTTGATGCCGGAGATATCTATGGCATCGTTGTGATGCCCTCGACTTTCCTGATCGAGGAGCGACTGGAAGCAGTGTTCCGTTACCAGTGGGCTAACTCGACCGGAATGCAGCTTCGACCGGGAAGTAGAACTCACACTTCCGTCCGCTCGGTGGCGGAAGCCGACGGAATTAGAATTGCGAGAGGTGATCAAAATCACAGCATTTATGCCGGATTGAACTATCACTTCTGCGAAGATAATCTCAAGCTCATGACCGGCGTCGAATATGAGACGCTTACGGGGCGAGTGACCGATACAGAAGCCACAACACTTTGGGGGGCGCTCCGGTTCTTTTTCTAAGAGCGGCAACCATTTTGATCTGATTCAAGAAGCTACAGAGCTTTAAGCGGTTGAAGGTCTTTGAGATTTTAAATCATAGTAATAGGAGTCAGGGCGAAAGGAAGACATCGCACCCTGCACACGGTCGGCGTTCATGCTTATGGACAGTTCGGGAATGATTCCTTTGACTATCACTTGATTGGAGTGGTCCAATAGGGCTGACTAAATCGTAAGGATCATTTTACATACGTCTTCCACGGATAGATTGGCTACACCTCCGACCGTCCCTGAAAACCGCGAGTCTCGGATTGGATCGATTATGGAAGTGGTGATGATAATCCAAATGACAATGATAGCGGAAGATTCACCGAGTTGTTTGGTGCTCCCTTTGGTCTTTGCGGATTCAGTCGCTTTTTCACTTGGGGGAATAGCATCAAGCCCGCGCTCTCCTTATCTTCCGAACCTGCAGATGATATGGAGGTTGAGTTTTATCTCCGCAGCTATGCCCCCGCCAGTAATACTGATGCCTGGGTGTGGGGGAGGATAAGGAGGTCTGAGATTGAGTGAGCTTCTTCGAGAAGGTGACGAAAGGGTCACCAGCAATCGATATGATCCGTTTGGATCTTGGGTAATTTGGCAACGCCGTCACCGAAATCCAATGACGGAAAATCCAATAATAGATTATGAAAAAATATGCTGCAGTTGCCCTCGGGGCATTATTAATCGGAGCTGCCTTTGCTGAGAAACTTGTGATCATGGGATCTGACACTCTTGGTGCAAAGATGGTGCCTCAGCTTAAAGAGGCATATGTCGCAGCTGGAAACACGACCGACTTTGAAATCGCGGCTGAAGGATCTTCCCAGGCCTTTACGAATCTTCTTGCTGGAACGGCTAATATCGGGATGTCCAGTCGCGATGCTAAGGATGAGGAGAAAAATAAGTTCACGGCGAAGGGGCAAACTCTTGTGGAGCATGTTGCGGGATGGGATATGATTGCGGTGATTATCAACGACAAGAATGGTGTTCGCAACCTCACACTCGAGCAGGTAGAGGGCATTTTCACCGGTGACATCAAGGACTGGAGTGAGGTAGGAGGCAAGGCTGGTAAGATTTCAGTTTACACTCGAAATACCGCTTCCGGAACATACAAGACCTTCCAAAAACTCGGAATGGCCAAGCGAGATTACGGTTCCGAGAGCAAGAAGATGGCTGGGAACGAGCAGATCGCGACCGAAGTTGCCGCAAATGAAAACGGGATTGGTTATGTTGGTCTTGCCTACGCCGGGAAGGACGGACTCCGGAGTGCTAAGATTGATGGAGTCTCTGCCAAGCCTCGCAAAAAAGCCGATTATTCTCTCTCGCGGAAGCTCTACTATTATACGATCGGAGAGCCTGCTGGCGAGGCCAAGAAGTTTCTCGACTGGGCGACCACGTCTGAAGAGGCCAAGGCAATCATTACCAAAGTTGGCTTCATTCCGGTAGACTAACTCTTGGGCCTGGAATTCACTTCGTGACGAAATTGTCACAAGAGGCGCGTCTGTATTTTTCGGGTGCGCCTCTTTAGTTACTCCGCCCTCCTAATGGCTTCCTTTTCAATCATCTAGACAATGGCAAAACACTTCGCCCGGAAAGGTCGCCGCTTCTTCGGTTTCAATCTCCAAAGCTGGATTAAGGGTTTTTTTTCCAGTAATGCCGGGCTTTCAATTGTCATCCTTTTTCTGATCTGTCTTTTTCTCGTTCTTGAAGCTGTTCAATTTTTCCCTTCCCACCATACCGAGCTGAAGCTCTATCGAAAGTCCGGGCAGGAATACGTCGATTTTGTCATCAAAGAGGTCGACGAATACCAGAAACTCGTCAGTTATACCAATCAGGCTTACTTTCAAGAACTCGATGCCCAATTCGGACCCGAGCGGGGAGTGACCGATTGTTTTGCCGTCATCCAGGGGATGATCGAGGACGATGCGGAGGATGAAATTGAGGCTCTGGAGGATGCTCTCGATGATAAAAACGCTCTCGCGATTGAGGGTGCAGAAAAGAAGTATCAAGAGGCCGTGAGGCGCATTGTTCTTTCTGCGGAACGAGATCAAGTCGACTCTTTTGGGCGTCTCAATGGACGTGATAAGGTATGGAACGATCTGGTTGCAGCAAGTCTGACCTACGATGCAATTGAGGAAGAAGAGCCGGACTTTGTTCAAGCTGCAGCTCGGAAGATGAAGGAGGGGATGGCTTCCTTTGAGGAGGCTAAAATCGCGATCGGCTCATCAGGAACGGCTTTGAAGGATCTCAGGAATAAGCTCGTTAAGGTTGCCACTGATATCAAGGAGGAGGCGGTTGCGGATCGAACAGCCGAAGCTCGCAAGGCGGCTATTCTTGAGGGTGCTAAAAGCCTGAAGGGAGACCCAAGGGAAGCGGCGCTCGCCGAGGCAGAGAAAATTATCATTCGAGATGAGTTCCCTTTTGAGGAAAGGATCGGCCCGATTGAGGAAGCCAAGGAAGATCGAGAAAAGGCAGTGGCAACTCTGAAGAAAGACATCAAGGCGGGAATTGCCAAGCTGCCAAGTGATTTTTCGTCCGAGCCTGCGGCCGAACTCGTTCAGAAAATTCGAAAGGTTGAACCCAAGTTTTTGGAAGCACTCGATGAAAGTCTTAAGCGTTCTCAGGAATGGGAGTGGGACCAGGATGTCGCCTCGACCGATTCGGCTACGAAATTTTTCTTTGGCAAGGATTGGACCACCAATAGTTCGTGGCACGATGCTTATGGCTTCCTCCCGCTTTTCACGGGTTCGATTATTATTTCCCTTATCGCTCTATGTTTTGCGGTCCCCGTCTCAATTGGAGCCGCAATCTATGTGAACCGTTTGTCCAGTCGGGCTGAGCAAACTTTTATTAAGCCTGCTATTGAGATGATTCAGGCCATTCCTTCCATTGTTTTGGGTTTCTTCGGAATTATGGTATTGGGCAAACTTTTGGTCGAATACAGTGCCAGCCCTCTTCTTTCCTGGCTCCCGGGATTTCCGATCACGGAGCGCCTCAATATGCTCAACGCTGGAATGCTGCTGGCACTGATGGCAGTGCCGACTATCTTCACTCTTTGCGAAGATGCCTTGAATAATGTCCCGCGTTCTTTTTCTGAAGCATCCTTGGCTCTGGGCGCATCGAAGCTTCAAACCGTGACCAAGGTCATCGTCCCGGCTGCTATATCGGGAATCTTGGCTGCAGTGCTTCTTGGTCTGGGCCGGGTAATTGGTGAAACCATGGTGGTGCTCCTTGTTGCCGGTAATAAAATCTCGATGCCCGATTGGAGTGCCGGGTTGGGGGTCGTCGTGCAACCTACTCATACTATGACCGGAATTATTGCTCAGGAAATGGGGGAGGTGAGCGAGGGGACTCTTCATTATCGGGCGCTCTTCCTCGTCGGCCTTGTTCTGTTTACGATCTCTCTTTTGATTAATATTGCCGCCCAAAGAATCATCAAACGCCTGGGAAGACATGCTTAAATCCTCCTCTAGCTTTTTGGCCCGATCAGAAGCCAATCCTTTCCGTTCCGAGTCATCGAAACGGAAAGTGATTGATCGCGTTGGCACCGGGGTCTTCGCCTTTTTCACCTACTTCATTTTGGCCTGCGTTCTGAGCATTCTGGGTAAGATTACCTGGGATGGTGCACCCGTTATTTTTCAGACCGAGGCTCCATTTATTAACACCGAATTCTTCTCGAATTCACCGATGACTCTGCATGAATTCCATAATGAAGAGGGTGAGCTTGTTCGGTTGGATAAGAATGATTTTGATCAATACAAAAAAGAAAATCCCGATGCCGTAATCCGAGATGAGCACACCTTCTCTTATGCTGGGGGAGGTATCCTCGGACCGCTTGTCGGTACAGCGATGCTCGTGATCCTCTGTATGGTGGCGGCTCTATTTATCGGTATTTCTGCTGCCATCTATCTCAATGAATACGCTCGGAAAGGTAGAGTGGTCACGACCATTCGCCTCGCCATCATGAACCTTGCTGGAGTTCCCTCCATTGTGTTCGGCCTCTTCGGATTTGCCTTCTTCTGCTTCTCTCCCATCTTTCCGGTTGTTACACAAAGTCCGGATTGGGAAAGGTGCCTCTACGCCGTGCCTCTGTGGCCAACCGAGGGCTACCTCAGTTTTCAGGGATGGGGTAAGTCCGTTCTTGCTGGAGCAGCCACTTTGGCTGTGATGGTGCTACCCGTGATCATTGCCGCTTGCGAGGAATCGTTGAAGGCCGTCCCGAAGGGGTTTCGGGAAGCCTCCCTCGCTCTCGGTGCCACCAGATGGCAGTGCATTCGGACTGCCGTTCTACCTTATGCAACGCCCGGAATTCTCACGGCCTCTGTTCTCGGCGTCACGCGGGTGGCCGGGGAAACAGCACCGATTATGTTTACTGCCGCGGTAGCAAGTAAGGGCAAACTGCCCTGGCAGGACACGGAGGGCTCCGGGCTTTACTGGATGTCCAATTTACTGACCCAAATGGTCGAGGCTCTGCCTTACCATATCTACACGGTTTCCGGAAAGCTCCCTGCGAATGAAGCGCTGGATGATATGCGCTACGGGTCAGTCTTCGTCTTCCTTCTGTTTATCGTTGGATTCGCGATGATCTCGGTGGTCCTTCGCTCCCGTTTCCGCAATAAACTCAAGTGGTAACCTTTTAAAGTTCAGCTCATGACAGACTCACCCGTCCCTCTCGACTCGGCCGATGCTTCGCTCGCCCCCGTTAATGAATCGATTATTTCGATCGAGGATCTCAGCTTTAGCTACGACCTCGGCAAAACAAATACTCTGCGCAATATCTCTCTTGAGATTCCCGCCGGGAAAGTCACCGCTTTTATTGGGCCATCCGGGTGCGGGAAATCGACCTTGCTTCGTTGCTTGAATCGCATGAATGACCTCGTCGATACCGCAAAGGTAACGTCTGGAAAGATTAGTATTCTGGGGCAGGACATTAACGCCACAGATGTTGAAGCAATCGAGCTGCGCAAGCACGTTGGCATGGTCTTCCAAAAGTACAACCCCTTCCCTAAATCGATTTACGAAAACGTCGCGTATGGGCTTCGGGTTCAGGGAATCAAAAATAAAAAAATCCTCGATCAAGCGGTTGAGGAATCACTCAAAAAATCGGCGCTTTGGTCTGAAGTAAAGGATCGTCTCGACACTAGTGCTCTCGGTCTCTCGGGAGGGCAGCAGCAGAGACTTTGTATCGCCCGGACTATCGCCGTGAAGCCCCAGATCGTTCTGATGGATGAGCCCTGCTCCGCTCTTGATCCCATCGCGACTGCGCGAATTGAGGAACTCATCGCAGAGCTGCAGGAGGATTTTACCATTGTGATCGTGACCCACAATATGCAACAAGCAACCCGGGTTTCTGATCGGACTGCGTTTTTCTATCTCGGTGAATTGGTTGAGTACGATGATACCCAGACTATCTTTGGAAATCCAAAAGCCACACAAACCGAAGATTACGTCAGCGGCCGTTTCGGCTAGACACAGAAATTAGAAATCTCCAGCTATGGCTCATATTCTCAAAAACTACGATGACGATCTCAGGGCTCTCTCAGACAGTGTGATTGGAATGGGGGCGAATACCCTTGCTGCAATCGAGAAAGCTCTGATGGGGCTGACCTCGCGGGACAGCGATCTTTGTTACGACGTTGTTGAGGAGGATGAAATCATCGATCAACAGGAGAAGAAAATCGATGAGAAGGGGATGGCGATCCTACTGCGCTACAATCCCGTGGCGTCGGATCTTCGCCACGTCTTATCCTCGATCAATATTTGCCGGAGTTTGGAAAGAATCGGTGACCATGCCGTGAATATTGCCAAGCGGGCCCGCAAGATCATCCGGAGTAGTGAATTGGAAGAAACCCGGCTGGTAGAGCCACTTTTCGCAGAAGCCCGCAAGGTTGTTTCGGCCGTTTTGACGGCATATTCGGATGTTGATGAGTCAATGGCTCATGCCGTGATCAAAATGGATCAAAGGGTCGATGAAATTCACGAATCTCTCAGCAAGGCGCTGACTTTAAAGATTTCGGAGGGGGGATGCGACACCGAGGCATTGCTCAACATTATCTTTATTTCGCGAAGTTTGGAGCGAATTGGTGATCTCGCCGTAAATATCGCGGAGGATGTTGTCTTCGCAACATCGGCTGAAGATATTAGGCATACATAAAACCCTTATTTAGAGTGGTTTATTTGGTCCTCGCTTTTCTCTGCGGGCTTCTTCTTTGATTTTCAACCTGAGAAAGTCATTATTTATTTAGAAAGCCTGATTAATTAGGCTTTCGGGTTGATCTTTTGTGAGCCTTGGTGTACGTCGGTGACCGCCGAAACACTTGGAAAGGCGTTTTTATGAAAAAAAACGAACATCATCGCTCAGGTCATTTGGACCGTCAGCTTGATCCGAAGGGGAGATTTTCCCTTCCGGTTGACTGGCGTCCGGCCCACGGTGAAAGCGTTTATTTCATCAAAGTCAGGGTCGAGGACATCCCGGCTTTGAGGGTCTTTACCCAAACGGCCTTCGATCGGAAGCTTGCAGATATCGAGGGTACACTCGAAGCCACTCCCGCTCAACGTGACCGTGCCCGGGGAATCCTTTTTGGCTCGGCAGTCGAGTCCAAGGTCAACGAGCAGGGCAAGCTAACCATACCAAAGGCTCTGGCAGAAAGTCACGGTCTCACTCTTCCTGGCGCAGTTCACTTGGTGGGCCGCGGCGAGCTTTTTGAAATTTTCACCCCGGAAAATGGCAAGGCTATCGAGGCTGCCGAAGAAAACGCCCGCGAAAGCGACGCTGTGATCTCCAGCATGCTCGGGTTCTAAAATCCCACTTCCAACCTTCAACATGCAATCCGCTCCCTTCATCCAGACGTCTTCCGGTTTCGGTTGGCTCGATGGTTTTTCGATCGGCTCTCTCTTCCGGAGAGGGACGGCGGGGGCCGCTTATGCCGTGGCGGAGCCAGTCAGTGAATCTCCCGATCAACCTTTCTACCACGAATCAATCCTTCTGGATGAAGTGGTCGAATACTTGCAACCCAAGGCGGGAAAGTTTCTGGCGGACGGCACTCTTGGCGGAGGTGGTCACACCGAGGCCTTGTTGAAAGCGGGCGCCACTGTGAAGGGAATCGATCGTGACGCGGATGCCAGGGCTTATGCCAACGAGCGCTTGGCGCGATTCGGGGATCGCTTCGAAGCGGTTGAAGGTTGCTTTGGAGATATGGCGACTTTGGCACAGGCTGGAGGATGGCAAGGACTTGATGGCATCTTGCTTGATCTCGGTGTTTCTTCCCACCAACTCGATTGCGGCGAGCGTGGGTTTTCATTTCGTTTCGATGGTCCTCTGGATATGCGCATGGGTGGGGATGGACCCACCGCAGCTGATCTCGTGAACGACTGGGATGAGGCCGAGTTGCGACAAATTTTTTGGGATCTGGGGGAAGAAAAATTTGCACGCAAGATTACCGCCTGGATTGTTTCGGAGCGGGAGAAGGTGAGATTTGAAACAACGAGTCAACTTGCTAATGGTATCGAAAAGCTGTTGGGGCGACGTGGCCGTATTCATCCTGCCACCAAGATTTTTCAGGCACTCAGGATGGAGGTGAATGACGAGCTTGGAGAGCTGCGGCGGTTCTTAAAAGTGGCTCCCGATCTTTTGAAAGTCGGGGGCCGACTTGCCATCATCACCTTTCATAGTCTCGAGGATCGTATCGTTAAGCAGTCTTTTCGTGATGCCTCAAAGGCCAAGATTGACCGCCCCGAGTGGCCGGCTCCCCGGCCAAATCCTGATTATGTTTACCGACTTCTGACCCGGAAAGGCGTGGCCCCCGGTGATCGCGAAATTGCCCGCAACTCCAGATCCCGAAGTTCCCGGCTTCGTGTGGTGGAGAGAATTCAGAATCTGCCTGTTAAATAATGAACCGAAAAAAAAGCACTTCCAGTCTGGGGTTTTCCTCTCTCGTTCTTCTCGGCATTGCAGTCGTGATCGTCTCGAGCAGTGGAATTGGATACGTTATTATGAAGAATAGGCAGATTTCGGCACGCAGTCAGATTGCAGAGGTTCAGCGGGAGATGGACAGGCATCAGGTCTCCATTTCAGAGCACCAATCTGAAATCAGTGAATCCCTTGAGATATTCAGACTTCGCCAACATCTCGAAGACATCAATTCGTCCCTCACTGAGATCGAGTTCGTGGAGCCTCTCATTAAACGCGATGATAAAGCGCCACCCGGTAACGCGGTGGCTCACCACTAATGGTTATGGATATTGCCTTCAAACGTCGCGCTTTTCTTGTCTGCTTGGCTCTTGTAGTCGGGCTTAGTGCGCTTTCGGTTAGGTTGATTGCTCTTCAGGTTTGGGATAGAAAATTTTCCGATAACTCGGCCGTTCCACGGTTTAGATCCGAGGAGATAATCCCCGCTCGGCGCGGCTTTATCGTGGACCGCAATCGCACTGTGATTGCCCAGAATCGTCCGGAAGCAACTCTGGT
Organism: Akkermansiaceae bacterium; assembly: GCA_039768565.1. Classification (GTDB taxonomy): domain Bacteria; phylum Verrucomicrobiota; class Verrucomicrobiia; order Verrucomicrobiales; family Akkermansiaceae; genus SW10. Next base: position 978 of record JBDNAG010000001.1, on the reverse strand, counting down.
TGCGGATCTTAATCACCTGAAGACCGAATCGATCCTTCATCGGGCGGTAGCACATCTTTACGCGAGCCAGGAAGCTGGTTGGAATAATCTTAATGACGCTGAAAAAGATGTTCTCCTCGGAAAAGCCCGTAAGTGGATTCGGAAGAATCTTAGCGAAGAAGAGGTGATTGAAAAGCATCTGGCATATGCTTGTGAGGTCATCGGGAGGGAACTGCAGATGCAATCTGGGGATATTCGCAGTAGATTTAAAGATGGATCGACACGAATTGAGATTAAGAAGCGAGTTCGTGAGAGTTTGGCCCGTCGGATTGAAAACGAACTTCAGGAGCGCCGAATTCAGGGGTTCAGTTTCGAGCGATACCAGCGCCGTGTCTATCCAATGCCAACTTTGGCATCACACTTGACTGGGATCCGTGGATACAACAAGGACGACAAGCTTGTTGGTATTTCGGGACTTGAAAGATCGATGGACGAAATTCTTTCAGGCCGTGACGGTAAGCGTGTTTTAAAGCGGGATGAGAATGGGTTGGTGAACCTGACAGAATCAGCGGAATGGCTGCCTGCGAGAATGGGTAAGCATGTCAAAGTAACCTTTGATATGGGGATCCAGGCCATTGTTGAAGAAGAACTGGGTATGGCTTTTGAGGACTTCAAGGCCAAACATGGAAGTATCATCGTGGTAGATCCTCACTCCGGTGACATTCTCGCGATGGCGAGTCGCCCTCATTTCAATCTTAACCTGCGGGAAAATTTTAACAAAGCGGTGAACTACGCAGTCTCCGCACAATACGAGTCCGGTTCGGTCATGAAAATCGTGGCCATGGCTGCTGCTCTTGATTTGAGGAGAGCGACCCGCGAAACCGTCGTTGATTGCGGGTGGGGTGGAATTGATCGCTATGGCTTCCGGATTCGGGATCACCACCGCTACGGGGATCTTACTTTTGACGAGGTTCTGGTAAAATCCAGTAACACCGGAGT
>JBDNAG010000309.1:0-9945 GCA_039768565.1 Akkermansiaceae bacterium | reverse complement strand
GTCTTACTCTTCGTAACTTTCACTTTCTTGGTGGTGAGGGATTACCAAAAAGCATTTACAGGAAGTGGCTTATAAGTTTTTAATCAGGAACGCAACATGAAGGTTCTTTGGCAAAGTCATCACTTGAATCAAGAAGAGTTCGTAAAAGCATGAACTTATTATGTTTTTCTAACATTTAGAAATGAGGAAGGTTGCTTTAATTATTTTATGATTATTGCTTCGCTTTAAGTCTTTTGCGTCGATCAAAAATCAGAAGAGAGATGTCAGGCGTTAGGTATCATTTTTTGGACGGGCTTCGTAGCGGTGCGATGTTGCTGGGGCTGGTGCTGCACGGAGTGCTTTCGTTTTCGGGGATGGGCGCTTGGCTTGCAATGGATGTAAAGACCGCACCGGAGGTGATCTTCCCCTTCATGGATTGGATCCACGGATTTCGTATGCCGCTTTTTTTTTTGGTGAGTGGATTTTTTACGGCAATGATGTGGCGCAAGCGGGGAATGGAGGGCTTGGTGAAACAGCGGCTTCTGCGAGTCGGGGTGCCGCTTGTTTTGGGGGTGATTGTTATTTTTCCATCGATGACGGGCTTGTGGGTGTGGGGTGAGCAGGTGAAGAAGGAGCGTCGTGAACTAGCGACTCCGGTGGGTGGCGGTTTGCCCGCAGCAGTGCTTGGGGGAGATTTTGATGAGGTGGGAAAGTTACTTCGAAGAGGAGCGGATCCAAACAGCAGGGATGGCAATGGCACTCCTTTACTCCACCTCGCGGCAATCGCTGATAATGGTGAGATGGTTGCACTTTTGCTGGAGAATGGGGCTGAACTGGATGGGCGGGGAATGGATGGAGGAACTGCTTTGATGTCGGCTTGCTTCTTTGGAAGAGAGGAAGCTGCCAATGTTCTGCTGAAGGCTGGTGCGGATGTTTCGGCGAAGGATGGCAAGGGATCGACCGCGATGCTGGCGGCCAAGGCGGATTTTGAATTTGTGGAAGCAATCGCAGGGCACTTTCAAGTTGAGATGACCGGGAAGAATGAGCTTGCAAGGGAAAGGCTGGTTGGAGCGCTGGAGGAAGCTGGCGCGGAAGGAGGCGAGGAAAATGATGCCTCCTGGTATTTGGCGGGGGTCTTTTGGCCGGTCTTTCATCACCTTTGGTTTCTCTATGACCTCTTGTGGTTGCTGTTGGTGTTCGTTCCAGTTGCTTTGGTTGCGAAACGAATTGGAAAGAGCCTGCCCGATTTTTTGATCAGTGTTCCCGGATGTTTGTTTTGGCTGATTCCGCTGACTTGGTGGTTACAAAACCATATGCCCGGGCAATTTGGGCCCGGGACCTCGACGGGAATTTTTCCCTGGCCGGTCAAGTTGGCCTACTATGGGATTTTCTTCTTCTTCGGGGCGTTGAGTTTTGGACGGGGATTTTGGGAGGAGAAGGTTGGCACAAGGTGGTGGGCATGGCTGTTGGTTTCGGTCCCCTTCTGGTGGTGGGGCCGGGAGTGGGTAAAAGTCGATCCGTTGCTAGGGTCTCTCGCGGCGGCGAGTTTTGCGTGGTTGACGATCGTGGGTATGATGGGCGTGTTTCGGCGGTTTTTAAACAAGGGACGTCCTGATGTTCGATACATGTCTGATTCATCATATTGGCTTTATTTGGCGCACTTGCCGGTGATGATCATCGTACAAATTATGATCAGCGGTTTGGATGTTCCGATTGTGATAAAACTTGTGATCGTGATTGGTGGGGTGACAGGATTGCTGCTCCTTGTGTATGAGTTCGCTGTTCGTTACACTTGGGTTGGCGCGCTTCTGAATGGCCGAAAAAGCCGCCCGATAACCCCTCCCCCTATTCCGGAGGTCCCGGAATAGATCTCTCATTGAAATATTTCGGTAGTCTGGCAGCATCCCAAGCATGGTTAAAACACTTTTGACATCGGCCTGTTTGGTAATGCCTGTTTTGGGCGCACTGGAAATCAAAGATACCGAGGGAAAGCATCTTGATGTGCTCTCGGGTGGCAAAGTTGTCGTTCGCTACATGTATGAGCACGATACTTCGTCGGAGGAGAAGCATCATGCGACCTACAAGCCTTACCTTCACGTCTTTGATGCCGAGGGCAAGAAGCCCATTACGAAAGGTCACGGTGGACAGTTCACCCACCACCGGGGAATCTTTATCGGTTGGAGCAAGATCAGGGCAAATGGGAAAAGCTATGATCGTTGGCACATGAAGGGTGGCGATATTATTCACCAAAAGTTTACGAAACAGGAAGTAAAGGACGGAGCGGTGACTTTTACTTCGGTGACCCATTGGATGGATGAAAAAGAGAAGCCGTTTTTGGAGGAGGCCCGGACCTTTACCATTACCGAAGGCGCTCACGGTGGCCGGGTGATGATCGACTTTCACACCAAGCTGACTCCTGTGAATGGTGATGTCTTTTTGAAAGGCGACCCGGAGCACGCGGGTGTGCAGTATCGTCCCGCCGATGAAGTGGACAAGAAGAAGACCAAGTATCTTTTTCCGAATGGCGTGACCAAAGTGAATGGGGTGAAGGATCTTCCTTGGGCTGCCGAGAATTATACTCTGGATGGAAAGCAGTATGGAGTGGTGCACATGAATGCCTCATCAAATCCGAAGGGCACTGTTCACTCTGCTTACCGTGACTACGGTCGCTTTGGTGCTTTTTTTGAAAAGGAGATTAAGAAGGGCGAATCGCTTGAGCTTGATTATGGATTCCTGATCCTCGACGGAGAGCTGCCCTCGGTCGAGAAGATCGATGGAGTCCGGAAGAAGTGGGCGAAGTAGAGGAGTGGTCGACGTTCGAAAGAGCGTCGCTCCTTAGCGTTTGTGCAGGGCGAGGTAATTCCTCGCCTTTTTTCTGAAGAAGGAGTTCTTGTTGAAGCCTCCGCCGGAAACTGATCCGGAGACCCAAAGGTCGCAGGAGGTGCCGCCATCAAGGTTGACGGCGTATTTGATATCGAAGCCGGAGAGTGGCTGGGACTTGAGGTTATTGGAAAGTCCTATGAGGGTAGCCGTGTTGGCATGGACAAGGCCAAAGTGGTTTTTTCCGTCCCAGATCATGAGGGACCTGGGACGTTCGTTGTACGAGGAAAGTCCGGTGAGGCTTTCTTCTCCCCAAACAAGTCGTGGGCCTGTTTGTAGGAGTTCGTTTGAGCGTTGGTAGTTGGTGCGAGTTGAGAGGGTGACATTTTGTCCGTCGAGTATACTGGTGCCGAGAAAGGAGGCCGAGTTGAAGGCCCCTCGCGATTCACCCCCGCTGATAACCAGCCCAAGAGGTGAGCCGTCGGGGTTAAAAAATCCTCCGTTGATGGCGGCGAGTCCCCCGGAGCCTGCCGCCTGTGCACTGTCAAATTGTGACCCCGGGCCACCTTTTTGATCGATGACTTTAAGATAGTAGTCTCGTCGGTCAAAAGTGACGGCGGTGAATTTGGTTCCGTTTAGAGTGGCGGTGCGGACTTTAAGTGGATGCTTTGGTGAAGCGATTGTGGGAGGGGGCGCAGGAGAAACTTTGGGAGCAACTTTAGGGGCAATGGTTGGTGTCGGCGGTATCGGGGGGAGCGGTAATGCTTGGGGCGTAACAGGTGCTGCAACGGCGGGAGGCGGTGGTGGCTCAGAGTGAGGCTCGGTGCACGCGCTCAATAGGAGGGTGAGAGCAAAGCAGGTTGAATGAAAAAATCTCATTTCGCGGCACTGGCGAGCAGTGTTTGAAAGTTCGGCGGGATTTCCTCGCGGTCAACAATAGCTGTTTCGACTTCGAGGAACCCGGCGGAGGTGATCATTTCAGCGAGTTCGACTTCTGAGAACCCAAGCCAGGTGTCATAGTAAAGTTCGCGTGCTTTTTCGAAGGTGTGCTGAAGAAGGTCTAGAACGACGAGCCGGCCGCCCGGCTTCAAAATTCGATGGGCTTCGGCGAGGGCCTTGGTGGGTTGCTCTGCGTGATGGAGAGCTTGGGAAAAGATGGCAAGATCGACAGAGGCATCGTCGATGGGAGGTGATTCGATGTCACCCAGGCGATATTCAAGATTTGGGAGCTCGTTTTCTATGGCGAGTTTTTGACCGAACTCGACCATCTTCTCGGAGTTGTCGATAGCGATGACCTTTTTAGCGCGCTGGGCGATGAGTTGGCAAAGAGTGCCCTCACCCGCGCCGAGGTCGGCGACGACATCGTAGTTGAGAATCTTGAGCATGGCCTCGGCGAGGCCCTTCCAGGAACGGCCCGGGACGTATTCGCGTCCGAATTTTCCGGCGAGTTCATCGAAGTAGGCCCGAACCTGGTCTTTGCGCTTTCGAAGGATGTGACGGAGCGAGGAGCGATCTTTTTCGGACTCGGGTAGCTCGCTGCCGGCTTCGCGGACGATTTGGTTGAGCCCAGCGGGGATGAGGGCCGAGTAGATGTTGTTTTTGCCAGAGCGCTGGTCGGTGACAAGACCTTCCTTTTTGAGTTGGGAGAGCTGGGTCGAGATCCGCGATTGGCCCATACCGAGTATTTGCTGAAGTTCCGCGACCGAGAGTGATTCGTCTCCGAGCAGCAGTAGAATGCGCAACCGCGTGGGGTCGGAGATCATTTTGAGGGAATTGAGAATTGACGGCATGAGAATGGGTGATTACTTCGCATCAACGAATCGCGATCCGACGATATCAAAAACAGACCCATGAGCAAAAGCTTCATTTTCTCCTCAGAATCCGTTACCGAAGGGCATCCAGACAAAGTCTGTGATACCGTGTCCGACGCTATCCTTGACGCCTGCCTTGAGCAAGACCCCAAGTCCCGAGTGGCTTGTGAGACGCTTGTGAAGGACAACGTCCTTGCCCTCGCTGGTGAGATCACCACAGCTGCCAAGTTCAATTACGAAGAGGTTGCCCGCGAGGCTGTCCGCAAGATTGGCTATGATAAATCGTACGCCGACAATACCGAATACAGCTACACTTCGAAGTTCGATGCCGATGGTCTTTTCTTCATGAATCTCCTTGGCAAGCAGTCCCACGATATTGCCCAAGGTGTGGATGCGGATGCCGCTGACCACAAGGATACTGCCGAGCAAGGTGCGGGTGATCAGGGAATCATGTTTGGCTATGCGGCCAATGAAACCGAGGAACTCATGCCGGCACCTGTCGCCTATGCCCACCGACTTGGTGAAGCACTAACCAATCTTCGCAAAGATCGCGTGCATACATGGCTTCGTCCGGATTCCAAAACCCAGGTCTCGATGCAGTATCAAGATGGCAAGCCTGTAAGTGTCACTGCCGTGGTTGTGTCCACGATGCATGCCGCGGAAATCGATACGCCGGAAATGCGTGAAATTCTCAAGCGTGACCTCATTGAAAAGGTCATCCCCGGCGAGCTTCTTCGCGACGATACCCAGTATCTCATCAATCCAACCGGACGTTTTGTTATCGGCGGCCCCGAGGGCGATGCCGGACTTACCGGACGCAAAATCATCGTGGACACCTATGGCGGGATGGGCCGTCATGGTGGCGGCGCTTTCTCCGGAAAAGATCCATCGAAAGTGGACCGTTCCGCTGCTTATATGGCACGTTGGGTCGCCAAAAATATCGTGGCTGCCGGACTCGCGACCGAGTGTGAACTCCAGCTAGCGTATGCGATCGGCTATCCCGATCCAGTCAGCATTAATGTCAACACCTTCGGCACCAACGAAGCTGATGAGGATAAGATTGTCAAAGCGGTGAAAGGAGTCTTCAGCTTCAAAGCTGCTGACATCGTCGCCCAACTCGACCTCCTCCGCCCAATATACGGCCAGTCCACCAACTACGGGCACTTCGGTTACTCGTCTGCTTCGCTTCCATGGGAGCAGGTTGACAAGGTCGAAGCTCTCAAGGCCGCTCTTTAATTCACTCTTAACAAAAAATCATTATGTCAGATTACAAAGTCAAAGATATCGGCCTTGCTGGTTTCGGCCGCAAGGAGCTCGATGTTGCCGAGCACGAAATGCCAGGTCTTATGGCCACTCGTGAAAAGTATGGTCCTTCCAAGCCTCTCGAAGGAGTGCGCGTGATGGGATCACTTCACATGACGATTCAGACCGCTGTCCTCATGGAGACTCTCCGTGCTGTTGGTGCAGATGTGCGTTGGTGTTCATGCAATATTTTCTCGACCCAGGATCACGCTGCGGCAGCGATGGCCGAAGCCGGCTATCCTGTTTTCGCCTGGAAAGGTGAAACTCTTGAGGAATACTGGTGGTGCACTTGGCAGGCTCTTCAGTTCCCAAATCCTGATGGCGGTCTTCCGCTTGGCCCCCAGTTGATCGTTGATGATGGTGGTGATGCCACTCTTCTCATTCACAAGGGGTATGAACTCGAAAATGGATCTGATTGGGTCAATGAGCCGGCTTCCTCCACCGAGGAAGCAGTGATCAAGGCGCTACTTAAAGATATCCACGAAAAGCAGCCCGGTATTTTCCACGCCTGGGTTCCCGAGTTGAAGGGTGTTTCCGAAGAGACCACGACCGGTGTTCATCGTCTTTACCAGATGCAGCGTGACGGGAAGCTTCTCTTCCCTGCTATCAACGTGAACGACTCTGTTACCAAGTCCAAGTTCGACAACCTTTACGGTTGCCGCGAGTCCCTCATCGACGGCATTAAGCGTGCCACCGACGTGATGATTTCCGGCAAGGTCGGAGTTGTCTGCGGATACGGTGATGTTGGCAAAGGTTGCGCCCAAGCTCTTCGTGCTCAAGGTGCCCAGGTCATTGTGACCGAAGTTGATCCAATTTGTGCTCTGCAAGCGGCCATGGAAGGTTTCCGCGTCCTTACTGTTGAAGATACTCTTGGCTTTGGTGACATCTACGTCACCACCACCGGTAATTTCAACATCATCCGTGCCGAGCACATGGAGAAGATGAAAGATCAAGCCATCGTTTGTAACATCGGTCACTTCGATAACGAAATCCAGATTGCCGAACTTGAGGCTCTCGACGGTGTCGAGAAGCTCAACATCAAGCCGCAGGTGGACAAGTATACCTTCAAAAGTGGAGACAGTATTTACATGCTTGCCGAAGGCCGCCTTGTGAACCTTGGGTGCGCCACCGGTCACCCAAGTTTCGTGATGAGTAATAGCTTTACCAACCAGACACTTGCACAGATTGCACTTTGGGAGTCCAAGGAGTCCCGAGAGATTGGTGTGGAGGTGCTTCCAAAGGAGCTCGATGAGGAAGTGGCAATGCTTCACCTCGAAAAGATCGGCGCCAGGTTGACCAAGCTTACCCAGGAGCAGGCCGACTACATCGACGTGCCGGTTGAGGGGCCCTACAAGCCAGGGCACTATCGCTACTAGAAGCATCTAGATTTGGTTTTTTTTCAAGCCCGCTCTTTTCGAAGTGCGGGCTTTTTGTGTCAAAGAACATCTTCCAATAGGTTTTCTGCTTCACTCGTAGAGGAGTTACGTTATGATCCTCGACCATGCTTTTTATCGCAAGCCGCATTCGGCGTTCAATGATGGCCCTCACGGGAATCGCAATCCTCACGGTGACAGGACTCACCCAGTCCGCGCAAGGTATAGACCTAGCCGAAGCTCTCGAGCATGTGAAATGGAAGGGGATTGTTGGGACTTGGGTGGATTCAGAAACCAAGGGTGAGCGGGTCAAGATCTCCTATGAGTGGAAATTTGAGAACAAGCTCATCGAAGTAAATTCCAAAATGGGTGACACCGAAAGTGTTTCATTGATGGGGTTCAACCCGGAAACCGAGGAGGTCTTTCTGATGGGTGGGAATAGTAAAGGCGGTGCAAGTCTTGGAAAGTGGGAGATGGATGGTGAGGATGCGGTTCTTGAGCTGACTTACGTCGATGCCGAGGGCGAGAAAGGTTCGATGGCTTTCAAGCACCATCAGGTGGACAAAGATACCATCGAAATCTCCGGCACCAATGGGGAGGGTGGTGAAGCCTTCACTCTGACTGTTGTTCGCGCAAAATAGGCTGTAATTTTTCCAAAGACCTTCTTCCCTCGAGGGAAGAAGGTTTTTTTTTGTGGATACAATACAACAACATTTGAAAATCGATTAAAATGATGAAAAGTAGGAGTTTATCGATTGGCGCAAAACTGGTTTGAAGCCTAACGTATGGTTGTTATGAATGAACAAAGCTTGCAGGAGACATTGGTTGGCACTTGTCGTGAGAACAGCGGTCATCAGGCCCTTGCTGATTCAAGTGGCACCAAAGTAACCTTCGGCGAGGCGCTGGCAAAAACCCTCTTTCTTACTGGAAGGCTCCGCTCTGTCTGGGCGAATCAGTCAAAGGTTGGCATTTTGGTCCCACCTTCGGTTGGCGGAACGCTGGTCAATTGGGCCGCCCTATTGATGGGAAAGATTCCGGTGAATTTGAACTACACTTTGTCGCAAGAGGGCGTCTGTTCCTGTCTCGAGCAATGTGGAATTACTGATATAGTGGTTTCGGGAAAGCTGATGAAGCGGCTTAAGCTTGAGCTCCCTGTTCGCGTTCACTTTCTTGAAGATTTGGTTTCGGAGCCCCGCTTTATGGAGAAAGTAAGGGCAGGATTTCTTGCAAAGTGCACTTCCACGCAAAGGCTACTCACATTGCTTGGGGGCTCGCAAGCCAAGCCAGATGATCTGGCCACCATCATTTTCAGTAGTGGTAGTACGGGCCAGCCCAAAGGGGTGATGCTAAGCCATCGAAATATCATCAGCAATGTGGAGCAGGTTGCGGAGGTTTATTCTTTCCGGCCGGATGACAGCATGTTGGGGGTGCTTCCATTCTTCCACTCCTTTGGATTCATGGGCACGATTGCCGGGCCTGCGATTGCTGGTTTTGGGTGTGCTTATCACTTTAACCCAATGGAGTCCAAAGTGATTGGACCTTTGGCAGAAGAGCATGGAGTGACCATCATGATAGCCACTCCGACGTTCCTTCAGTTCTATCTTCGTGGTCTGAAGCCGGAACAGCTTGGTAAACTCAGATTGGCTGTGGTCGGGGCTGAGAAGCTCCCTCCTAAAGTAGCTCATGCCTTTGAAAAGAAATTTGGCTGCCTTCCGGTGGAGGCTTATGGTGCCACGGAATGTTCACCCGGTATCTCTGTGAATGAGCAGAGCACGAATCAGCCGGGTTCGATCGGGCGACTGCTGAGCAATCTGGAAGCAAAAATCGTAAATCCCGATACCGGAGAAGAGCAATCCCCCGGTGAAGCGGGCTTGCTAAAAGTCAAAGGCCCGAATGTGATGATGGGCTATCTTGGCATGCCGGAAAAGACCGCAAAAGTACTTAAAGATGGCTGGTATGACACAGGCGACATTGTTCGAATCGATGAGGATGGATATTTGTGGATCGAGGGGAGATTGAGCCGATTTAGTAAGATCGGAGGGGAGATGGTTCCTCACGGCAATATCGAGGAAACCCTCAATGATCTAGCCGATCAAAATGAACAGATCTTTGCTGTGACCGGCCTGCCCGATGAGAAAAAGGGTGAACGACTTGCAGTTGTGCACACTGCAAATGACGAACTCCTGGAGGAGGTTCAGAAGAAGCTAACCGATGCAACGATCCCCAACTTGTGGAAGCCCAAGCCGGGGCAGTTTTTGAAGGTGGATAAACTTCCCTATCTTGGAACAGGCAAATTGGATCTAAAGGGACTGCAGACGATGGCCGAAGGATAGAGCCTGATGTCGAGTCCTATTCAGCCATCTCAATCTTGGGCTTTACATCTTCTTGATTTTCATTCGAATCGGAAGCTATCACACCCTTAATTGCGAAAAAGAGGACGGCTGCCATGACACCGGCGATAGGGACGGTGATGATCCATAAGGCAGCGATTTTGACGAGAGCGGAACGCTATACGAGTTCCTGACGGATTTCTTTCTTAAGGTTCTTACGCTCTGATTTACTGAGATCGATGCCGGTGCTCTTTTGCTTGGGTTCGGCCAGCTTGGCACGTTTATCTTAGAGTGAAGCAGCCTCGAATTCTTGCATGAAGCGTTCAACCT
>JBDNAG010000308.1:0-4169 GCA_039768565.1 Akkermansiaceae bacterium | reverse complement strand
GGCGGATTCTCCAGATTAGATGCCCCGGACCGGATGACTCTTAAACCCAACTCCGCAGAACCTGAAGAAATCACAATCGGATGGACTTCCTCCGCAGCACTTAACTTCACCCTTGCTCAAGGAAACTCGGACAAACTCTTACTTGGAACAACCCTCGATAGTACCTACCGCCGGAAGGAACACGAGACCTTCATGGCCCTCGCCTACAGCTATTCTGAAAACGGCGGTAACACGAGCTCGGACTCCATCCGCGCAAGCATTCAGCACAACCGTATCTGTGACGAGCGCTACCTCATTGGAGGGCGCCTGAACTACTTCCGCGATGACTTTGCTGATGTCAACTTCCGGCTCATCCCAACCGGCAGCCTTGGATACTACTTCATAAAAAACGACGAGATGACGCTAAGCTTCGAAGTGGGTCCCGGCTTCACCTTCGAAGAAGTCGGCGGAATTTCGGACGATTTCTTCACAATCAACGCCGCACAGCGATTTACTTGGGAGATCAGCGACCGGCTAACTTTGAGCCAAAATATCACCGGCTCTATCGATCCTTCCGACGGAAACAACTACATGCTCTCTACCGGAGCCAATCTGGATATTGATATCACTCCAAACCTTTCCTGGAGAATCGCAGCAGCCTGGACGAAGGATAACACACCAGCTGAGGGAAGAGATTATGCCGATTCGACTCTCACCACCGGAATTTCCGTGAAATTTTAGTCCTAATTTCGCACGATACTCTCTTCTCCTTGTGGCAGCCCTTTCATTCCAAAGCTGGTTTAAATAACCGCATCCAAGGAGAAGAAATCATCAATTGCGATGCCGAAAACGGCCTAATCCACCACAATCTAAGCCATCTCGAAGACTGCCTAAAGAAATTTTCATATCAAGCACGTCGCAATATCTCCCGGGAGCTGGAATCGCTAAACTGGGTAGATTGAATCCCGACCCCGTAAATATTCCTTCTCATTCCCCCTCGCCCCCGCCAGACTCCCGCAAAGCTTTACGTCATGGAAACAATCACCGCTCAACTCAAGGACTTCATCCAATACATCGCGCTCCAGTTCATCAAGGACCCCAAACTCGCCGAACTCCGAATCGGAAACTCGGGCGATAACAAGGTGAACTTCCGCCTCGTTCTAAGCCAGCCGGACGTCGCAACTCTCATCGGACGGCAGGGCTTCACAGCCTCGACCATTCGCAGCCTTGTCAAGGCTGCTGCCGAGCGGGAAGGCGTTCAGGTTAACCTGCGCATCCATTCCCACGAGGAAGAGCGCCAATACACGGCCGCCATTGAAGCCAAGGCCATGGAATAAACACCCTTTCGGCTCGATCCACCGGACACCCGCAAGGCGTATCGCTATCGCGGGTGTTTTCGTCTGAGAAATCAGTGAAGCGAACGTTCGACCTCCTTGTAATATTAAAACCGCTCTCCTTTTGCTGCCTTTTCTGGTGAAGGCTCAGGAAATCCTTCCGGAGATCGTAGTCACGGCCAACCGCACCACCGAAGAAGTAGAGGAAGTCCCCTACACTCTTGAAATCCTTACCACCGAGGACCTCCTCGAAAATGCAACCCGCACTTTACCCCAGGCATTCCTGAACACTCCCGGAGTGCTCGTCCAACAAACCACCACCGGTCATGGATCACCTTATATCCGTGGTTTCACCGGACGCCAAAACCTTCTTCTTCAGGACGGAATCCGCCTCAACAACTCCACCTGGAGAAGCGGTCCGGTGCAATATTGGAACACGCTCGACGCCCAAGCCATCGATCGGATCGAGCTCATTAAGTCACAAGGCTCCGTCCTCTTTGGTTCCGATGCCATCGGTGGCACCATAAACACTCTTTCTAAGTCCTCCGGCTTCCGAGTGGAAGACGGTTTCTTCTCCGGTGGTACTGCTTATTACCGGTTCGACACAAACTCCGAATCCCAGATCGGCCGCGTCGAGCAACGATTCGGCGTCGGCGAGAAATGGGGTGTCATGCTCGGATATTCAGCCAGCGATATCGGCGACATTCGCGACTCATCCCTTGGGACCATGCGTGGCACCGGCTATTCGCAACTGAGCCAAGACTTGAAATTCGAATACGCCTTTTCGCCCTCGCAAACCCTCACCATCGCCCATTCCTATCTTCACCAGGACGACATCTCCCGCTGGCACAGCACCATCAACAACCCTGGCTGGACTCACGGTAACTCTTTTACCACTCCAGGCACCGACTTAGCCCGGGACTACGACCAAGAGCGTTCTCTCACCTATCTCCGCCTCGAAGATGTCGACGCAAACCTTTCCTGGGCCGACCGCTATCAAGCCACCTTCTCATTTCAACGCACTCAAGACTCTGAATTCCGGGTGAGAGACTCAGGTCGCTCTGACTCCCGGGTCATTGATGTCGACACCTTCGGCTTTAGCTTTCAAGCCGAAACCGGAAATATTGTCTTGGGAGCTGATTACTATCACGATCAAGTCGATTCCGAAGGCTTTCGTAACAGAGTTCCCCGTCCTTCGAATCGCCCCACCGCCGACGATGCCACTTATGACGCCCTTGGCGTCTTCACCAACTACAAGGGATCCATCGGTCAACGCTTCACTTACGATGCCGGGGTTCGCTTCACCTACATCGAAGCTCGGTGGGATGGCTATCGTCCCGATGGCACCAACGACGATCAATCGGGTGACGGGTCCTGGGACAACCTCTCTCTGTCGCTGCGCGGCCAATACGAACTCGATAATTATTGGACCATTTTTGGCGGTGTATCCCAAGCCTTCCGGGCCCCCAACCTTGACGACCTGACCGGTCGCCAGTTTGCCCTCAACGGTCTCGATGAAAATGGCTCACCTGATGTCGATCCTGAAAAATATCTCACCAGCGAACTTGGCAGCCGTTTCAACGAAGGCGACTTCTCTTTCGAGCTTTCCAGCTACTACACCTTCATCAATGAAGGCATCGTTCGCATAGACGATGGCATGAGCGGACTTGCCACCACCAATGGTTCCGATGGCTTCATTTATGGTTTTGAAGGTCATGCAACTTGGCACTTTCACACCGATTGGAAACTACTTGCCCACGCCTCCTGGCAGGATGGTGAGATTAAACAGGGAGGAGTCACCGATACCATTCGACGTCTCAATCCTCTCAACGGCGCCATAGACCTCCGCTGGACCGCCCCGTCAACGGAATACTGGATTTCAGGGCGCCTTCAAGCTGCCACCACACAAGACAAGCTGTCCTCACTGGCCGCCAGCGATACCCAGCGTATTCCGGTTGGTGGCACTCCCCGTTACGTCGTTACCTCTCTTTACGGTGGTTGGCAGGTTTCAGACTCCCTCCAACTCAATCTCGCTCTCGAAAACCTAACCGATAAAGACTACCGTATTCACGGTTCCGGTCAAAATATGCCAGGGAGAAATGCCACTCTTTCCGTAAAGTTTGAATGGTGAATCGTTCGGCGTCATCTAATCTAACAACACTCCAATGAAAAAACTGAGGCGGCTTTTCATTCTCCTCATTCTGGCAGGCAGCGCCTACGCAGGATGGGTTTTCCGTGATCCCCTACTCAATTTTTATCAGCAACACATTGCCAAGGTATCTCCGCCAAAGGAAATACCCAAGCCAGACCCGGAACGCTACCAGCTCCTAATCACTAAACTTGGAGAGAGACGCCTCGATCTAGCTAATCGATATTCCAAAGCCCGCACCGCCCGGGAAATTTCAGATGTCATCACTGAAAGCCAAAATGCTCTCGAGGAGATACTCCCCTCCATGATGCGCTGCTGGCTCGGAACGCCCTGGGACTTCAATGGCATCTGCCAAACCCCGGGCTCGGGCAAGATTGCTTGCGGATACTTTGTCTCCACCATTCTTCGTGACGCCGGATTCAGCGTCGAGCGCATCCGTCTCGCCCAGCAACCGTCCCAACGAATCATCGGCACTTTCATGCCCACCAAAATGATGACGATTCGCGCCGGGCAAAACTACAACAACTTCGTGGATGAGTCAAAACGCCGGGGGCCGGGAATCCACATCGTAGGTCTCGACAACCACGTCGCTTTCCTCGTCATCCCTGAATCCGGAGGAATTCGCTTCATCCACTCTTCCGGAGCCCATCCATTCTGCGTTGTCGATGAGGATCGTGAAAAAGCTGGCAGTCTACAACGCTCCAACT
>JBDNAG010000070.1:0-4870 GCA_039768565.1 Akkermansiaceae bacterium | reverse complement strand
GTGACCTTGAGAATTGAGGCCTGGGTTAAAAGCCCTGAGCGTTGGATGGTATCGAGCTTCACTTTTTGCAGCCCTTCGCCGGGAGTCAACTTGATCTCCTTCAGCTTGTAATGATCGCGGAGGCGCGTATTGAGAAAACCCATATCCGATTTCAAAAAGTGGGTGACAGGACGGTTTTCGGCGATGAGTCCGGCGACGAAGGCCTGGGTTTCCGCTTTGAGTGAGTGATGGAGTGGAAGGTCAAAATTCTGGAAGCGCCGCGGGTCCGGCTGGGTGGCATCGATATCGCGCAGGTCCAGCCATTGGTCGGTAAAGTCCTCAATAAAGCGTGACGATTTTTGATGGGCAAGAAGTCGCGAGATCTGCCGGTGAAGCATCTCGGGTTCACGAAGCTTCCCCTCGTCGGCTAGCTTACGCAGCTGTCCGTCCGGGAGGGTTTTCCAGAGTAAGAAGCTCAAACGAGCAGCGATGGCGTGGTCATCAAGAGGGCCCGGTTTTTCTACGAAAGTCAGGAAGTTGGGCGAACACAAAATAGCGTGGTAAGCCGAGCGAAGCGCCTTCGAAAATGACTTGCCTGCTTTGAGTTGTGCGGATGCGAGCTGCTCGTAGCGAGCAATTTGCAGCTTCGTCACCGGTCGACGAAAGGCACGCGAAGCGAAGCGCTGGATGAGCCTGGAGAGAGCTTGGCCCGAATTCGCATTCAGCTTCGAAGGATCAAGTTCAGCGAATAGATGCGAACGAACCAACTTGCGTCCCGCAACGGGATAAATTCGCTGGATGACAATTTTATCAAATCGAAACCCGGTAAATCCCATTTTTTCGAAGTCACGACTCCCAAAGGCAAAATTCCCGCCTTGGCCCGGAATGCTTTTTAAATTAGCTTCGTTCGGTTTGAAGACCAGTATGTGATCTTTCTGCATCCAACCCTCGAAAATTTGCGTCTTCGGCTTCTTGGTGGCCTCAACAATTGCGAGGGGATAAAGAAGGGGCTCGTTTGAAAAACCGGAGCCAGTCTGAAGAGTCCCCCAGAGGTAACCATCAGGCCCCGGGTTCACAGCATCAAGGTTGTGGATGGTAATGCGATACCAACCGTTGTCCGGCACGCGGGTCCGGGTGATGCGGCCTGCAAACTGAAGTCGTGCGTGCCACGAGATAGCTTTCCCTTTCCAAAACTGGGGACCACGGTTGTTACCGGGCCCAGCGTTAGTAATTTCCTTCGCGGAATACTCGCGACGAAATTGCCGATCCCCTTTCAAGGCTCGGTCAAACGCCTCATCGAGCGCCCTAGCACCGACACGCAGATAGTTATCGAGATGAAAATGAGAAATCTGCTGGGTCTCGGCATTGGTAGTAAACCCCTCCTCGACGTCCGCGGTTAACTCTCCGGCAAGTGGTATATCGATTCCCAGAAGGTCATGCAGCGAGTTCTCATATTCCCGGGCGGTGAGCCGACGGGTATGAATCCGCCCGGTCTTGGCAAGAGCCTTGCGATCAGCCTCAATCAAAGGAGCCTCGAGCTTTTTTAGAAAATCAGCCATCGCCTTGGCTTCGGGACGCTTCTTCTTTTTGGGCGGCATTTCACCAGCCTCAACCCGCTGAAAAACTGCCTCCCATTGGGTCCGGTTATTGGGATCCCCGGAGTCGAATTTGAGATCGAGCAGATTGAGGCCACCCTCATTGTCGATATCATCGTGGCAATCGTAGCAATGCTGTTCCAAAAAGGTTTCGAGTCCCATACGAACATCGGCCCGGAGACAAGTCACAAGAGCTAAAAAAATAAGGAGAAGGCGCATCTAACGTGTTTGGTAGGCTGGTCTTACGCTGAACTTGTAGCACAACTTTCGCCAACGGCGACTTTCCCGACCATCTATTTTATTCTCATCTCCAAGACATCCGGCACGTCAGGCGGGGCTTCTCTTTTGCACGTTCCTACCTTAGTTAGGCTTCCTCATGCTCGGAAACCTCTTCCGCTGGGCCGTCCTCCGCCCAATCCTCAAACCACTCACCAGAATTTTGGTGGGGCTGATTGCGATCCCGGTTTTTCGTCTCGTGATCCACAAGGGAATGCGCGTAGCCAAAGTGGAAGCCGAACTTGAAAAAGACCTCGAAGAGTGGTTCCGCGCTTCTCTCATACTCCTCGTTGCCACCGCAAATATGGAGCACCTACTCTTTGGCTGGGTGCCGCTTGATCTCGAAGGCGACCAAAGTTGGGTGGGTGTCTTTTTCCGACTCCTTCTGGTGATCGGCGTGATTGAACTCATGCCGGATCAAGCCCTATTCAGCGTTCTTCATTCCGGCCCGCTGAATTTGCCCGTCGGGAAACGGCTCTTCCATGATCTTTGGCGGGATCGCGTGGATTGGATCAAAAAATTTAGCTGTGTGCACCTAAATCGATCCAGTCCGGTCTTGGCGATGATGTCGGCCATCTTCGGTGGCGACCCGGATTCGCCAGGTGCCTTCATCGGATGGGTCTGCTACCTCCTCGCGATTACACAATACATCATCATTGCCCTCATAACCTCGAGCGAGAAAGCAGGTGATTTGCTGGCTCAATTCGACCAGGCAGTCGCCGAGCAACGCGAGGAACTTATCAGTGAATTCGCCGAGGATGACGACGAAGAGGCTCCTAACGAAGTTGAAACTCCTTCGCAATGAGCTTTATAAATTGCTCCGTCGAAGGAGCCAGTCCATGCATCGTCTTGGTCCCTCTCACCATTAGCTTGGGCATCTCAATCCTCTTGCTGGAAAGCGCACGGTAGTCCTCCAGGCTCGACTTCAACGAGGACTCAATCCAAGGATCCTTGAGCGCCTCCTCCAGGTTTTCTGCCGGAATAATCTCTTCAAGCTCGGCCCTGGCACTGGCCCCGGAATGAACGGGCCGTTGGAAAAGGATCTCGTGGGCTTCCTGGAATGATTCGGGCTGCGCACGCCAAGCGGCCAAACCCAGGCGGGCCAACTCGCAAGCATGTTTGTGGTCATGAATTTTTGCGCTCAGATAAGGATTACATTCCCGATTAAGTGGCGTCGGCAAAACAATGACCGCCACCTGACCGGGATGCTTCATCATCAGAGCATTCAAATCCTCTTCCATCGTGCGACACGAGGCGCAGGTGTAGTCGAAGTATTTCACGAGGAAGTGCTTTGCATCCGGGGAGCCAATCAAAGGCACCGAGCCAAGGCGGTAGGTCTTCACAATCTTTCCCGTAGGGTCCTTGAAGGTCACCAATCTTCCCTCGCCTTCATTTTGCACCTTCACCTCCTTGCGCGCTTCAATGCCAGCCTCCGAAGTGACTTCATAGGTCTTCGGCTTGGGCCCGTATATCTGGCCAAGTGCCAGCACAGTCATGAGAGCCAGAGGAATCACGACGAGGGGCGCTTTGACAGGAGCGCTTGCCTTCCAAAGAATGGCCCCGGCTGTCAGAAGACCGACTGAATGGGTACCAAAGCACCAAGGGCAGAAAGATTTGATGACAAAGGCCTGTAATCCCATGAACCACAAGGCAGCTGCAATCAAAAGGAAGGCCGCCATGGTGAGGAGGGGCTTTGAAACTTTAAAGGTCAGCGCAATCACTCCGAGATAAAAACAGGCCGAGACCGCACTCACAGGAACGAGGAACCACTGCGACCACTGGGAACCAAGGACATTGGCACAACCGCCTTCGCCGCCACAGCCCACCACCGATGAAATCCGCCCCGTCAGTTTCATCCAAAACAAGTAGGCACTGATCCCAAATCCAATGAGAGCGAGAGTCCGAATGATGCGCATGGAGAATCTTGTTCACAATCTACCCACATCTCACGCATTTTTCTCGAATTTGCATTCCTTATTTCCCGCCCTCTCCCTAGACAGTCGGCATGACGTTGAAGCTGAATTTTGAAGCGGTGGAAATCGCCGGACTGGTCCTCGCGAAAGTTGGAAATCCCTCGCGCGACGAACCCCTGCAAACCTCCAAGCAACTTTTTAACGTCAGCGACGAAGATCAGAAGGTGCTCTGCCCCATTTTCCTGAAGCCTTTCCGCAATCTTGTGGGCCAGCGCTTCACCCATCACAGCTCTCTCGACAAAAACGAGATCAATACCAGCGCCAAGGCGATCTTTGAAAACTCCGACAGTCTTCTCGAGCAAGGTTGCGAAATTGCCCAGCGTCTCTACTCGAAGTCCTCGCACCCGAACATTAAGTCCGGCGACCTCTGCATCTCGCTCGTCAACTCGGTGGACGTCGATGGTGAAATGAAGCGCGCCATTTGCATCCTCAAGTCCGAGAGCATGACCCCTTTCCTAAGCATCGCGACGCGCGATGGCGACCTCCAACTCGAAACCGAGCAAGGAATCAATCCCGAGAAAATCGACAAAGGGTGCCTCATCGTGGAGCACCTCGAGAAGAAAGGATTCTACGTCCTTACCTTCGATCGCGGTGGGTCGGAATCACGCTTCTGGGTGCGCGATTTCCTCGGCGTCCGTCCCATCCCCGACTCCGCCCTCCTCAGCAAGCGCGTCGCTGAAATGGCCGTCACCGCGGTCTCTCCGGAAGGTGTGGCAGAAGACAGCCCGCCCTGGGACGTCAACGAGCCCGCTCAGGAAGCTCTCTCCTACCTCCGCGACCAGAAACAATTCAGCCTTCAGGAATTTGAGGAAAACGCCCTCCGCACCGAAGCTGCCAAAAGTCGCTTCTCCGAAGAACGCGCCCGGCTCGAAGAAGAGGAAGGCATCAAGCTTGAGGAAAACTTCGACATTTCGAAACGCGACATCACCAAAGCCAAGAAACTCATGAAACGCATGATGAAATTGGACACTGGCGTCGAACTTCGCCTCAGCCCAAAAGTCGTCGACAAGCCCGAAAACGTTCTCGAAAAAGGCTTCGATGAAGAGC
>JBDNAG010000013.1:0-8553 GCA_039768565.1 Akkermansiaceae bacterium | reverse complement strand
TGATCACACCTCCCCACTGGCCACCGTCGGATCCGTCCGCGTCGCCGCCGAGCGGATCGGGCTTTGTGGTGTTGATGCCACCTCCGTCAACATCGACATTGTAGAGGAACTCGGCCTCGGCAGCGCTCGTAAAGATGATCGGGGCGTCAGCAGTTCCCTCGGCGTTAATTGCTCCGGACTGCGCAATCACAAGCGATCCCACATCGAGGCCGTCTGTTCCGGACGAAGATCCGGTTGCGGCAATGACGGTGCCCGGTGTGATGGTGAGTGTCGGGCGGGTTCCCCCACCGTTGAAATCGCCGACGAAAATCGCTTCATCGAGATAGTAAATTTGATCGATTTCTCCATCGTCGTTTGTGTCCGAATCCCAAACCGTGTCGGTATCGATCGTGTTCGGGGGTTGGATAATTGTCGGCATTGCCGATAGAACATTCGCTAGCCCGAAGCCTAAGAGCGCGGAAAGCGTGAACGTTTGGCGTTTTGTCTGGTGTTTCATAAAGAACCTGAATTTCAGTAAGGACCCGGCAGGGAAATGCGAGCCATGCGGGATAAGTAACGTTCCGGGAGGCGGAAGAAACCGGAACTCCGTGACAACTTCGTTACGTGTCGAAATTGTTTAAAACTTAGCCTCGAACGTGAGGCCGAACTCACGCCCAGGTGAGACCGCCTCGGCAGGGGCAATCGAGGAGGCCAGCCCCTCGTAAGAAACCTCCACGTCTGAATCCAGGATATTTCGAACCTGGAATTTCAACTTATATTCCGCCCAGTTGGTTTCCCATTTTTTACTGATATTCCAATCAAGCGAGTGGAAAGGTTTACGAATTTCGTTGGGCAGGGCCGATCCGGGTTGCCCCACAAATCCGAGGCTAGCCACGGTGAGATACTCGCCGGTGTAATTGTAAATCAAGTTGGTCGAGAGACCCATGTCTTCATTCTCCCAAGACAAAATCAAGTTCCCCAAAAGATCGGGCTGCCCCTCCAATCGGTCAATCTGACCCAGAAAATCCTGCCGATTGATGGTCACGATACCTGGTTGTGCCGTGGCTTCAATGAAGCTCAAATTGCCGGTCACCGAAAAGCCGGCTCCAAGATCATAACTTCCTTCCAACTCAATTCCGGACACTTCGGTCTCACCGAGGTTCACAAAAGTTCGATCGGCAACTCCCGAGGGATCGTTAATGGTAAAAATCGGATCAGTGATAATTTTATGGAAGACATTAATCCCCGCGTAATTCTTGTCGCGCTTCCAGGTCAAACTGAAATCGAAGTTCTGGGCCTGCGTTTCCCGGAGGTCGCGATTACCAACGAAGACGCGTTGATTGGTCAAATCCAAAATCCTTGCAGGAATGAATTCATAGAAAGTCGGGCGCACTACTGTTTGGGAATAGTTCAATGTCGCTTTGATCTCTCGATCAACTCCAAAGAAACGACCAAGCTCAACCGATGGATAAATATCGTCTGAAACCGTGGTTTGTGAAATCCCGCGCCGCCCTCCCGGAATGGTGAAAGCTCTTGTTTCTTCTTCGAATCGCAGTCCTCCCAAAAGAACCCAACTGTCCCACTCCGCGTCGAGACCGACATAGAGGGAATCAATTTGATTCGAACCAAAGTAAGTGGGAGTCACCCCAAGAGCCGAAGATCCCGGGACGAAACCTGCGGTTGATTGAATAGAATTGGAAGATCCGGTTTCCTGGTCGTTTAAAAGTCTGTCGGTCGCCACGATTCCGCCCTCAACCGTTGTTAGTGATCCTCCACTCGCGATGATTGCGGCGGTGGTGTCACTTCGCCGATCCCGGCGATACTGTCCGAATCCACCAACAAGATGCACCTTCCTTTTTTCAGTCACATCCATGAGTGGAAGCACTCCATCCAATTTGAATTGAGTAGACTCATCAACGGTCTCGAACTGAATCAAGTTGGAACTGTTGGGATTGGCAATGTTTGCAGGGTTGGGAATTGAGATTCCCGAAATTGGATCAACATCATTGTTTTGCTCCCTGAGGAAATACCCCAATAATTCATAGCTCCTCGGCGATGATTCATTGGTCTCACCGTGATAGGCATTCCAGTTTAAAACCGCCCCTTCCCTCCAATCGTCAAAACGATAGGTTCCTCCAAGCTGACCAAACTGGAGCTCGCGGTAAATCAAGTCGTAAATTTGACGATAACTATTTGCCTCAAATCCCTCGAGAACAACATCTCCGCGGGCGAGCGAATCCCCTGCATCAATGTCAAAATCGCTGAGGTTCGTCACGCCGTTATCAATCAAAGTATAGGTCGCGTTTCCGGAGCGGAAGTTAAAGAAGCTTCCATTGAGATCCAGATTATCACCGATGCTCAGACTTCCGGAGAGAAGCATACTCAGCTCCTCGGTGTCCGTGTAGGATTCCTGAACAAAATTGCCCACCAGACCATCAAAGACGGTCAATCCGGCAAGCTGCCTCAGCGTGCTGGTGTCCGCAAATCGAGGATTTAAAGTGACCGATCCGATGTCACCCGTCAATGGGATGGCATTCTGAAAACGCGATTGCTCAAACTGCTGGTAACGCTGCTGTGAGTTCTTCCCGATCGTTCCCAACAAGTTAAAACTGCTATTCCCGCTCAGCTCCCAGGTCTTGGAAAACGAAGCGGTAATGTTTCGATCAAGATTGGGATCGCTTTCCCTCGGGCGGAACTTCACTGCGTCGAAAAAAGCCTGTCGTTGACGCTGGGCTTCAGCTCCGGAAGCATTCGTCCGCAGCGTGGGAAGCGGCGCGGGATTTGAAGGCTTCAGATCAGAGCTGAACTCAAGACCGGGCACGGTGAGGAACCGCCCCTGACCTTGGGTAATTTGGTCAAAGGCCGTGCCCACCTTCACCCTGAAAAAGTCTTCATTCCCTTTGGTCAAAGTTTGAAGCTGAACCAAGCCTCCCACAAAATCAGCCGGCAATCCGGGGCCGGCGGTTTTCTTAATCGCCACTCCTTCCAGGGCGCTTGAAGGGAACAAGTCCAACTGCACCGCCTTCCGCGAAGTCTCGGGACTTGGCACGAGCCCGCCGTTCAAGGTGGTGTTGTTATAACGATCACCCAAACCACGAACGACGACGAACTTTCCACCCACCACGTTTGCTCCGGAAATTTTTCCAACCGCACCCGCCGCATCTCCTGCTCCAGCCTTCGAAAGAAAGTCCTTCGACAATCCCCCACCAGCCAAACCAGGACCAGTATCAGGAATGATTCCGGGGCCGGTTTCCTCCTCCTCCACGGGGTCCAAAACAACCTCCTCGGTATCGAGTAAATACTCGCCGTCAGCCAACTCCACCGGCTTCAACTCAAGAGGGATCGTCAACACCGTCACTCCATCCTCACGGATTTGCATGACTTCCACCTTCGACTGATAGCCCTCTCTTAAAAACTCGGCTCTCACTCCAACTGCCGGCAGCCCGGTAATCCGGAAGGATCCATCCGGCCCGGTCTGGGTCCGCACTCCACCCAGATCAGGAAGTGTGATGATCACATTGGCAATGCCCTTTCCCTGGGCATCTGAAACCGTGCCGCTCACCTCGCCCGGACCATCGCCGGCACTCAGTGACGGAAGAATTCCCGGCCCGATAGGCTCTGCCCCCGTCTCTTCGATAAGGCCCTCTTCTGTCTTTTCTGGATCCGCGGGAACCTCTTCTCCGGACCGATCCTCCTCTTTCGACCCGGTAGCATCCGGGGTATCACCTTGCTCTGGATCCTCAACTTTTTCAGGATCAGCGGGCGGCAATACGGGATCCAACAAATCCGAACGCCCCAACCATGGAAGGATATCCTCCTCTTCGGTTTCCTCCTTCTTGACGAGGTCGGACGCAGGGGCCCGCCCGTCTCCGGAGAGTGGCTGGATCAAAAGCAGACCCGCTACCGGGACCATCCGTCGATAAAAATGAGGCATAGATTGTGAGCGCGTGAGCTAAGCCCGAGGATCGCCACGGAAAAAGCCCACCAATGTCACGGAGTCGTCACATTCTAATTTGGGGTAAAATTTTTGCCTCGTCCCACGGGGGCATCGGGCTTTACTTCAAGCCATGCCCGACGTTCTGAATGCCACTGCCAAGGCCCTCAATCTTGATGAATACAAGAAACACATCTTTCTCTGCGCCACGCCAACCGAAGCGAAATGCTGCTCACACGACGAAGGGATGGCATCCTGGCAGTTTCTCAAGAAACGTCTCAACGAACTCAAACTTTGCGGCCCCCAGGCTCTCGTGCACCGGACCAAGGCCGATTGCCTCCGGATCTGCGCCCAGGGACCCATCGCCGTCATTTATCCCGAGGCCATCTGGTATCACTCCTGCACGCCCGAAAACCTCGAGCGTATTATTCAGGAACACCTGATTGGCGGTGCTCCCGTCGAAGAACTCAGGGTGACTCCTTGATTTCAAAACGAGCCCCAACTACTCTCGCGCCATGCCCGCTCACGTGATCACCGGAACCGACGAAGGCCGCGTCTCAGAAGAGGCTGCCGCTCTTTTTGAGGAACTCAAGGCGCCGGGCAGCGACGAATTTTCGAACGAAATTATCGAGGGTGTTGCGGACAATGCGGAAGACGCCTTTCAAAAGTGCTCGCAAGCCATTGAAGCCCTCCAAACCTTGGGTCTCTTTGCCGCCAATAAAGTTGTCTGGCTGAAAGGTGCGAACTTCTTTGGCACCGACCGCACCAGCGAAGCCGAACGTGCGGTGACTGGCGTTGAAAACCTTCTTGAGGTCCTCCAGAACGACCTGCCTGACGGGGTAAATTTCCTGCTAAGTGCCACCGGGATAAATGGAGTGCGGCGCTTTGGGAAATGGGCGAAGAAAAATACGAGCTACCAGTCTTTCGATAAGATCGACGTCTCCAAGGAAGGCTGGGAAGAACAAGTCGCTCGCATCGTCAAGAGAGTCGCCGGCGAGAAAGGACTCACCATTCAAGGAGAGGCTCTTGAGCTCTTCGTCCAAAGAGCCGGAGCGGAGACCCGGCAAATCACCAACGAAATCGACAAGATCGACCTTTACCTGGGTGACAGCCGCCGGGAAGTCACGGTCGACGA
Source organism: Akkermansiaceae bacterium (assembly GCA_039768565.1). Classification (GTDB taxonomy): domain Bacteria; phylum Verrucomicrobiota; class Verrucomicrobiia; order Verrucomicrobiales; family Akkermansiaceae; genus SW10. The sequence continues at coordinate 3,505 of JBDNAG010000013.1, read as the reverse complement.
TGCCACCCTCATGGTTTCCGTGAGCCACAAGGGCGTCATTTGGGAAATCTCTCGCGCCGTTGAAAAGAGAAACGCCAAGCGAGCCATCGAACTCATCGATTCCCTCATCGCCAAAAACGAGAATGCCGTAGGTCTGATCAAAGCCTCCATCATCCCCACGGTTCGAAACCTCTTCTTCGCCAAATTGGTCTCAGCCTATGGGTCTGCCAACCGGGCTCCTGCCGGTATTCAAGCCGTCCTTCCAAAGAAAAAGGACGGCACCGTAAATACCTGGGGGCTTAAAATGGCATCGGCTGGCGCCAAGAATTTCAGCCTCCCCCAGCTGCAACAAGGCATGAATGATTGCCTTGAAGCCGATAAGGCCTTGGTGACCTCCGGACAAGACCCCCGAATGGTCCTTCATAAGCTCGTCATCCGTCTTTGCGATCGAAAACACGCTGCCTAGAGAGGCCTAATTTTAATAGAGACTAAAAAAAGAGATTCGAGGGTCACCCGAATCTCTTTTGCTTATTGAATCTAGAATAAGTTTAGGAGCGGCGACGACGCATAGCTGCAGCAGTTAGACCAAGCAACAGCATAACGCCTTGTGTTGGTTCAGGAATCGCGCCTACAGCGAGTGGAGCCCCCGTGTCATCGTAAGCCCAGCTATGGATCACTCCCGGAACATCGTTGTTCTGGAATGTGACTTCCATCCAACCATTGGCGACGGTGTCGTTACCATCATCCAACACCAGAAAGAAACCAACGTAGCCTTTCTCTCCCGCATTGAACTCTGTCAGGTTGTTTGTCGATCCACCAAAACCACTCGAGTAGGTCGAATTCGGTGCGACCTGAACTCCAACTCCCAAATTTCTCAGAACATCGGTATTGCCTGTGCCCACCCTGACCGGCTGCCAACTTGGAGAATCCGCATTAGCATCGGCATCATTACTGAAGCCAAGTCCCCCAAATACAAAGTTTAGATCGCCGGTTTGATCCAGCCCGTCGAGTGATACACTAGTATTTCCGGTTTCGAGGTCGACAGAGACACCCGCATAATCCGTCGGTATTGCGATGTCCTCATCGATAAAGGAGATCACCCCTGCGTTGGCAGGCCCGGTTAGCAAAACGGCTACCGTTATGAGGGTTATTGTTTTTGTTCGCATTTGTGTGTGCATGGTTAGAGATAAGTCCTGAAATATATTGTTGATTATAGGACCTATGGATTCGTGACCTGAAGACGAGCAAAGCGGGCCTTACGTCCACTTCCAGGTAGAATTAGAGGAAACTCAACAACCACTGCCTCGATGGCAGCACCGCTGGCACCGGTTCCAGTTGCCACCACGATCGGAGCAACTGTATTGTCCTCATAATCTTCGACGTTCGGGCTGAATTGCTCAGTCAGAGTCAGAGGATTCTCAGTCCGGCGAGTATAGCGGAAGTAGATCGTCCCATCATTAGAGTCAGTCCAGACCTGCGGAGGACCAAGCGTCGTAATTGTTTCAGCAGTCCCATCAACATCAAGAGTTCCCGGAGCTGTATTAGGATCTAAATCGGCAGCGAAGTTGACAAGGTTGGTCAAACCATTTGCTGCGACTGCCTCATCAGCTCCAGAACCAGTGTTGTCGATGGTTCCATAGTTTGCCTGACGCCAGTCTTCTTGGACGGTATTCCCCTGGATGGTCACGTTGACGGAACCAGTTCCACCTGATGTGGTGTAGGTGAACGAATCGCTCGAAGATGCCCCAGTCGCCAAAGAAGTCCCGGTGTAGTCAACACTAACTGTGCCGTCAGCATTAAGCGTTACAGTTGCACCCTCGCCTGTGGTTTGTGAGCTAACACTTGTAATGGAATTACTCGCACTATCAAAGTTAGCCTCCATCTCGGTTGGAGTGAGCACACGATCATAGACTCGAAACGCTGCTACCAGACCAGCTGATGCCGGGAAGTTTTCATCGAAGGCGGTTGTTCCCTGAATCGCGTTCAAGCCACCCAAATCGGTTCCAACCCAATCATTGGCAAGACCGGCAGTATTCACTCCTGATCCATCAACGGTGGCATCGAAGCCGGAAATAGGATCGTTGTTTACATAAACCGTGAGAAGATCTTCAAACACAAGTGGGCTTCCAGCGACTTCGTCTCCGGCATTTGGCTCGATGACAACAATCACCTGATTGAACTCGGAAGAGGAAATCCCTCCGGCAGTTACCACGATCCCGGCAGTTGCGTCGTCGCCTCCATCGACATTTGCGATCACTTCGTTGGTGTCTGCATCAAAAACGATCGAGAATCCGTTTCCGTTGCCACCAGTTTCATAAACAGTAGACCTACCGGTCTGTCCGGCATCCGGTTTGAACCAAAGCTCAAGCGTGGCATCACCAGTTGAAATTGGGTCGAGAGTCCCCAAATTGGTTCCCGTCGATCCAGCTCCAATCAATTGGAAACTACTGGTGAGTTCCGGAGCGTTAACGATCGATCCGGTGATCGTCCCATTGAAACCAACACCGCTTCCAATATTCGTCCATGTATTTCCGCTTAGACCGTAAGAAGGGAGATCGATGTAAGCGCCTGGAGTTACCACGAACTCATCATTCCGGAGAAGCTCATTAGGGGTATAGATAACCACTTTTCCGTTCTTGGCCAACACCTCGTCATCAATCGGATTCGCAACGCCTGTGATTGTCACCGTAACCTCAGAGATTGCCGTTCCACCGTTCCCATCTGTGATTTGATAAGTGAATGTATCAAATACGGTTTGACCCGGAGCGAGCGAGAAGACTCCATTGGGATCATAGTCAAAGGAACCGGTATTGTTAGTCATCGTGACAAGAGCACCCGAGGAAAGAGTCGCTTCAGTCCCAATCCCAACGAGGTTCTCATCCGCATCGATAACTCCGGCAGCTGTAATGGTATCACCATCAATGTCGATATCACTATCAACCGCTTTGAAGTTTTGGTAAACTAGGCGGGGGGTCAACAAGCCTGAATAAAGGCGCACAATCGCCATGTGCCCAAGGAACGGTGCATTGTAGGCAGTCGTTGCAGCCCCGTTGGAGAAACCTCCATGGTTTGTCCCTCTGAAAACCCCGAGTCCGGCGGCATCGCCACCGTCCCAGTCGTTGCCAGTTCCAGAAGTGGTCTCGTCGACTTTGACCCCGTTCACGTAGAGGGCAATCCCTCCACCACGGATGTCAATCGCTACAACATACTGGTTGAACTCAGTGGTGGGATCGCCCCCCACCAAATCTAGAGGATCGGCTACCAAATCGTATCTGACGTAGCTACCATTTTTCGGGCCTCCATCCAATTCAGTGGCGGCTTCAAGGACTCCGTTATTGAGAATCACACCAAATCCAGTTCCACCACCGGTTTCAAAAAGAGTCATCACAGATGTCGTATTGGCCGGTTTCACCCAGAACTCCCACGTAGCGTCTGCACCATCCTCCGCGCCACTGAGATTGTTCTGGATCGAACCTCCATTAGGCATGCTGGCGACGTCCTCGATACTATCCCACTTATAGGCAGC
>JBDNAG010000069.1:0-26639 GCA_039768565.1 Akkermansiaceae bacterium | reverse complement strand
GAAACCCGAATCGCCCGGATTTTGAATCCAGCCAGCATTCCAAGTGCAGGTAAAGCTGCCTCCACTGAGAAGAAAAGTGACGGTGGTGCTTTTGGTAATATCGAAATTGTGGGTGAGGAAGCCGATGACGACGAGCCTGTCGAATCTGTGAAGGTTCTGGAAAAGGTCTCCGGTGGTGAAATCCTCACAGCCTATCTCCGTGCCGACCTTCTTCTCTTTATTGAGGAGGAGAATCTCCCAGAACTCAAATAGAACACCTACGAAAAATGTCCTGGATTAAAGAAAATTACCATATCGCAGCCCTAGGTGGCGGAACCCTCGTTCTCGCGGGTCTCGGCTTTCTCGGATTTAGCGGTAACCAAGCCGTGAACGATTCGTTCAACGCGCCCAACCCCAATAAGGGGAAAACAACCTCCGCCCCCGGTGGGGATGTCGCCGATTCCGTGTTAGCCATGCTCACAGAAGAGAATCCGATTGATCATCAGAAAACGCCCTCAGGCCGCCCGGTTGATCTTTTCACCAGTGTCGACTTGTATACCAAGGACGGGAATAAGATGAAACTCCTCGATCTGCTGAAGATTGATCCGGTTCATCCTCCAATTGAGAATCAGTGGTGGGTGGATCATCGCATTGATCCTTCCTATTCGGATTCCCCGATGAAGGATCAGGATTTAGATGGTTTCAACAATAAAGAGGAATTCCTGGCCGAAACAGATCCCAACGATCCTGAAGCTTACGGTAAGCTCATTGACAAGCTGGAGGTTGTTAAAGTTGAAAGCGACACATGGCGTCTTCTCTTCAAGACTGTTCTTGGGAAAGGATACCAGTTTGACTACGCCTTCATCCCTTTTGGGCAGAGGCGTCCAATCACAAACCGTATTCCTGCTTCACAAGCGATTGCGGTTGGCGATACTTTCTTTCCGGCTGATCCAGGGAAGAATCGTTTCAAGTTACTGAAAGTCGAAGAGCGTCCATTTCAGGGGCCGGCTGGACAGCAGATGCGGGAATGGGCCACGATTGAAGATCAGAATCCAAGTAAAAACAAAAATACGTTCGAGCTGCCGTTCAATGCTGATGCGAAACAGTTAAGGGAAATCACTTTCTATGATCATCGCGTTACTTTGCGGCTTAATGCAATAGGAGAAGATGGAAATAACTTCATTCTCGAAGAGAGTGGGACCTTTGCGCTTCCTGCCAGCGGAGCGGACAAAGATTACAAGGTTATTGAGGTTCTTCTCAATTCAGACCGGAAGCCTGAGTTCGTTGTTGTCGAATACAAAGAGGGTGAAGAGGTCAAAACCGTCAAGATCCCAGTTCCGGCTCAATAGCTCCATTTTACCAAATTATCTTAAAAATCAAACCCAGGGGCGGGGTTACCTCAGGAAACTTTGCGGTTTTCGAAAAAAGAGCTTCCACCCCCCCAACAAATCTACAATAAATCAATCAGATCATGCAGAAGAGACAAACACACCTAACTCATCGCACCATGTTTGCCCTTGCGGCACTCGTGATCGCTCCGCTCTCAGTCGAGACTGGATACGGTCAAGAGGACCTGCTCCGGCAAGAAATGATTCGTCGACAGCAGGACGTGGCTAAGGCCGATGAACTCCTTAATGAAGGTCGTGAGGCCTACACCAATGAGGATTATGAGACTGCGGTTCAGAAGTATCGTGAGGCGCTTAACACCCTCCCGTTCGGAACCGCAACTAGTGACCGCCGGGCCTACATTACAAAGAGCCTCGAAGATGGCTCTGTTGCTCTAACACAGAAATATCGCCTTGAGGGCAAGTATCAGGAAGCTCGCGACCTCCTCGAGGAGATCGATAAGAATAACCCTGGTAATATCGCTTCTAAGAAAGGTCTCGAGTATCTCGACGATCCAACTCGCACCGAAGCAGGCCTGACCTACGAGCACACCGAAAATGTCGATCAGGTCCGTAGCTCCCTTCACAAAGGCGAGAGTTTCTACAATCTTGGACTTTATGATCAGGCCGAAGGAGAATTTAAGCAAATTCTTCGCATTGACCCATACAACAAGGCTGCCCGCCGTTGGTTGGAGCGTTGCTCTGCCATCAAGTCGGACTATTACCGTGCCGCGTATGACCAGACCCGCGCTGAGATGCTCATGCAGGTCGATCGGGCATGGGAGCTCGCTGTGCCACCTCTCAGTGAGCAAATCGTTCAGGGGCCTGACATTGATACAGGCCAAGACCGTGAACGTTCTATCATTGCCAAGCTCAACCAAATCATCATTCCCGAGGTTAAGTTGAACAACATCACCGTCGAAGAGGCTGTGGAATTTCTCCGCCTTCGTTCCATTGAGTTGGACAACACGGTCATCGATGAAAGCCAGAAGGGTATCAACTTCGTTGTGCGCACTCCCAAGACCATCGGAGAAGGTGGTGAGGATGCCGGCGACGATGCTCTTGATGGTGGCGGCGGATTCAATGATGCTGCTGATCCGAATGCAATTTTAATTAAGAACCTCGAGTTGAGACGGGTTCCTCTCCGCGTTGCTCTTCAATACATCTGTGACGAGGCAAAGCTTCGTTACAAGGTTGATGAATTCGCAGTGACACTTCTTCCAATCACGGAAGGTGCTGATGCCGACATCGTTCAGCGTCGCTGGACTGTCCCACCAACCTTCGAGACCTTCATTACCACCAGTGGTGGTGATGGTGGTGGTGCAGGTGGAGATCCTGATCCGTTCGCAGCTGGCGGCGATGATGGCCCTGCTGGGATCGAGCCTCGAAAAGACATTGTTACCCTTTTGAAGGACAATGGTGTTTCATTCCCTGCGAATGCTTCGGCCAGTTTCCTCAAAAGCTCCAGCACCTTGATTGTCCGGAACACTCCGACCAACCTCGAGTTGATCGACGGTATCGTTCAGGCAGCAATTAATGATACACCTCGCCAGATCCGTGTGACTACTAAGTTTGTTGAGGTCGCACAAGAAAACGGTGAAGAGCTTGGTTTTGATTGGATTGCTACTCCGTTTGGAGTTGGTAGTAATTATTTCCTTGGTGGTGGCACCGTGGGTAATGGAACTGCTCGTAGTAACCAGGACTTCATTGGAACGGTTGATCGGGTAAATATCCCTGGTATCCCGGCTTCTCCTCAGGAAAATGTTTCCAACATTGTTACCGCGGCTAACCGGAGTGGTTCTGCTGCGATTAACCGCAACAGTATCGACGCAATCTTGAACAATCCGTCACGGACTGCTCAAGCAAACAGCGTTGCTCCTGGAATTCTCTCCATGACTGGCCTCTTCAGTAGCGGTCAGATCCAGATGATCATGCGTGGTCTCTCTCAGAAAAAGGGAGCAGACATCATGACCGCACCAAGTGTTGTTGCTTTGCCTGGACAAAGCGCGACGATTGAGATTATTCGTGAATTTATCTACCCAACCGAATACGAACCACCAGAGCTTCCAAACCAAGTTGGTGGTAACATTGGCGGTGGCCAAGGTGGCGTCGTTGGTGGTGGTGGTGGTGCTGGTTTCCCTGTGACTCCTGCGACTCCATCGGCTTTCGATACCAAGAATACTGGTGTCACCCTTGAGGTTGAAGCCCAGATTGATGCTAACGACAGCATCATCGAGCTTCGCTTTACTCCGACTATCGTCGAGTTCGAGGGTTTCATTAACTATGGTAGCCCGATTACTGCTCCGGCAACGGACGCACTTGGCAATCCCGTGCAGATCGTCATTACTGAGAACCGCATCGAGATGCCTGTCTTCTCGGTCCGCAGTGTGAAGACTGGTCTTACCATTTATGACGGCTATACCGTGGCTGTTGGTGGACTGATGCGCGAGGACGTTCAAAGCGTCGAGGATAAGGTGCCCATTCTTGGTGACTTGCCTTTCGTTGGGCGTCTCTTCCAGACTAAAGCTCAAAACCACATCAAGAGTAACCTCATCATCTTCGTGACTGCTGAGATTATCGATGCAACCGGTAAGCGAGTAAATGGTGGCGATGCTTCCAGTCCGATTCCAACCGGTGATGCGAAGGATATGCTTCCTGATCTTCCCGGTGGCTAGTCTGACTTAGTTTCTTCAAAGCGGGATCTGCATTGCAGATCCCGCTTTTTTGTTTTTTGACCAGTGGCTGGTGTTTCTGGGTAATTCGAGGGAGAATCTTTTTGATGAGAACATTTGCTCTGACTGGGGGAATTGCGACGGGTAAGTCGACAGCTGGTGAAATGATGCGTCGTTTGATGCCGTCGATGGTGTTTTTTGATTGTGATCAATCGGTGCAAGGGTTGTTGAGGGATCCATTGGTTCTGGTGGAGGTGTCAGAGGTTCTTGGGCGATCGGTGATTTTGGCTGACGGGTCCCTGGATCGGGTAGGATTACGGGAGGCAGTTTTCGAAAATTCGGGACAGCGTTCAAAGTTGGAAGGTGTGCTCCATCCAAAAGTGCGGAAGGAATGTCTTGAGAAACGTGATTTTTGTTCTAAAAACGCCTCATCGACTCTGTTTGTCGCTGATGTGCCGCTTCTTTTTGAGTGCGGATTTGACTTTGATCAGGAGCTTAATCTGGTCGTGGCGATTTCCGAAGCCACGCAACGAATCCGCCTCAAAGCTCGTAATCATTTCGAAGACAGGATGATTTCATCGATCCTCAATGCGCAGCTTCCCATCATGGAAAAGGTTGCACGGGGGGATGTCGTTTTTTGGAATGAGGGCTGCCCTTCTGTTTTGGAGGAGCAGCTCGCACGATTCCTGAAATCACTTTCAATTTCATGACTGACGAGCAAGAGCCAATCGAGCCTAACGAAGAATCACCTGCAAAACCTGCGGCGAAAAAAGTGGCTAAGAAGGTTGCCAAAAAGGCAGCAAAGAAAACGACTAAGAAGGTAGCCAAAAAGGCTGCCAAAAGAGTTGCAAAGAAAGCTGCGAAGAAAGCTGCAAAGAAAGCTGTAAAAAAAGCGGCTTCCAAAAAGGTTGCAGCCGAAGAGGTGCCGGAGTTGGCCCTCGAAATTGAGGAATTGAAAGAAGAGATTCCAAATGCGGAAGATACAGCAATGGCCGAAGCTGCTGCCGCTGAATTAGCTGCAGCTCGAGCCGCCGAGGCTGCAGTAAAAGCCGCCGAAGTTGCCCGATTGGCTGCTGAGAAAGCGGCGAAAGCTGCTCTTGAGGCGAAAAAAAAGGCGACTTCCCAAAAGAGCTCAAAGGTAGCGTTGGAAACAAAATTGGGAAAAGTAGAGGAGGCCCTCGAAGAGGTTAAGGGGAAGAGTGTCGAGGAAGAGGGGATGGTGGTCGTTGAAGAAGGAGAGTTTAAAAATGTCTCGCAAAAGAAGGCGCCCAAAAAGGAGGCGACTCCACCACCACCTCCGCCCGAGGTGCCGGATCAAATTAATTTGAATGAATTTAGGAATGAGCCGCTGAGTGATCTTTATGACGAGGTTGAGCGTCTTCCTGTTCGAATTCCCAATAGGGGGACTCGTGCCCAGTTGGTTTTTACGATTCTTTCGTGCTACGTAACCCATGGAACCCGTATCGAAGGAGAAGGTGTCCTTGAACTCACAGGTGGAAATTACGCCATGATTCGGGATGAGTCCCGTAGTTTTCGGGGATCTCCGGATGATATTTATATTTCGGCGCAAATGTTGCAGGAATATAGTCTTCGCGAGGGGCAGCGCTTGAAGGTGTCGATTCGCGAGCCAAAGCATCGAGATAAGTTTTTGTCAGCTCTTGAGATTCTTGAAATCGATGGCGTGGCCATCGCTGATTATCAGCAACCGGCTCATTTTGATTCGTTGACTTCACTTTTTCCTGAGGAGCGTTTCGTTCTTGAAGGTGCCGATGATGGTGCTGGGCTCGCAACACGAGTCGTCGATCTGGTGGCGCCACTGGGCAAGGGGCAACGTGGATTGATCGTGGCTCCACCTCGCGGAGGGAAAACTATTTTGCTCAAGCAAATCGCAAAATCGATTCAGATTAATTCGCCAGATTCGGAGTTAGTGATCCTGCTTCTGGATGAACGTCCTGAGGAGGTTACTGATTTTGAGGAAATGGTGGGGCAGAATGTCTTTGCTTCGACTTTTGACGAACCTTCCAAGAGGCATGCTGAAGTCGCCAATCTTGTTTTGGAGCGATCGCGCAGATTGGTGGAGCAGGGGAAGGATGTCGTGATTCTATTGGATAGTTTGACCCGTTTGGCTCGCGGTTATAATAATGCCTCGCGTGGAGGTCCAATTGGATCGGGTGGAGTCAGCCCCAAGGCGATTACTGAAACCCGCAAGTTTTTTGGGGCGGCCCGGAGCGTTGAAGAGGGCGGAAGTCTGACCATTTTGGCGACTTGTCTGATTGAGACAGAAAGTCGTATGGATGACGTGATTTTTGAGGAATTAAAAGGAACCGGTAACATGGAGGTGCGTTTGGACCGTGAATTGGCCGAGCAGCGAGTTTATCCGGCCATTCATATCCCCCAGAGTGGTACACGAAATGATGATAGGCTCTATCATCAAGATGAATTGCCACGGGTTCAGGAAATCCGCCGCCACCTTGCCAGCTTGCCAATTGGAGAGGCGATCGAGACTTTGTTGCGCAATTTGGCGCGTACAAAATCGAATACGGAACTTCTTTTACAGGGCATGCGCTGATTTTGCGCTTGTCGCCTTTCGTTCCAGCCAGCTAATCTCCCCCGTAGCACCACTAGGTGTTTGAGATCAACTGGATGGGCCGGAAAATTGGATTAACACAGTTTTTGGTTTGATTGGTTTCTCAAACACATGTAAATGCATTGCAAACACCTTCGAAAATGAATATCGCAAAATCTACGGCCCTGCTTGCGGGTGCCTTTTCACTGACGGCCTCACTGGCTCAAGGGCAGTTCCTTGAGACCCTTGATCTCACCTTTAGGGACACAAAAGAGTGGAAGATGGTTGGTCCTCAACAGTCCGAATATCAGGGCGGGACTTGGTTTGTTCGTGTTTTCGACGGCAACGCCTTCATTCTTGGCTGTGCTGCGAACAACGGATTTATCTACACGCCCCCCAACATTACATGTCCTAGTGGGACGACCGGATTGGTGACCCAGGGTGACTTCGATGGAGACGGCGTTCGTGATATTGGGCGCTATTTTTCGGTGAGTCAGCCGATTCCTGCCCGGAGTATTGAGCCATTTCAAACAGGGCTTGTTTCGTTGTTTTCTGGCCCTCCTTCAGATCTTCCCCGCCCACTGGGTGGATTTAACTGGGTTGATAACAGCACTGTTATTTTCTACGATTTAATTAATGATCCCGTGAATGGGGTTGGCTATGAGTTGACAGACTATGAGTCTACTCGCTTTTACCGTGCAGACGAGCTCGAGCGCCATCGCGATGAAATCGTCCCAGGTAGCTATATCTTTAGATTTCCTGCACTTGGTTCGAATGAATTGAATCCTGCAGGTTTCTTCATGAATGCGGCCCACCGTGAGATGGTGGAGGCAGTCCCCGGGCCCGGGGGCACGGGCGTTGTGAGTGGAGGTATTGCTGTTGGGAATGATTTCCGCCTAACAAATGACGATCGCTGGTTTCAGGGGGTAATGGAGTTTGATCCTCGAATTGTTTTTGATTTTCAGTGGGAGGGGTTTAACGCACAGACTTTTCTCGCTGGTGACCGTGTTTTCTTTTCAGTCCGGGACAGGGTGACCCGAAAGATTTTCTTTCCGCCAATTCCCAACGAGAATCCACCTCTTCCTCCTCCGCTTGGCAATCCTGAATTGCCCCAGCTGATCGGAAGTAGCAATCTTGGCATCCCCACCGGCTACGAGCTGGGGCCCGATTTCTTCCAGCCTAACCCCGACACCCCACTCATGGTTGAAGTCGAGTTTGTTCGTGAGCAGCCTGTTGGGGATACAGTTGATCGTTCCGTCCGGGTCTACCGGTGGGACATCGACCTAATCGATACCTACGAGGGATTTTCGCGTGTTGCTTTTCCTGCTGGGACGCCAGGGCTCTTGGTCGAGGCCAGTGCTGACTATGACGGGGACGGTTACACCAACCTCGAGGAGTTTGGTCTCCAGACCGACCCGATTGATCCCGCTGCGGTTCCTAATCCAACACCAGTTCTTATTGGTAACGACCAATGTTATCTGGAGATCGCAAAGCGCCCAGCTGTTGGTTCCCGTTTGGAATATATCATCCAGTCTTCTTCTGATCAGGAAAATTGGTTCACAATTGAGCGGGGGGATCCGGAATGGTTCATCGTGTTCGACAATCAGGAGCGGCTCAGTGTGCTGAGCCGCGAATCCTACACCGCAAATCCTTGCTTCCTTCGCGTTCAGCTCAAGGAGAACTAAGCAAAGAAAGCTCGAAAACATTCACTTAAATTTTTCACTTCGATTTTCCATGAAAAAGTCATCTATGACCCTCCTATCACTGATTGCGCTGTCCAGCAGCTCGTTTGGTGATTCTGCTGCATCGATTGTCAGCGGCCAGTCTGATACGCCTGTTAACTATCAGTCCTCAAAGGGAGGGCTGATCAATAATCTTACTCTCTGCACATACGAGCTTTGCCATCTTGACGATGCGGGAAAGCTTAAGATCTCTCCGGTTGCGGCAGGGTCTGCATCAGCGATTATCTCGCAGGCTTCAGTGCCTGGCGCAGACAAATATCTTGTATTTTATCCAGTGGGCGAGCAACGCAATCCGAATGCCCGTCGCATCCTGCGCAACCATTATGTTGTGAGGCTCGCAAATGGAGTAAATGTTCAAGAGGTGCAGCAACGCTGCGGGATTCACTCAATTGAATTGGTTCATGAGGGGTCTGATCTTGCGATTTGTAAGGAGGAGTCAGCCGGGAAGGTACTCTCGCAGTTGTCGCGCGTGGTTGCAGATCCGGGGGTGATCTCAGCTGAGCCTGTTTTCTCGAAAAAGAGATTCAAGCGGGCTATTCCGACTGATCCTTTCTATGATACCTCCGACAATCCTCGCGATGATGGGGCTTATCAATGGACCCTCAATAATGAAGGTGTAAACGGAGGTGTTGCTAGTGTCGACATTAAGATCGAAGCTGCGCTGGATCGCGCAACCGGTCAGGGTGTGACTGTTGCTGTCATTGATGATGGTTTATCTATCGATCACGCTGACCTTGCTGCGAATGCCACGGGTCCCCACCTTAATCTTCTTGACGGAGTTATTGACGATCCTACCACTTTTGATGCGGCTTTGACTCACGGAACGAGCATCGCATCTCTAATCGGTGCTGCCTTCAATAACGGTGAGGGCATGGCGGGAGCGGCGCCCAACGCCACTCTTTCTGGCATTAGACTCTTTGGGGGAGACGGGTTGACGGATGACGTCAGCGAGTCCACGGCGTTGAGTTTTCAAAATGATGACATCGATATCTACAACGCAAGTTGGGGGCCTGATGATACAATCTTGGATCTCGAGCAACCAGGGCCTCTTACTCTAGCAGCGTTTGAAACCGGTGTTGTGTTTGGGCGTTCCACTCCAGCGACACCGGGCAACCCGAATCCTCTTGGCTTGGGCAACATTTTTGTCTGGGCTGCAGGTGATGGTGGGCTTATCGGTGATAATTCCAACTACGACGGTTACGCGAATTCAAAATACACAATTGCAGTTGGTTCCGTCGATGATGCCGGACGGCGTGCGGCGTATTCTGAAAGGGGGGCCAACCTTGTCGTAGTTGCTCCTTCGGATGGAGGCGCCCAAAATCTGCTCGCTGCGTCCTACGGATTGGATGTCGACGAAGATGATAATCCGATTAGAACTACTGAATACGTCAATGATTTTGGCGGAACCTCTGCTTCGGCGGCTCTCGTTTCTGGGGTCGTTGCGCTGATGCTTGAGGAGAATGAAGATCTTTCCTGGCGTGATGTTCAGGACATTTTGATCAGGACAGCCTTTAAGGTTGATGACGACAATGCTGAGTGGGAAACCAATGCTGCGGGATTCGACTTCAATCACAACTATGGAGCGGGTCTGGTCGATGCTACTGCTGCTGTTCAAGAAGCTTTCAGAGTCAATAGCACCAATGAATTTCTCGGAGATGCTGTTCAGCAATCTCGTTCAGCCTTCTTCACCAGTGAGCTTTTAGGAACTCCTGAGGAGCCCTCGGGCGTTATCCCTGACAATACGGGTGGTTCACTTCTTGCCACATTCGACATGACCGAGGGGCGTGATGGCACGCCCTTCGAAAATCTCCGAGTCGAGCATGTTGAGTTCAATGCAACGATCGTTACTCCAAATCGCGCTGATCTAGAGATAGTATTGATTTCGCCAAACGGCACGCAAAGCATCCTGACTGAAGTGAATACCGATCATGAGGAGGATAGTATTTTCTTCTGGAACTTCATGACAGTTCGCAACTGGGGTGAAGGCTCCGCTGGAACATGGGTTGTTCGCATTACTGATCGGGTTACAGGCAACGCGGCTGTGTTGAACAATGCGACCTTGACCATTAACGGTAGTGCTGATCCAGAGGCTCCTGTAAATCAGATTCCCATTCTGACGAGTCCCCGTGTAATCGAGGTCAATCAAGGGGCATCATTCGTCTACAATCTAGAAGAGTCTGGGGCCGAAGAAATTATCGTAACCGATCTCCCTCCTGGCGTGGAGTATGATCCTGAAACTCAGGTTGTTTCAGGAACTCCAACTGATCCTGGCTTGTATTCAATCAAGGTTGTGTTGACTGATGCAGAGGGTAATGAGGGGAATTTCACAATCAATGTGGTGGTGAATCCGACGTCTGTTGCATTGGGAGATGCGGTAGGGTTGTCTGGAATTCCTGCTGTTTTTGAAGGCAATGCCCCATGGGACTTCGAGTTGACTGATACCAATGATGTTGACTCCGATGAACCACGTTCCGCGCGAAGTGCAATCGGTCTCCAAGACAACCAGACCTCGGTCTTTGGTTTCGATGGTTTGAGCTCAGGTGTGTTGCTCTTTGATTGGAAGACTTCCTCTGAAGAGGGTGCTGATCGCCTTTGGTTCAACCGCGGTGGAGATGCTCCTCAAATCTGGGATGCCTTTATTAGTGGAGAGAGAGCGTGGCAACGTTCTGCGATCTTGCTCCCCGAGGAGTCAAATAAGGTCCGTTGGATCTATACAAAAAATGATTCCGAGACTGCCGGTGAAGATCGTGGCTTGGTGGACAATGTTGAAGTTGTGCCATTAGACAAGTTCATGGATGACATTCGGAGCGCCGGAAACATCGAAGGATTTGACTTTGAGCTCGATAGCCGCGCGCTATTCCTTCCTACCGAACTTGATGGGATCAGTCCTCCACCAGAAGGTGGTGCTCCGAGCGCCCTTATCACGCCTGCAATTGGCAATGGTCAAACTGCTTCGATGTCGGGGTGGGTTGAGGGGCCAGGGGTCTTCTCGTTTACTGCTGTTAATCTCGCCGAGCCTGCCGATGTTCTGGAGTTTCTTGTCGACGGGGTTGTTCTCGCCACTGGGGCGGGAGTTGGTTCCGGCGATGGTCTGGTGAACTTTTTTACTCCAGGCGCAGCGGGTGTGATCCCTGAAGGGCGTCATCGCGTTCAGCTTCGCTTCCGTAAGGACTTCTCTGGCTCAGATGCCGCAGTTCGCGCGAGCACGGGTCTGGCGTTTGATGGAGCTCTGGTTGACGATATAAAGTTTATTCCGGACAACAATTTTGAAACATTCGTTTCGCAATATGGCCCGGGTTTTGATCCTAATCCCGAGTCTGATGCTGATGGTGACGGATATTCGAATCATCAGGAATATGCCTTCGGTGGGAATGTTTTGGTGGCTGATATTCCATCCTACCTTCCTAATGTGGTTGTAGATGGAGATCTTAACTACATCGAATATGGAATCGACCCAACCCGTCCGGATGTCAGTTACACTGCCCAGCAGTCAACTGACCTTGAAAACTGGCAAGCAGTTGAGTTGTCCAGCCTCCATAGAGTCGAGGGGAATTACGAAATCTATCGGGTTCCTGTAATCGCCGCTCAAGGTCGCCGCCACCTCTACTATCGCGTGGTTGCCGGAGCCAAGTAATTTGGGATTGCCTACTGTTGATCATTTGACTCTCTCCGACTTATTTATATAACTTCAAAGGAACAGGGATATTCCCTGTTCCTTTTTTTCATGGCAGCAGATAAATATATAAGTGTGGCAACTTTACTGGATTCTTTGCCTTCAGGTGATGGTGCGGTCGGCTTGGATTTGGAAGCTGATAGTCTTTACCGATACGCGGAGCGAATATGCCTCGTTCAGGTTTGCTACGGTGAGGAGGTTGAATTGGTTGATCCGTTAGCGGGTGAATCATTGGCCCCCTTGGTAGAATGGTTAAGTTCCGCTCGGATTTGGATGCATGGTGCGGATTATGATATGACGCTGATGCTAAGGGAGTGGAAGATGGTCCCGCCGATGCTCTACGATACCCAGATTGCAGCGCAACTTCTGGGCCATCAGCGATTTGGTTACGCTAGTTTGGTGGAGCAGTATTTCGGAGTTGAGCTTTCCAAGAGTTCGCAAAAAGCAGACTGGGGAAAAAGGCCTCTCAGTCCCAAGATGCTCGAATACGCCTGTAATGATGTGCGCTATCTCCTGCCTCTTGCCCAAGAGATGGAAACCAAGCTCAGAGATTTGGGGCGATATGAATGGTTTCTGGAGTCCTGTGAAGCAGCGCAGACCCGGGTGAAGGGACGGGAAGGGGAAGAGAAGGAATCCTGGAGGATTTCCGGTAGCGGTCGCCTGCAGCCCACAGGGTTGCGGTTTCTTCGTGCATTGTGGTATTGGAGGGACGGTGAGGCGGCCTCGTGGAATCGCCCTAGTTTTATGGTGGCTACCAACAAGCAGTTGATCGAGTGGTCCAACGACCTGTCCGAAGGTCGGGAGGCTAATCTTCCGCCTAGGTTGCGCCCGGATCGCCGTCAAAGATTGGAGGTCGCGATTGAAGATTCAAGAGAGATGCCCGAATCAGATTGGCCGATGAGGCCAAAAAGAGTGCGTCAGCGTTTCGATGAAACTTTTGAACAGAGATTAAAGGAAGTGATGGGGGAGCGGAACAAGGTCGCCGAGGGGCTAGGAATCGACCCTTCGGTGATCGCCTCGCGTGGAGTGCTTGAACAGGTTATTTCCGGTCGAGTCGAGCCTGCTGGAATTTTGCTAAAGTGGCAGCGGTCGTTACTCGAATTGTAGAGTTGGACTTGATATTAATTTCGTGAGAATCTGAGATCCATGGCCAGCGAGGATAAAGGGGTGATTCAGTTTACGTGCGAGCATTGTAAGATCTCCCTAACAGTTGAGGGTTCGCTCGCGGGTGTTACCGGTCCATGTCCTTCCTGCGGCAAGCCGACAAAAGCGCCTGAGCGAAGCGTTCGAGTTGTGTCGCGCGAAGCAAGATCACGGCGCGGGACCGTTCGGGTGCCTGAGAATCCTCCTGTCGCGAGGCATCCGGGAATGCAGTCTTTCCGGCCTGAAAAAGCTTCCCGAAGGGTGGTGCCGGAAGCCCAGAGGGAGTTGGAGGAAGTTACGGTAGTTATCAGGTTGTTGCTGATCGGTTTGGTTGTTTTGGTTGTTATATTGGCGACAGTTTACTTTGGTTTTCAGGCTTTTAATTCGTGACGATTTCTCCCCGAGGGATTCTTCGGAAAAAACACTTAAAATTTGCGAAACAACCTTGCCGCAATCTCCGAAATTTCGGACAATTCGGGCCTAATGGCAGAGGAAATACCGGAAGAGGAAATCGACGATGTCGGAGTCTCTGGTGACCAAGAATATGGTGCTGGGCAGATTGATAAGCTGGAGGGGTTGGATGCGGTCCGAAAGCGCCCGGGGATGTATATCGGTGACCCTGATGAGAGGGGCCTGCATCACTGCGTTTTTGAGGTCCTGGACAACTCAATTGACGAGCATCTAGCCGGCTATTGTAAGACGATCGACATCTCGATTAACGAAGATGGCTCATGCAGCGTTTCCGACGATGGTCGGGGAATTCCGGTCGATATGCACCCGAAATTTGGAATCCCAGCCATCGAGTTGGTCCTAACCAGCCTTCACGCGGGTGGTAAATTTGGACAAGGCGCATACAAGTATTCTGGTGGTCTGCACGGAGTGGGCGCCAAGTGTGTGAACGCTCTTTCTGACTGGTTTGTGGCCCAGGTCTCCCGGGAACAAAAACTTCATGAAATTACCTTTGAGCGAGGCAAGACGGTCAAGGAGCTTGCGGTTGTTGGCGAGGTTCCCAAGGGGGTGACCGGGACAAAGATCACCTTCTTCCCGGATGCGACAATTTTTACCGATACGATTTCTTTTAAGTTCGACAGGTTATCGAAGCGTTTGCGCGAGCTCGCCTTCTTGAACCCGGGTCTTACGATTAACCTCGAAGACACCCGTGCGGAGTCAGCTGAGAAGGAGACCTTTTACTATGCCCGAGGAATCGTGGAATTCGTGGAGCAACTCGGTGCGAACAAGACTTTGGTCCACGACGAGCCTGTCACAATCAAAGGTAAGCGTAAAATTGAAATCGATTATGACGGCAAGGTCATGGAAGATGACGTTTTTGTTGATGTTGTTTTTCAATATAATGACTCATACAACGACCAGATTCTTTGCTTCGCCAACTCGATTCCCAACGCCGACGGCGGCACTCATTTGACTGGTTTTCGGGGATCCCTGACCCGTTCGATCAATCAATATGCGAAGGCCAATAAGATTCTTAAGGATAAGGATCCGGCTCTAAGTGGCGATGACGTCCGGGAAGGCATCGTGTGTGTCATCAGTGTTAAGATGCCAAACCCGCGATTCAGCTCACAAACCAAAGATAAATTGGTTAATGCTGAAATCGAGGGAGTTGTGAGTTCTGTTGTTTACGAGGGGCTTCAAAACTATTTTGAGGAGAATCCCAACCTTGCTAAGACGATCATTGATAAAGCTGTCAATGCTGCTCGTGCTCGTGAGGCTGCCCGGAAGGCTCGTGAGACCGTTCGGAAGTCCGTCATGTCGGGTGGTGGCTTGCCAGGAAAGCTTGCCGATTGCTCTGAGCGAGACCCTGCAAAATCCGAAATCTACATTGTGGAGGGTGACTCCGCGGGTGGGTCGGCCAAATCGGGACGCGATCGAACAACCCAGGCGATTCTTCCTCTGCGAGGTAAGGTGATTAACGTTGAAAAAGCGCGACTCCACCGGGCTCTCCAGAATAAGGAAATCCAGGCCATGATTACAGCGATTGGCGCGGGGATTGGCGACGGCGATCAGGAGGGAGCCTTCGATATCGAAAAAGTCCGCTATCACAAGGTCATCATCATGACGGATGCCGATGTTGATGGCGCCCACATTCGGACTCTTTTGCTGACATTCTTCTGTCGTCATATGCCTGACCTTGTCAGGGCGGGCTATCTCTACATTGCGCAACCGCCCTTATACAAAATTACTCGTAAAAAGCGTGAGGAATATGTCGCTGATGACCCGGCGATGAACAAGATTCTCATTGAACTGGGATCGGATGACGTCGTTCTCCGTCAACCTGGCACGAAGGATTCCGTTGACTCTGATTTGCTTCAGAGTGTTCTGGCGACTCTTGCCAAGCTGCAGACTTTTGTGCGAACCTTGGAAGGGCATGGAGGTGACTTTAAGAATCTCCTCGCTGCTCGCGATGGAAACTTGCTTCCGACTTACATGATCCGCGTTCGAACCGGCAACGAAGAGGTAGTTTATTACTTCAAGAGTGAGGACAAGGTGAGGGAGTTTGCCGAAGAGAATCGTGATCTGCGTCTCTTTGGTGAAGAAATTACCGAAGAGGAGGAAGCCGCTAATAAGGAGAAATTCGAAGGTAAGATGCGCCGCGCTGTGCGTCGTGAACTTGGCGAGGCCATTGGTATTTCCAAACTTCTTGAGCGACTCAGCGAATTCGGAGTGAAGAGCGAGCCGTTCTTCTCCGACGATCAGCCGATCTACGAGCTGGTTGAGGGAGACGGTGAGAATGAAGTAATCACTCCCGTTTTCAGCCTTTTCGAGATTCTCGGGCGAGTGCTTGAAATCGGAAAGAAAGGAATGCGCATTCAGCGATTCAAGGGACTTGGGGAGATGAATGCTAAGGAACTTTACTCGACCACGATGGATATGGAAACTCGCCAACTCTTGCGCGTCCAATTCGACGATGAAAACAAGATTGAAGCCGAAACGATGTTTGACGTCCTGATGGGCGATGTTGTCGAGCCCCGTAAACGCTTCATTGAAGACAATGCGCTGAACGTGCAAAACCTCGACGTGTAATCGAACCCACTAATTTTTCATGTCTGACGACACATTAGATCCTACCCCGCCACGCGATTACGTTGAGTCGATCAACGTTGCTGACGAAATGTCGAAGTCCTTTTTGGACTACTCGATGTCCGTCATCATTTCCCGGGCTCTGCCCGATGCGCGTGATGGTTTGAAGCCCTCTCAAAGACGATTGCTCTATGCGATGCACCATGACCTTTCTCTCTCTGCATCCAAGGCCCACTTGAAGTGTGCCCGTATTGTCGGTGAGACGATGGGTAAGTATCACCCCCATGGTGATGGCGCGATTTATCCCACCCTTGTTAATATGGCCCAGCCATGGACGATGCGTGAAACGCTGGTCAATGGTCAGGGTAACTTTGGTTCGGTCGAGGGCGATGCTCCGGCTGCCATGCGTTATACCGAGGCCCGCCTGACGCACATGGGGTCTGCCATGATGACGGATCTTGAGAAGGATACCGTCGACCATCAGACGACGTACGATGAAAATAGTACAGAGCCTGTGGTGATGCCCGCGGCCATCCCGAACCTCCTTATTAACGGAGGAACCGGAATCGCGGTGGGGATGGCTACCAATATTCCGGCCCACAATATGGGAGAAGTGATTGATGGTGTCTGTGCACGAATCGATAATCCCTATATTACAGTTGATGAGATCAAGGAATACATCAAGGGGCCGGATTTTGCCTCCCCTTGTGAAATTCGCGGATACAAGGGGATCGACAATTACTTTAGAACTGGACGTGGTAGCATCAAAATGCGGGGTGTTATGGAGGTTACCGAGAGTAAGACCGGTGCCAGCCAGATTATTATTCGCCAGGTGCCTCACGGCGTGAACCGTGCAACGCTTCAGGTCAGGATTGCTGAACTCGTCCGCGAGAAGGTGCTTCTTGATATCTCCGGAATGCGTGACCTTTCCGCGGATGATACCTGTATTGAGATCACCTTGAAGCGTGATGCCAGACCGCAGGTTGTGGTAAATCAAATTTTCAAGCTGACGGCCATGGAGACTTCCTTTGGCGTCAATATGCTGGCAATTCATGAGCGCCGTCCAAAGCAGCTCGGGGTGCTCGATGCCCTCGACGCCTTCATCGAGCACCGCCGTGAGGTAGTTATCCGCCGGACCCGCTTCCTTTTAAAGAAGGCTGAGGAGCGTGCCGAAAATCTTGAGGCTTACTTGCTCGCGCTGGGTCATCTTGATGACTTCATCAAGATGATTCGTGATTCGAAGAACCGCGACGAAGCCCGCAAGAAACTGAAGGCCTATCACTTTGAATTGCCAGCTGCCGAGATCCTTGGGGTCTTAATCCGGGGCCAAGCTAGTGTTGTGGGAGATAAGTATATCTTCACTGACCGCCAGGTGAATGCCATTCTTGAACTCCGTCTCTATCAGCTTACCGCGCTTGAACAGGATAAGATTAAGTCTGAATACGATGCCATTATTGCTGAGATCAAGGACCTTCTTGATATCCTTGCCCGTGAAGAGCGGGTGCTCGCCATCATTAAAGGCGAGCTTTTGGAGATTAAGGAAAAGCACGCCACTCCGCGTCGCTGTCCCATCCTTCCCGACGAAGGTGAAATTGCCATCGAGGATCTCATTTCCAATGACGGCATGATTGTGACCTTGAGTAACCGGGGATACATCAAGCGGACGGCTGCAAGTGAATACCGGGTGCAAGCTCGTGGAGGAAAAGGGGTGAAGGGAATGGTGACTCAGAAGGCTTCGGATGATGAAGAGAACGACTTTGTCGAGCACCTCTTCACTGCCCAGGCTCACGATTACCTCATGTTCTTCACCAACACGGGACGGGTTTATGTGGAGCGTGTTTACGGATTGCCGGAAGGTTCCCGTGCATCGAAAGGTCGGAGCATTAAAAATGTTCTCGATCTCCAGCCCGAGGAAACAATCGCGGCGGTGCTTCGACTTGAATACACCACGGATGAAGAAAGCGGCGATGACATTACCTTCCGCGAGGATGCCGGAAATGTCTTCTTCGCAACTCGCTCGGGTAAGGTCAAAAAGACGAGCCTCTTCGACTTTAAGAATTACCGAAAGGCTGGCACGATTGCGATCAAGCTGGACGAGGGGAACGAGTTGATCGGAGTCCGCCTGACTTCCGGCAAGAATGATGTGATGCTGGTGACCCACCGTGGCATGAGTATCCGCTTCAATGAGGAGCAAGCCCGAACAATGGGCCGAAATTCTGCGGGTGTCCGTGGAATCAAACCTCGCGAAGGAGACTTTGTGGTTGGTTTGGCTGTCGTGAATGACGATGCCCGCCTTCTGGTGGCATCTGAAAATGGGCTCGGTAAACGAACTCCATTTGACGACTATATGGCCAAGAATCGTGGCGGAATTGGAATGCTCACGATGAAGTGTACTGACAAAACCGGCCCGGTGGTCGGCAGCTTGTCGGTCGAAGAAACGGACGAGCTGATGCTGATGACCGACGGTGGTCAGAGTATTCGGATCCGCGTGTCCGATGTTCGTGAGACCGGCCGAAATGCTCAGGGCGTCAAATTGGTGACCCTAAATGAGGGTGAAAAACTTCAGGCGGTGGCCCGTGTGATGCCGGATGAGGAATCAGATGATGAGTCTGAAGAAGGTGAATCCGAAGATACCGAAAGCTCAGGTTTGGATTCATAATCCGAGCCTTTGATTGATCTACAGGGCGGGGGATTGAACTCCTCCGTCCTTTTTCGCGCCTTCACGTTGAAAGGGAATGACGTATTCTCATTTGCAAAATAGGTAGGTGCTATTTATCCTAACAGGATGTGAATGATAGGTCGACAGGCTATAGAACAAGAATGAGTTCGATTCGACTCATTTCTGGGTTTGCCTTGATCTCAGCTCTCATGCTTTTGTCACTGGTGACTTTGGTGGCGGTAGCTTTCTTAAGCCTCGCGACTGTGCAGGTCCGGAATTCCCGGGGAGATCGCTTTAATGAAGAGGCGCGCGCCAACGCTCGGTTGGCCCTTATGATTGCGATAGGAGAGTTGCAACGGGACGTGGGACCGGATCAACGGGTGACGTCCAGTTCTGCATTGGGGTCGCCTTCCGGTGGACGGCAGAAACATTGGACTGCAGTCTATCGCACAACCCGGCGCAGTGGCGCTCCTTTCTTGACCCGCGATGACCTTAATGGTGGTCTCCGGGATTCCAGGGCTGAAGAGTCAGGTTGGCACAAGCCTCTCAACTACTTGGTAAGTGGAAATGAGGGAAGTCGCAGAACAAAGTCAACAATTCCATTTGAGCCCGGTGCCGTCGGGCGAAATAATGGTGTTCTTGTTGTGGGAAAGGGATCAACCAATGGAGATCCGGAGGATCAGGTCTTCGTTCCCAAGGTTGGGGTGTATAAGGATCAGGAACTCAAAGGCGGCTACGGGTTTTGGGTGGGTGACCTAGGTGTGAAAGCGAACATCACGGTGCCGAATCCCCACGATTCCGATCGGGCCCCTGAGAAGTTTTTACCTCTGCTTGGAGGTGTTGGACCCGAGGCAGCCGGAGTTGAGAGTAAAGCCGGAACAAGGATTCTTTTTGATGAACCCACGAAGACCCGTATTGCTTCCAATCTTACTGTGGATCTGGCGCATAGCAAAGGCGAGGAATGGCGACGTTCAGGATTTCACGATGTTACCATTTATTCCCAAGGTGTTTTAGCCAACGTCCGCGATGGCGGTTTACAGCGGAACCTCACAGTTTTCCTAAACCGAAACACTGATCTTGAACCGATTCGTCAGGATGGACGTATTCTTAGCCCCGGGCTCTCAGTCGATGATAATCTGGTGGGGCCGGCAAATACAGAAGCGGCAGCACAGCAGGAATTGAATTGGCAGGACACCCGGCATGTTGAGACATCACCCAAGTTTGGGCTCCTCCGAAACTGGTCTCGCCTTGGAGATCGCGTGACCCTGCAAGGAGATCAGGTCGAGGCGCTTCTGCCGAAGACCGAGGAGAATCTGACAATCCCGGACGAGCTTCAAGGGAGTTCGCAGAACCTGAATCCGGCTGCGCTTACTGATGTTAATCAGGCTAGCCTCACTCCTATTTTAGTGGAGGGTTCGATATTCAATACTTTTAGTACACACCGGAACCCGGCTGGGAGTCGTTTTCCCTTTAACATTCGGAGCCATGATTTCCCAAAGTTTGTTTTATGGAATCCATATAGTGTGCCGATTTCTCTCCCGGCCACCATTGCCATGCTTCAGGTAAATGGGCGGAGGGGTTTCCGGACAGATGCCTGGGAGCCGACACCGGACGGAGGGGAGAGGTTCCTTGGTTTTGCAACGTGGTTGAGCTTTGGTGGTCGCACGAGGCCGGATGGTCCGGTCATCGGGAGTCAGGCATACGATGATGCCTACACTGGTAGCTATTATTTTCACCTTGAGGAAACCACTTTCCAGCCCGGGGAATGTCTCATCTTCCTCCCCGACAGGGCGGCGGAATACGATGGGCAAAACGTTTTAAATAATACTCTGACCGCGAGTGCGGATTATGATTTTGCCAACAACTATTACCACTCTGCTTCGGAGTTCGACGAAGAGAACCCCGGCGAGGTTGGTGGGATGGCGTGGTATCCCAAGCGTTTTTGGTATAGCCCCTCGGATGCCTTTTTTGGACAAGGGGGGCAGTTGACCCAGAGCGACGACAGTCAGATGATCCTTAAAAAGGTGGATAATCGTTCGCAAGTGGCGCCGCTGGATTTTGATACTTTACCGCAGATTTCATCGGTTTCTTGTTCTCTGCAATTCGGGGCGGGCAGGGAGCCACCGGAAGCCTGGTATCATGATCCATCGGACCCAAATAGTGGGGTTCAGATTGAGTTTCTCGATATGATCAACCCGGTGGTAAACATGCCTCCCGACCGGAGAACCCGGCAGGGATACCGGATGCGGTGGTTCAATGAGCACGCTTCTAATTTGGGTATCGGAGGGAACGAATTGTCAGACCAACCGGAGGTTTGGGAGGAAGCCTATCTCGCAAATTGGAATCTTCGCGCAGCATATTCCTCGCGTTCACCTTTCGAAAATTTGATCGGGAACGTGGGCGATGGTGTGGCCAGCGGACCATGGTTTTTCGGAATCTACACTCGGGATCTTTATGACGAGGCAATCAGCTGGGGGGCGCAAACTCCGGTGCGGGGCTTAGACAACCGAAACCGGGGTAACCCTTTCGGATTGCCGATTGCGGGAGCAAAGAAAAATATTCTCTTTGACGTGCCGCGTCGTGAGTTGGGGGTGATTTCACTGGCTCAATTTCAGCACGCCAAGATTTCCGAATACGTTTGGCATCCTTCATACGCCATTGGCAATTCTCTGGCAGACCCCAAGTTTGGTTTGGCTGGCTTGGTTCGTACTGCTCCTCTCTTGCGAGGGGACGAGCGCGAGTCCAATGGCTTCTCAGCTGAAAAAATCGGCTGGTCTGACAATGCCGAGCGCGGCACCTCCCGCGATACCTGGGCCGAGTATGGCAAGGGGTTATTTCTCGATGTTCCGGAAACTTCCAATGTCGTTTACGACCTTTCCTATGAGGTGAATCATACTCTTTGGGATGACTTTTTCCTCAGTTCAGGGTCAGGGGAGCAGCTACGCACTGCGGCTCAAAAGGGGGTGGCCGGACAGCTCCCCAATCCTCGCATGCGCCCGGTTCGAGGGGCCAATCACGATGATATTTACGATTTCCATCGTGCGGGGCTTTCGCTCATGAACGAAGGGGCATTCAACGTTAACTCAACCAGGGTGGAGGCCTGGAAAGCGATTCTTTCCGCGAATCGACGAAGCAACGGAGAGACTCCCTTCCCAAGAATTATTGGAGAAGGCAGGGAGGAGTGGACGTCGGAGGATGCCGTGACGATGGACCGAACCTGGGATGGCACGCGGGTTTTAAATGACGATGAAATCGACCGGCTTGCCCGAGCCATCGTTAACGAGGTTCATGAACGGGGGCCTTTCCTTTCACTGTCAGATTTTGTCAACCGGCGCCTGGTTGATGATTTTTCTGGCGAGAAGGGGGCTCTCGAGGCTGCTATTGAGCGTGCTGGCATCAATCAGCCTCTGAATCAGGATTCGCGTTTCCTCCTCACCAATGAACGGTCGCTGGCTGATTATGATCATCCGGACAATATCGAAGATTCCACTCTCCTTGAGCAGACCCTGAAGCCTGAGAGCAAGGCATGGGGAGCGCCGGTGTATTTGACCCAGGCGGATGTGTTGCAAGCAATTGGGGCGGGGCTTTCGGCTCGTTCTGATACTTTTGTCATCCGGGGATATGGTGAGTCGGTTGCCAACGGAAAGGTTAAAGCGAGAGCGTGGTGCGAGGCCGTGGTGCAAAGAGTGCCCGAGCCCGTAAGGCCGGACGAGGCCGGCTTGAATCCGAAAGAAGGTGGGGGGCTCCCCGATTTTGGACGACGGTTTCGAGTGAAAAGGTTCCGATGGTTGAATCGAAACGAAGTTTAGGGTGGCCAAAAAATCGCCAAAACCTTTCGCTGGAGGCGGGTTCTGAAATATGCTATCCTCCGTCGTCTTATGAAACGTATTCTTCTCACCGCCCTTGGTTTTTGCGCCTTGGCTTCTGCAGCCGGCGCTCAGGATAATCCTCCGAAACACATTCGCTTTCTGGCCCTGGGTGAACTCCCCGTCTGGAAGGAGACTCTGGAAAATGGGGTTCGCAAGGGCGTTAAGCCGCCTCCAGGATCGGTTCCTCCTGAGGAAACTGCTCTTCTCTCGGGAGATCAGGGCATTCCTTTTAAGATGACCCTGCGTGCGTTTACCGACATTCTTACAATCGCCCCGACCACGCCCAAGCTGGAAATTAGGAGTGGAGAAGGCGAGGCAGCCACAGCTTGGCTTAGCAAACCCCGGCCTGCGGCTCCCTTGAGTCTCGGCGTTCTCTTTCGCGATCCTGCCACCATGACTTGGAATAATCCCAAGATGCTTCTTCTGAAGGACGACCCTTCCTCCTTCAAGGCTGGTGAAATTCGTTTCGTTAATGTTTCAGACAAGACGGTCCTAGTGAAATTGGGTAAGACAGCTTTTGGAATTGCACCTGGCAAAACTGCAATCAAGCCGATCAAAGAGGGAGTGAATCCAATTTTGGTCGGATATCTTGAGGGCAACACCCAGAAGGAGATTTGGGAAAACCAGATCAAGGTTTTGAGCAAGCAGCGTGTTCAGTGCTTTTTCTATAAAGCACAAGATGCGAAGGCAACTGGAGCAGTGCGATTCTACTTTGCGCCGGAGCCCATGCCGCGGATTCCAAAAGCACCTCGTGGGTGATAGAGCACAGGCAGTCATAGTTTTTAGAGGCCAACTTTTCCGCTATGGGGAGTTGGCTTTTTTCTTGTGCCAATTTTCCCAAAGACCTTTCACTGGCAGGTGTGCTTTGGTCCGGTAGTTTTCTCGCAATCTATGAGATCTGAGACTTTCGCCATGGCTTGCCTTGGTTCTATGACTGCGATTGCCCCCATATGTCGTGTTGGCCCGGTGCCAGCGAGGTTTCCTATATCGAGGAGGAATGCACCAGATCTCTTCTTCTTTATGATGATCCAAACTCCTTCAAGGTGGGTGAAGTTCGCTTCGTGAATTTCTCTAAAAAACTGTTGAAGCCAGGTAAAAGGGACTTCTCCTGGCTCTGGGCGAAACTGAAACGAGACTAATTATTAAGGCCATATTCGTTTATTTTCGGGTTATTTTAAATGGAATACCTAGGGAAGTCATCTGGGGTAATCAGCTTTAAGTTTTAATAAATTAGCGTGTCCAGTGTTTGTTAGTTAAGGACAGCGAGATGAAAAGGAGTGGCCCGGTTAGATTTCAGCTGATTCCGGAGGCGGTGCCCGTCCCTGAAGTCCGCTAGCCCGTAAAAAGACGATGTTTCAGGCAAAGCTTTCGCTGGATCTCTTGCAGATCATGTATTAACTTTGTAAAACATTATGATACGATCTTTGTTTGCCATTCTGGGTTTATGTGTGCTGGCTTCACCGGCCAAGGCGCAGGATAATCCGCCGAAACACCTGAGATTCATCACATTGGGAGAGCGCGCTCCCTGGCGCGAACAGTTGATCGATAATGTGCGGAAAGGGTTGAAACCACCTCCGGGATCGGAGCCGCCAAAAGAGACTTCGTTGGCTTCCGGCGACCAAGCCATTCCGTTCAAGATGGTGCTTCGTGCGTTTACTCCGATGTTGACGATTTCTGGATCGACCGAGAATTTGGAAGTGAGAAGTGGAGAAGGCCCGGGAGCCACTCCTTGGATCACTAGGCCGAAGCCAGTTGCGCCATTGAGTCTTGGTGTTCTCTATCGTGATTCTGCCACCATGAGCTGGAATAATCCCAAAATCCTCCTCCTCGAGGATGATTCGGCATCCTTCAAAACGGGACAGATGCGCTTTGTGAATGTTTCCGAAAAATCTTTGGAGATCCAGTTGGGCGCGGTGCCGGCCGATCCTACCGAAAGAGTTAATTTTGAAACCCTTATGGTTGCTGCGGGGGAGGTTGTCATGACTCCAATTCAAGAGGGCTTGAATCGGATTATGGTGCGTTACGTTGAATTGGGAAATGAAGGAGGAAAGACGCAGGTTTGGAACAACCAGTTTCGGGTTTTGAGCAGTCAGCGTGTCAATTGTTTCTTCTATAAGGCGCAGGATGCCAAAGCGACCGGACCGGTGAGATATCGGTTTGCTCCCGAGCCCATGCCCCGGCTCCCAAAGTCACCCAAAACCCCTTAAAAGGTATATTCGCTTTCGTTCATTGGGCGGGAGGCCTTCCTTGTCGCGATGTTTCAGCCTGGTTTTTGGGTTGGGATTGCATGAAATTCAGCCAATCCGAATCATTTCGCGTGAACCTTGACGGGGAGGGGCTTCCCTGCATAATGCCGCCGTTTTCCTACCATACAGGTTTGGAGGACGACCAACCCTAATATTCTAGGAAAGACCCATGGCAAATTACGCAATTAATGGATTCGGCCGCATTGGCCGGATGGTGCTTCGTTCGATGACTGATGACGAGCTCAAGAAAGTCGTCGCGATCAACGATCTCACCGACAACAAGACCCTCGCACATCTTCTCAAGTATGACTCCTCACAGGGGCAATTCGCTCGCGAAGTGAGCTATGATGACGACCATATCATCGTGGACGGTCACAAGATTCATGCCACTGCCGAGCGCGACCCGGCCAACCTCCCATGGGGTGAGTGGAATGCCGACGTGATCCTCGAGTCCACCGGTTTCTTCTGCAGCCGCGAAGGTGCGACCAAGCACATCACTGCCGGAGCCAAGAAAGTTCTCATCTCCGCTCCTGCTTCTGATCCCGATCTCACCATGTGCCTCGGAATCAACGACAGCGAGTATGATGCCGCTAACCACCACATCGTTTCCAACGCTTCTTGCACCACCAACTGCCTTGCTCCTCTTGCCAAGGTTCTTAATGACAAGTGGGGCCTCAAGCGTGGCTTCATGAGCACCATTCACAGCTACACCGGTGACCAGCGTCTTCTTGATGCTCCTCACGGCGACCTTCGCCGCGCCCGTTCTGCTGCTGAGAACATCATTCCTTCTTCTACTGGTGCCGCCCGCGCCATCGGCCTCGTCATTCCCGAGTTGAATGGCAAGCTTAACGGAGGAGCCTTCCGCGTTCCGACTCCGACAGGTTCACTCACCGACCTCGTTGCCGAGCTTGATTCTCCGGCGACTGCCGAGGAGATCAACGCCGCCTTCAAGGAAGCTGCCGAAGGTCCTCTCAAGGGAGTGCTTCACTACAGCGAAATGCCCCTCGTCCTTCAGGACATCGTGGGTGACCCGCACAGCTCCATCTTCGACAGTGGTCTCACCACCGTCATCGATGGCAACATGGTAAAAGTTTGCTCATGGTATGACAACGAGTGGGGTTATTCCAACCGCGCTGCTGACGCCATGAAGATGCTCGGCGACTCCCTCTAGGATTCGACTGGACCTCAATCATTTCAAAGACTCGGCTGATCATTCAGTCGGGTCTTTTTGTTGATTGGGGAATCCAAAAAAATTTCCGCCTTGCGAGTCGCCGACCTCGTGGACGGGCGTCTCAATTTGAATGAGCTGGGTGGTTATTTCGCTTTGTTCTTGAGATGTACGAAACGAGCTTTGATAAAGCCGATCCATCGCGTTTTTCCTTTCTTCGTGCGACAATTGCCAAGTTATTTCTCTTCCGTCGAGGATCCAGATCTGCTCGGACGGATCTTCCATAGACATGACAGTCAAGTGGGCCGCTGTGGCAACTTTCTCGAATAAATGTACCAGAGAAAGCAGGCTCTCGTAGTCATCGTTTTCTCTCGTCATTCCAGTAATGTGGGAACGCAGACCGACCATTGAACCATTCACTTTTTTGAAATCTTCCGAGAGGACGAGGAAGGCCAAGGTGCTAGGGTCGTCTCTCCGACCCAGTTCGAGGAGAATTCTAGG
>JBDNAG010000307.1:0-3075 GCA_039768565.1 Akkermansiaceae bacterium | reverse complement strand
GTCGGCGATATCGATGGAAAGAATAGAAAAAGCTGTCGCGGCGTCGACGCCTTTTTCGAGAACAAGGCGTGAGATTGAATCGGGATTCTCAAGGACCGTCTTGTAGGATGCTGCTGATCCAACTGAGGTCACGATACCCTCGCCAACTCGCGCAATGATTGTTTCCTCCGTCGCTCCACCCACGAATCGATCGAGGTTTGTGCGGACGGTCACCCGTGCTCTGACATTGACGCCAATTCCATCCTTTGCGACCGCGGTGATTTTAGTCACACCGCTGGACGGGTTGGGGCAATCAATGACCTTGGGATTAATGGAGGTTCTTACCGCTTCGAGAACAGTTTTACCAGTGTCCTTGGTCGCCAGATCAATGGCACAGGCCTTTTTGAATGAAAGGGAGATACCGGCCTTGTCGGCAGCCACCAGAGCAAGAACAACGTTGATGATGTCACCGCCAGCAAGATAATGAGCCTCGAGATCATCAGTTGAGTAGTTCAGGCCCGCTTTTGCCGCGGTAATTCGGCTGTTCACAATGATTCCGGGGTGAACCTTCCGGAACCGCATCATAATAAGGTTCACGAGACTTACCGGCGCGCCTGCAGCACGTGCTTGGATCCAGAGCCCAAAGAAATTAATAAAAATGACGCCGACGACCAAAAGTGCGACGACGGCGAGAGTTGCCAGAATGAGTTCAACATTGCCCATGAGTGATTGTAGTGTGTCTGTGGAGATCGTGCAATTTGAAGTTTGAACTTTGACGATAGGGAATTGAAGATTTCAGACGTGAGCAGCGAAGAGCGGACAATTGGCGTAATAGCAGGAAATGGGATTTACCCTGAAACCTTCATAAAGGCTGCTCGTCGCGAAGGAGTTCGAATCATAGTCGCGGCCTTTAAGGGGGAGACAAAGCCTGAACTCGAAGCAATGGCTGACGAAATTAAGTGGTTCCGGGTCGGGCAACTGGGAGGGTTAATTAGGTTTTTTTGTAAAAAAGGGGCAAAGGAGGCAATCATGGTGGGTCAGATTGCGCCTCGAAATCTTTTTGATCTTTGGCCGGATCTTCGAACCTTGAAAGTGTTGCACTCGGTAAAAGAGAGAAATGCTGAGTCTTTATTTGGTGCGATTGCAAACGAATTGAAAAAAGATGGAATCACTCTGTTGCCGGCAACGACTTTTTTAGAAGATCAAATGGCCGCCGAAGGTCATCTTTATGGGCCTGCACCAGGCGAGCGTGACTGGGAAGATATTCGCTTTGGAACAAAGATTGTGAAGCAGACGAGCGCCCTTGATATCGGTCAGAGTATCGTGGTGAGACGAGGCACCGTTCTTGCCGTAGAGGCTTTTGAGGGAACAGATGAATGCATCAGGCGTGGAGGTAAACTAGGGAACGGAAAAGATGTGACCTTGGTCAAGGTTTCTAAACCGGCGCAAGATATGAGGTTTGATGTTCCGGTAATCGGGCCAAAGACAATCGAGAGTTGTCAACAGGCTGGGGTGAGAACGATCGCAGTCGAAGCAGGAAAGACCCTTTTTCTGGGACTGAGTGAAATAAAATCTAAGTGCGGCGAGGGAAAGATCACAATTGTTGGTTTTTAGTAAAATCGAAGGGCGGAGGACTTGACAGAGCACATTGGAATTTGAAGACTGCGCCCGCTTTCAGCACAAGTAAGCCGGCGTGGCGGAATTGGTAGACGCGCGCGATTCAAAATCGCGTTTCCTCGGAAGTATGGGTTCGATTCCCATCGCCGGTACTTTCTTATAGCTACAATGAAAATGGACTCTCTTCATGCTCCGTGCTAACAGTGTGCCACCTTTTGTTGTCAGGCCACCTAATGCAGTATCGTTTTTTCACGTTGCAAATTGGGCAGCAAAGTTCGGCTTGATGATCGACGAAAGTGGAAGTGCTATTCACAAAAAGAGAGAGTTCTCTGACACCTTTGCGCGGGCGTGCGACGGGGGAGTGTTGCATAGATGGCGTTAATTCAAATCGTCTATTCTATTGCTGCTTGAGAGCGTCGCTGTAGGGGTCGCTGGAGTCTTTCCGATAGATTCCAAGCCCGCGTTGCCAAGTTGTTTCTTAGCAGCGGTTTTTTAAAGTCACCAAGCTTCTTGCCTGTCAGCTGTCGTCGAGGACGAGAGTCCGGCTGTCGCCGAACGGGATCTCTTTGGGCTGCCAGGCGGGATGAACACGATCCTCCCCGGAGGAGGAACCAAAGCGTAACTTTCCCGAAACCGGGAAAGTTATAATTCGGTGCGATATATCTAGACACCCGAGGGAATTCTTACCGCAGGAATTTGCTTTTGGCGGGAGGGCCTTGAAGCCGCCTTTGGACCGGACCGGAGGGGGGTACCTGGGGACAAGCGTGTCTGAGTGGGAGAAAGCCGCTAGCGAGTCACAAGCCGCCCTCATGGCTGATTCAATCGAAGTGTGAGTTACAAACAGGAAGCTGTTTGGTTTGGTACCTTAGCCCTTGGGTTGGTCTCCTTTACGAGGCCGGGTCGATATGGTATGTCCCTCTTCGCGGGGCAGGTGATTATGATTCATTTGTAGCCGGTTCGGTTTTGAACGACAGAGCCGAAGCTGATGAAATCAGCCCGCGTACTTCCAGTTTGAATCCAAAAAAGTAGAAAATGAGCAAACCCAAAGCAACGGCAACAGCTTTTTCTCAATTTGTCTTTGAGCAGACGACTGGAATCAAGAGCGCAGGAGGAAGCCGCTCAGATAGCGACTATCAGAGGTGGACCGGAACCATAACGGAAGCCAATATGAGGCAGTATCGCGCAGTGGCTTCTCAAGCAGGCCGATGTCGGCCGGAAACCGAGTGGAAAATCGCCGTTGAAGACCAGGGTAAAACGGACAATGATATAGTTTTTGACTGCCGTGGGCTCACGGTGCAAGGTCAACCGCTTAGATGCCGCCCTGACCTTGTGCTTAGAACGAACCCCGACAATCCCGCATCGCCGGTGATTATTGTGGAGCGGAAAGTCCGCACCGATTGGATCTATGGGGCAGTCCCCGATCTCGCATGGCCAAACGTCCGCGCTCAACTCTGGTGTTACGCATGGATCACTGACTGG
>JBDNAG010000306.1:0-4304 GCA_039768565.1 Akkermansiaceae bacterium | reverse complement strand
AAGATCACGGTCGACTACCCAAGCCGGGAAGAGGAACTGGATATTCTTGACCGGATGTCCTCCTCCACTGCTAATGAAGTAACATCTCCAGTGACCAGTCCGGAAGCGATCGCCACAAGCCGTGAACTAGTCGACCAAATTTACATCGACTCAGCTGTGCGGGGCTACATTGTGGATCTCGTGCAAGCAACAAGAACTCCCGGCAGTTATGAGAGTTCACTCAAAAAACTCATCATGGCCGGAGCTTCACCTCGAGCCACCATCAACTTTGCCAGGGCCGCACGGGCCAACGCCTTTCTACAAGGTCGAGCTTTTGTCACTCCAGCTGATGTGAAAGAACTTGCTCCGGAAATTCTTCGTCACCGCATCCTCTTATCCTACGAAGCCGAAGCTGAAAACGTAACGACCGATCAGATCATCGAGCGGCTCATGGGCCGGGTTCCGGTTCCTTAATGCGCTTCTAATTATTTTTCTTAAATACCTCCATCACCATGGCTTTCTCAGCGGCGATTGCCCTGGCTGCTTTTTCGAGATCATATTCAATCAGGTCTTTAGTGTCACTCTCACCGCGCTGTTCATCCTTAACTGCATCATGTCAGGCTATACTTGGAACGATATCCTGAACACCCAATCTTGCTGAACAGTCATCTAATCACCCAAATTTTTTCAGTAGCTCGGCTGAGGTATTTTTCTTCTTTGAAAAAACACCATCGATCGATGATATCATCTGTTGTGATCAAATCTTCCATTCGCAACGTAACGGACGATTGGGGACAGAACCACAGCGAGATTGCCGGGTGGCATCTACAGCATTCCGCGTAAGTAGATCATATCGCGATCGAAAAACCCCTCAGCACCGACTTTCTTCGCAAAACCCAACTGCCTATATCGGTGTCCTGTCGCAACCACTCTGGCTTTTCTTAAAAGTCAGTAGATTGTCGACAAGACTAGGCTAAGCTTTGAAAGGAAACTCTCACTTCTTGAGCAGGAAAGAAAACGAAGGCGATGATCTAGGCATGAATGCACATAATTTTAAAGGTCGAGGAAGTTTTGGAGAATTTCCTTTCCAGAATCAGTGAGAATCGACTCCGGATGAAACTGCACTCCATGGACATTCAGATCTTTATGCTTCAGGCCCATGATGATGCCATCTTCCGTCCACGCAGTTACTTCGAGACAATCAGGTAGAGTCTCTTTCTTCACAATCAGAGAATGGTAGCGGGTCGCCTCAAAGGGGTTTGCGAGCCCTTTAAAGACACTTCCGCCTTCATGATGAATCATTGAAGTTTTCCCGTGCATCAATTCCTTGGCTCGAACCACTTCCCCTCCGTAAACCTGCCCAATCGATTGATGGCCAAGACAGACTCCAAAAATTGGGATTTCTCCCCCAAAAGCTTCGATCACCTTACAAGAGATTCCAGCTTCATTTGGAGTGCAGGGTCCGGGCGAAACACAAATTCGGGTAGGCTCAAGTTCCCGGAGTTCATCCACAGTGACAACATCGTTTCGGAGAACCTTCATCTCGGCGCCAAGCTCACCAAAATACTGCACCAAATTATAGGTGAACGAATCGTAGTTATCGATAACGACTAACATGACAGAAAAGGGATCAAGGTTTTGCGAGGGTTTTAGCGAGTCCGACTGCACGCATCATCGCCGCAGCCTTGTTTACCGTCTCGTTGTATTCATAGGTCGGGTTACTATCAGCTACCACTCCGGCGCCAGCTTGAACGTAAACCTTGTCATCCTTTAAGACACAAGTCCGTAAAGCAATGCAGGAATCATGATTTCCGTCCCAGCCGAAATAACCGACGGCACCCGAATAGGTGCCCCGTTTGTTTTTCTCGAGCGAGTTAATAATTTGCATCGCCCGGATTTTTGGAGCCCCGCTCACCGTTCCTGCTGGAAAAGTACTCCGAAGAACGTCGTACGACGAATATTCGGGAGATAAACGTCCGCTAACATTTGATACGATATGCATCACGTGGCTGTAGAGCTCCACGATCATTTGATCATCCACGTTCACTGTTCCGGCTTCAGAAATACGACCAACATCGTTACGAGCCAAATCAATTAACATGACATGCTCGGCACACTCTTTTTCATCTGCCAAAAGATCTGCAGCCAAGGCATCATCCTCCTCGGGAGTTTTACCTCTCCATCTCGTGCCCGCAATGGGACGAATATCAATCCTCCCGTCAACAGCACGCACGTGAACTTCGGGAGAACTTCCCACTAAGGAAAAATCGGGAGTCTCGTAAACGAACATATACGGCGAGGGGTTAATGTGCCGGAGTGCCCGATAAAGATCAATGTTACAGCCTTCAAAATCGGCCTCGAAACGCTGGCTGGGAACCACTTGAAAGGCGTCACCGGCAGCAATGTATTCCTTCGCCTTGAGGACCATCTCCTCATACTCGGCTTGACTCGTATTACTACGTGGAGCCGGGGACTCGACTTCGGCGAGCCCATTCAACGGAGATACATGAAGAGGGCGGTCCAACATGCCAATCACCGCACCAATGCGACCCACCGCATGCGCATAGGCTTCTTTAACAGATGAGGCTTCATCAAGCATGGCATTCGCCACCACCAAAAGACGTCGTAATTTGTGATCAAAAACCACTAGGGTATCAGCGAGAAAGAAGATCGACTCGGGTAGCCCAAGATCATCTTCAGGGCACACCGAAATTGTTGGCTCGAATTGTTGGGCCGCATCGTAACCAACATATCCAACCGCTCCCCCAAAAAATGGCGGAGCATCACCGTGGGTCACCGGCTTGTAGCCAGCCATCAGGCGCTGCACTTCATCAAGAACATCGCCTTCGCGCTTTCGCTTCTCGACCTCGCCTCCACGCTCAATGGTGACTTCATCACCACGTGATGTGAAAACCCAGCGGGGTTGACTACCCACGATCGACCATCGTCCGCTCGCATCGGTACTCTCCGCGCTCTCAAAGAGGAAGGCATTTCTGCCATCGCGAAGCTTTAAAAAGGCAGAGACCGGAGTCTCGAAGTCAGCAGCAAGCTGAGCATAGACAGGCACGACATTTCCGGCCTGCGCTAACTCAACAAACTCCTCGGCACTGGGCTTGACTGGAACCTGATTCACGCGGGCGGCAGTTTGGCGGTCTTCCCGCGAAGAGCAACGCGAAACTCATCGCTGTCTAAAGAGTTCTCCATAAAATGCCGGATCGATCTCCGGCTCGATGCTTTGCCAAGCTGTCACTTCATTTTGAGAGGCCGCACAAATTTCCAATTCCCCTGCCCCAATCCGCTCGCGAACCACCTCGACTGCTTTGATCGGGCAATTGCAATCGCTGCTCAGATGCCCCAGCACAACGCGCTTCAGCCCTTCCGGAAGAAGCTCTGCTACCAGGTCCGCAGCTTGCTCGTTTGACAAATGTCCATGCTGTGATGAAATCCGTTGCTTCGTGCTAAAGGGCCTCTTCACATCGGCTTCCAACATCTGCCATTCGTAATTCGCCTCCAAAACCAGGCCTTCTACGCCCTTCAAGGCCTCAATGACCTGAGCATCAACGTGCCCTAGATCGGTCGCGACCCCGACCCTGCGCTCACCTTTAGCAATCACATAGCCCACCGGCTCAACGGCATCATGAGGCAGAGGGAAAGTCGTAACTTCAAACCCCTCCCACTTAAATTTCTGACCACTCTCAAAGGAAATCCATTGAGCAGGCTCGCGAAGTCCCTCTTGCACCACACGGCCGGTCATAATCGAGGCCAAAATAGGCACACGGCATTTACGGAGAAAAACATCCAAGCCGCGGATGTGATCGCCATGTTCGTGTGTCAGCAAAATTCCGGTCAATTTCTCCGGAGCCACACCCAGCCTATCCAACCGAAGGTTTAACTGCTTGGCGCTCAGTCCAGCATCAACCAAGAGGTATTTCCCATCGCACTCGACGACGGTGGAATTCCCTCCGCTGCCACTGCCTAACACCGCAAAACGCATCGGAGCGGAGAGTGCCCCAGCCACTGAGCCTCTGGCAATCCCGGATTGCTAATATTGTTTTACGGCATCAGTCGCCATTACCTCTTCGGGGAGATGTTTTTTATTCCCGCCCCAAATAATCTCTCGCCATCAAATACGGAAAGGCAACCACTAGGATCCAAAAAAGATTGGTTTTTACGAACAGATCAACTTGCAACCGTTGGTGAACGCCCTAACCTCCTTCCAAGAGGCCGGGATGGTGGAATTGGTAGACACGCGTGATTTAGGATCACGTGCCCTTGGGCGTGCAGGTTCGACCCCTGTTCCCGGTACTTTTAATAACAACAGCGTT
>JBDNAG010000305.1:0-2587 GCA_039768565.1 Akkermansiaceae bacterium | reverse complement strand
GAATGCCTTAGTCAACATGAGTGTCTGCTGAAAAGCCCGAAGATCATAATCGTAATCCTTCATAAGCCTCATCAAGGCCCTGCTGAGCTCCCCCGTTACCGGATCTTTCGGATCGAGATACTCTTCGCTGTCTTTCTTGTGCAATTTTGCCCCCATTACCCGATGCCACATTCTAGCAGCAATAGATCCGGCGAAGGTCGGATTTTCGTCATCCACCACCCAGGCGGCAAAGCGATGGAGACTATCCGGATTATTCTTCTTAAAATCGAGGCGCACTTTATCACCGAACGGAGTACGGCCTTCCACCATTTCGCCGGGATCACCATCTTCATACTGATAGTCATCAGGGAGCTTGATCCGCCCCGTCCCCTTACTTAATTCGATCCCGCTGGCAGCATATTGTCCGATGGCATCACTAAAGAAATGCAGGTGATGAAGACCCGGCGCATTGAAGGCCTTTTCCGAGGACATATTGACCAACAAGCCCCTTCCCTTGAGGAAATCAAGACGGCCATAATTACTCTTACCATGGGTAAAGGCTGCGAGATTAAAAAAGTCGATTCGCTCCCAGCTCGAACCAGGATCATCGTGACATTGGGCGCATTCCATTCTCACCCCCAAAAACGCCCGCATCGTATTGGCCGAATTGTCCAACGGCATGCCAATATCACGAGTGTAGTAGTGAGAAGCGCCCGAACCAGTCCAGCCATTGCCTCGACTCGATAACAGCTCGATGGTCATCTCCTTCCAATTTTTGTTCTCGCGCACTGACTGCCTTGTCCAATTGATCAACGGTGTATTAGAACTGAAATATCCTCCTTGTAACTTCACCTCATTGAGCCGGAGGTGATCATAGAACCAGTTGTTCATATGACTTTGGTAGCCCTTCGAGTGATAAAGTCTGTCGATGAGTCGGCTGTGCTTGTCCTCCGCGGAATCATTCGTGAACTCCTGAACTTCGGCCAACGTCGGGATGCGCCCGGCGGCCACGAGCGAGGCACGTCGGAGGAAGGTAAAATCATCCACCGGAGCAGGCTTGGTTTTACCTGATGTTTTAAGAACAGCGTCAACGAGTTCGTCCAGATCAGCGGCCTCCTTGCCCATTCTCTCCGGAGCAATCTCCGCGGCAGGCAAAACAGGAACTCCAAGAAGCACACTGACCACTGCAAGCCTGATCAAAGAAAGGAACCGAATCATCTCTTGGAATTACGGAAGTAATCCCGTGAGATTTTCAAAATTCGCACCCTACACGAAATGTCCCCATAAATGGCATCGCACCTCCTTGTCTGCCAAGCTACCTTCAACGGCATGAAGAAGTCCTTTCTGGCAATCCCCTTGCTTCGGGGAGGAGGTATCGGCTTTTTAAGTGAGTCATATCCTGATGCCGTGCCAAATAATCACGTGCCGGGCGAGGTCGACATCGAAGCTGTCCAATTCCTGCGAAAGTCTAAAATCGACTCTATCTAAACCGTGCCCCTCGAACAACTCAACTTCACTCCCAAACCTGTCGAAATTCCGGCGGGTGTTGCCACCATGCTTGCCGAAGCCGAGCAACGTTGCGACGCCTTCTTTGACGCCGGTCTCGACCGACGCTATCCACGCTATCTCCCGAGTAACCCCGAGAAAGTTTTCTCCGCCATTTCTACTCTTAAAGAATCCGGAGAACTTCGCGGTAATCTCTTTTGCGAATGGGGCAGCGGCTTCGGCATCGCGACCTGCATGGCTTCCATGATCGGCTTCGAAGCCTATGGCATTGAGATCGAAGACGGACTTGTTGAACTCTCAACCCAACTCGCCCACGATCTCAATATCCCCGCCGAATACCTCTGCACCAGCTACCTTCCCGAAGGTTATGAAGAATGCGAAGGCATCGGAGGCAAAGACCTACTCCCTCCGCAAGCTACTACCTCAGGCGGCGCCACCATCGACAATAATCCCACCTATGACGGCCTCGACCCCGACGAAGTCGATCTCTTTTTCGTCTACCCTTGGCCTGGCCAAGAGGAATTCATGATGGACCTCTTCGACGAAATTGCAACCGAGGGCGCCATCCTCCTCATCTACCAAGCCGACGGTGAGACCAATGCTTATCGACAGGGGTTTGATGACGACTTCTAAGAAACAATTCCATCGCCAATCTCCTACAAGTGGATATCAATCACCCGAAAACTGTGTGAAATCCAGCCCGTAGCTTCGACCAATTCAATACAATGTCAGAAACCAAAAATAACCTGAGTCAACCTTACCAAATCATCACCAACAACGGGGACGCCATTGATATAAAAGTGTCACATATCGCCCAAACAGTCTCTGATTGGACAGCCAGACAGGATTGGCTTGCCGATTGGCTCAAGCATCCCATCACCCTGCTCATTTTCCTCCTCGGAATGCTTACGGTGTCCGCAGTGATCTACTTTGTCTTCCGTCCTCTCGTCCTGCGATGGGTGAAGAATTTCATAAGCAGAAGTGATGCAACATGGGACAACGAGCTCATGGGGCACGGAGTATTCCGATGGCTCACCCACCTTCTTCCCGGCATCTTCATTTTTCTGACCGCGCCAGGACTTTTCCAATCGGAGCCATTCTT
>JBDNAG010000068.1:0-5236 GCA_039768565.1 Akkermansiaceae bacterium | reverse complement strand
GAAGGTGATGGTTCCCGGAGGGAAGAGATCGGAATTATCAAAGTAGGAGGATTTTATTTCCAGAACTTTGAGCGGGGAGGCCTGCCAGTTTGGAACATTGAGCCGGAGCCCATCAAGTCGGGCGGAATGGGGGCGTGAGGAATAGCCGATACAACCATTTTCAAAAAAGCGGGAGGATTCCTGAAAGGATCCGAAAATCGATTTTTCAGGGAAGGATTCGCACTCTTTGGCTTGAACCTCGACGAGTGGCTTGTCGTCTGAACTGATCATGATGGAGATTTCGCCCTTTTGATCGGTGACCTCGAATCGGGAGTGATGATGGACTCCTGGGAAAATCCGGCCACCGGCGAGTGAGTTGAGAAGGGAATCGGTGTCGCGACGAGGGACGAAAACCCCTTCTTTTTTCAACCCGTTTTTATCGTCCCACTCAACGGCGACGCGGTGGGCTGAGTTCTCACTGCTGATGCCCGTGAAGGCTGGTAGAAAAGTGGGGCGGACTTGTTCGAGACGGATGAGGCAAATCCCCGCAATGGCTTGACCGTTCACGAGCTTCAGCCGAAAGTTCTTCGGCAGATGCGACTGAACGATTTCGGGTGAGACCCGGTAATTTAGGAGAAGGCGACGCCGGATAACACCCTTGATCGCGGGGATTTTCATCACTCGCTACTTGGCAATGAAGTCGAAGACGAAAACGTCGTCGAGGATGGGCTTAAGGATTTTAACGAAGGCTTTGTGCTCAGCGTGTGGGAGATAGACGTCAAGTCCTGCGCGGTCCTTGAAAGTGACGATGAAGCAATGGGTGAAACCTTTGGCGCGGTCTTCCGGGCTCACATTGGTTCCCCATTCAAGTCCGACAATGGTATCGATTTTCCCTTTGAGCGCGGCAAACTCTTTCTCGATGCTTTTGATTTGCTCGGGCTTGGCTTCTTCCTTGAATTTAAAGCAAACGACGTGGCGGAAAGCTCCGGCGGCTTCTTTTTTAGCTGCAGGAGCTTCTTTGTGATGATCGGCCATGGCGAGGACTGGGATGAGGACTGCGAGCGCAACGATGATTTTTTTCATGGGGCCGCAGTGTGAGGCGGATGAGGCAATTCCTCTAGGAAAAAGGTGCAGAGAGTTCTATC
The DNA here is from genome assembly GCA_039768565.1 of Akkermansiaceae bacterium. Lineage (GTDB taxonomy): Bacteria > Verrucomicrobiota > Verrucomicrobiia > Verrucomicrobiales > Akkermansiaceae > SW10. Next base: position 4,112 of record JBDNAG010000068.1, on the reverse strand, counting down.
ATGGGAGCGGCTCTTGATTAATCCCGCAAGATCAATTCTAACTCTCTACTTCTTCCTGTTCCTTTTTAAGATTGAGCTCGAGGAAAAAGGGAGCCAGAGGGATTAGAGAACAAACGAAGACTAGGGCGGCGCGTTTGATGGGCCACTTACGCTTCTCCATGGCGATATAAAGGAGAATGAGGAAAATAGTGAAGATGACGCCGTGCACCATACCTGGGAATCTGACAGCCGTTTCATCACCAAGGATACGTTTTTCGTAGATTGCGAAGTAGAGAAGGATGATGAACGAAAGGCCATCGAGAAGGGAAAAGAGTCGCAGAAGGCCAAGTGGAAATTGGAACATGGCTTTAGGAAGGGCGTTTTTGAGTAAGCATGAATTCGTTGCCTTCGGTGTCGAAGCAGAAGGCGAGGTGAATGAAGCCGTCTTCTTCCTCCGGTTCACGAACAAGACCTCCTCCGTTTTCTTTGACGAGTTCGATTCCGGAATGAATGTCATCGCATTGGAAGCTAAGCCCGGTCCAAGTACGTTTCCCTTCGCCTCCTCCGTGAATTCCGATGGTTGAGCCACAAAGAGTGACCTCGCTCCAGACTTCCATTTCAAAGGAGAGTTCCGCTCCAAAGGTCTCCTGATAGAACTTGATCGCGCGGAGGTGATCGGCTGCCCAGATGGCGTATTTCACTTTTTGAACCTGCATAAGGGGTAAATAACACCGCTTCGTCGGGTGGACAAGCTACTCTGCTTGTGTTAAACGCTTTCCCGATGAAGTTGGCTCCATTCCCGACCCCTCGTAATTTGATTCTCCAGTGGCAAGAAGGGGAAATCGAACGTGAAGAAATGCAACGCCTGATGGGCGAGCATCAGAAAGAGCTTTTGAAGGAAGCTGACTACTTCCATTTCAATCCGATTGCTGGGCATATTGAAGGTTTGCTGAACAGGAGAGCAGCCCGTAAATTGATACGTGAACATGGGGAGGCTCAAATCCGGGAGCTATTCACGGCTTTATCTTGGCTTCATGAATTTGAGCCGGGGGCGTTTCTTTGGAACGCTGATCATTGGGACGTCGCGCTTCATGCCTTTTTCCGCACTCGAACTGAGCCAGTTTTTCGGGTACGCGAATTAATGGTGAAAAGTAGTCGGGCAATGATGTTGGTGGAACACGGGGCCTCTAATAAATCAGAGACGCGGCGCGAGCGCCTGACTTTCAAACGTCACTGGAGGGGTGAGATGGAAGTTGTGAAGCGCGAGAACGTTTAAGGTAGCAGTTCTTCGAGCTCGGCCAGATAAGTTTTCACGAGTCGAGCTTCATGTTTCGACAGGAAAAGCCCGTCCGGTGTGCCGAAATTGTCTTTGGCGATCCATGCGCGCTCCTCAAGCGTGAGGCCCCAAGTTGAGAGTCCGAACAGTCCAGCTGCAAGAAGAGTGCAGGGAAGGGCGTGTCGGCGTTGTGAATAGATGTCCGTATCTTTGCGCCTAAGGTTCGAAAAGGCGCGGATCATCTGCCAGAGTATTGAACCCAGAAGGAAAAGGCCACAGACGACGACAATGGTCTTGGGCTTATCTAGGGCGTGATAGAATCCAACCAGGATGACTGGAAAGGCTGGAACGAGGATGAAGAGGAACCAGCGTATGGGATCACGATTGTTAGACGTGAAAAATTGGGCTGCGACCGAGGTGCAGGCCCAGATGAACAGCCCAGAGGCGGTGAGAGGGATGGCGAGATGTTGGAATTTTGAGGAAGAGGCAGAATATTGTAGCCCCCCCAGCGGGGTGAGATATCGGATGAGTAAAAGAACAGTGAAGGGAACGATGACTCCAAAGAAGAGTATTTGCCAATAGGTGGAGCTTTTCGCTGGTTGATCGGATGCCTTCGGGCTTTTCCTCGACAGGAGCCATAGATCGACTGCGAGTAAGGTGAAGATGACTAGCCAGCCAAAGGTAAAGAGTCGTGCAGTTACGGCATGCTCCGCCCGTGCCGAGGGGAGGAGATCCGCTTTGACTGGAAGCCCTTGGGGAGAACCAAATAGAAGCGGTGACGTCAGGTTCATCATGATTGAGGCATGATTTTTAAAGAGTTCTTCCTGTTCCGGGCGATTTCGGTTTGCCTGTCTCTCTTTATAACTTGATTCGATCTTATCACGAAGATTGTGGTATTTTTTTGCGCGGGAAATGAGCCCAAAATGTTGGCTGCCAATCTCTAGGTTTTGGTAGGCGGAACGAAGCCAAGCTTGTAGAACAAGACCTCCAATGAGTTCGTGGGAGTTGGCGTGTAGTTTGGGAGCGAGTCCGAGAATAGAATTCTCGAGTTTCAGGAACCCGTCCTGGTCATCTTCAGCGACTAAATATTGGACGGCTGCACCCAGAAATTCCCCAGAAGAGATCACGCTCTTGTATTCAGTTGAAATGGAGAGAATGTTCGTTCGATATGAAATTTCTTCGAGCCAGGTTTCGGGTGCTTCACGCTCGTTTAGAATCAGTTGCTGCATCTCTATGCCATAGTTTGTGAAGCCTTTCTTGGAGGCTGCTTTATGAAAGAGCTTGAGAGCCTTCTGCAGTTGAGCTTCATCTAGGATCTTGTAATTTGGAATTGATCGATCCCACTCATCTTTGGCCCCCCCTTTTTCATCGATCCGGGAAAAAGCCATTGAAAAAATTCGTTTGGATTCGTGGAGGTCAAACCAGCCATTGTCTGGATCAAGACTGGAAACTGTTGAGTGGAAGTCCGACGGGAGTTCTTCGATCTGCTGAAGGTAGCGGGCGTAGTGGAGCGGGCTGTTCGGATTCCGAGTGTGCACGGCTTTCCAGCGACGTTGCGGGGAGCCGGAATTGTCTTCCCCGTGGATAAACAATCGATTTTCAGGACTAAGAATGGCGAGATTTTCCGGCAACTCATCTACGTCTGCGCTGTCGAGACCTCCATTGACACGAAGGAATCCCGAGATTTGCGAGACCACCCCGGATTGGGGAAAGACAAGAACTCCGATTCCGGAGATGAAAGCAAGTGCGACAAAAAGCCGCCAAGTGGGCGAGAAAATGGATTTCATCTTAAGGTGGTCATGGGAGAAGGTTCTTCAGTTCAGCGAGTCAGGGAGTCCAAGGTGACAGAGAGCTTCCACGAATTTTGAAGAAATAACATCCTAGAAAGAGTAAGTCGGAGTTTTTTAGGAATTCAAGTTCCGGCAAAGAAACTTTGGCATTTGAAAATTTTGTGAGGTGGTTAGTTTCTGCATCAACAAGTCAAACCACCATGGGAAGAGCATTTGAATATCGGAAGGCTTCGAAAGAAGCGCGTTGGGGAAAGATGTCACGCATTTTTCCAAAGTTGGCCAAATCGATCACGATGGCGGCCAAGGAAGGCGGACCTGATCCGGATTCCAATTCCAAACTGCGCACGGCAATCATGAATGCCAAGGCTGAGAACATGCCGAAGGATAATATCGATAAGGCAATCAAACGGGCGTCCGGTAAGGATCTGGGAGACATTACCGAAATTAATTATGAGGGAAAAGGGCCTAACGGCAGCCTCTTTTATGTGGAGTGCGCGACTGAGAACACCAACCGCTCGGTGACCAATGTACGGACGACTTTTAACAAAAACGGTGGGGAGATGCAGAACTCGGGGTCGCTTGAGTTCATGTTTGATCGCAAAAGCGTGATCGAATTCAAGCCGGAAGGTGCCAACCTAGAAGAACTCGAGCTGGAGCTGATGGACGCCGGGTTGGAGGAGATGGAAGTGGAATCTGATATGGGGCTTGTTTATGGCGAATTCACTTCTTTTGGAAAGCTGACCGAGGTTTTTGAGCGACTCGGTGTTGAGGTGACCAAAGCGAGCCTAGAAAGGATTTCAAATAATCCTCAGAAGTTCACTGAGGAACAACTTGTTGAAATCGATGCGCTGGTTGATAAGCTGGAGGATGATGAAGACGTTCAAGCAGTCTTCACAAACGTGGATCGCTAGCCACTCAATATAATGAAACTTCTTTTGCTTCTTTTTTATTTTCTCGCTGCCCGAAGTGTCGAGGTCCAGGTGGATGGGCCTCAATTTGAAGTAATTCCAGCAGATGAAATCCCTCAATTAGAAGTTGTCCCGGTGGCTCCGATAAAACCAGCAAAG
>JBDNAG010000067.1:0-7371 GCA_039768565.1 Akkermansiaceae bacterium | reverse complement strand
TTGGCGGTGCCGACCATTTCCCTTGTGACGGAGAAAGAGAACCTCTTCGACCCGGCGATAGGGATTTATCAAAACCCCCAGCAGCGGGGAAGTGATTGGGAGCGACCGGTTTCCTTCGAGATGATTTACCCCGATGGTAATACCGAGGCAATTCAGGTAAATGCGGGGATTCGTATTCAAGGCGGGCACACTCGTCTGCCTTCGAAAAATCCGAAGCACTCCTTTCGGCTAACGTTTAAAAGTGAGTTTGGGCCATCGAAGTTGGATTATGACTTTTTCAAGGGCGATCTTGATGCGACTACAGAGTTTGACCAGTTGGTCCTGCGAGGCTCGGGCAATCAATCGTGGCTCCACCACAACACCTTTCGAGGAGATAACCGCGGCCGTGCGCAATACATTCGTGATTTATGGGCGAAAGACACCCAGCTTGCAATGGGGCATCCTGCAACTCGATCGCTTTATGCTCACGTGTATATCAACGGGATTTATTGGGGACTCTACAATCCTACCGAGCGGGGCACTGCAGCCTTTGGGGAGTCCTACCTTGGGGGAGATGAAGAAGATTATCAGACGTTGAATAGTGGCGAAGCGATTGATGGTGCGAATGCACGTGCGGATTACGATGCGTTAATTGCTTTGGCGAATGGCGGGCTTTCTGATCCCGCGAATTATGCCCAAATGGCCCAGTTGTTGGATCTCGAGGCTTTTACTGACTACATGCTCATTCAGCAGTATGGTGCGAATCTCGATTGGGATCACCACAACTGGTATGCGCTGAGAAATAAAAATGGCGGAAAATGGTATTACCTCTGTTGGGATAGCGAGTTTGTTTTCATTCTGCCTACCGACAACGTCTTGGCCTTAAATAACGTTGAGGATCCATCCCGGATTTGGCGAAGCCTGCTCGGTAATGCGGAATATCGTGTTTTGTTGGCGGATCGGGCGCAGAAGCATTTTTATAATAACGGTTTACTCACTCCGGACGCTGTGATGGCGATATGGGATACGCGGAAGGACGAGATGTTTGAGGCGATTGTCGCGGAATCGGCCCGCTGGGGGGACTACCGTCGGGATATTGATCCGGTAGGACTGCCGAGACCAATTCCTCTTTATGATAGGGATGAAGAATGGGCCGCGGAGCGCGAAAGACTCTTCACTAATTATTTTCCGGTGCGCACTGAAAATATCGTCGCCCAATATCGCGATGCAGGATATCTCCCTGCATTTGATGCTCCGCTTTTGAATCAACACGGAGGGCAGGTGGAGGAGGGGTTTATTGTGAAGCTCCGCAGTAAGGATGGTGATATTTACTACACGACCGATGGTTCCGATCCAAGATTGGTGGGTGATGAGATCAACTTGATGGCGACTAGGTTGGATGGAGGATCGGTGACGAATAGCTTGGTCCCACTTGAGTCTGCCGATTGGCTCTATCTTGATACCGGAAGTGATTTGGGGAGTAGTGATATTGTGGTCGGGCACGCATCGTATGGCCCTGATCATTGGAAGCATCCTGATTTTGATGACAGCGGCTGGAAGTCAGGCCAGGCGATGCTTGGTTACGGTGGAATTACCGGTGGCACGATTAATACCACGGTAGAATTTGGCGGGGTGTCTTCGGCGAGATACACTACGACTCATTTGAGGAAGCATTTCACGGTCACTGAAGCAGAAGATTACTACGAGCTGAAGATCGATGTGCGACGTGATGACGCCGCAATTGTTTACCTAAATGGTTTCGAGATTGCGCGAAGTAATCTTACGGAAGAAACGGTGAATTATCAGACCTTCTCTGCATCGGGGGTTTTTGGATCCGCCGAGAGTGCGCCGAATCTTTTCTCTTACCAGCTCTCCCCAGGCCAGCTTTTGGAGGGAGAAAATGTCCTGGCGGTTGAACTTCATCAGCAGTCGCTTGGTAGCAATGATCTCGGGATTGATGTTCAACTGGATGGACTCTCGTATGTCAGCAATGATGGTTTTGCTCTCAGTGAACCTTCATTGATACGAGCACGAACCCTTGTGGATGGTGAATGGTCTGGTCTCACTGAAACCACTTTTTATTTTGGAAATGTCGCGGCTGAGGGAAATCTCGTGATTTCAGAGATCATGTATCACCCGGAGGGCGAGGGCACTGAGTTTCTGGAGCTCATGAATGTCTCGGGGGAAGCGATTGACCTAAGTGGAGTTCATTTTGGAGAAGGGGTCGATTACACATTCCCCCTTGGGACGAGTCTTCCTTCAGGTGGACTTTTCCTAATCACAGATTTTGAAAATGAAACATCTCTGTCAAATGGTGGAGAAATAATCACCTTGCTTTCTGCTGATGGCTCGGTGATCGAATCTTTCCGCTATAACGACAATTCCCCGTGGCCAGCTAGCCCGGATGGTGAAGGTCCCAGCCTGACACGGATTTTACCCGCGATTGATCCGGGTAACCCTCTCGGTTGGCGCCCAAGTGTTCACGCGGGTGGTTCGCCAAATAGTTCAGACACCCGGGAATTTGCAGCCCGTGATCCGAACTCTGACAAAGATCAGGATGGGCTTAGTGGTTTGCTTGAATTCGCTTTAGGAACCAGTGATCAAAACTCCGATGTTTTGACTGATCTCTTGCTCCTTAATCCTAATGGTCCCGTGAACCTTTCGGTTCAGCAGGACCGAGCAGTTTCTGATGTTACCATGCGGATTGAGTATTCGACTGACCTCGATACATGGATTCCTGCCGGGGATGAACTCAATTTTGAGGGCTCGATTGATCGCGGGAATGGTATTTCGACCCTGCAATTCTCTATTCCAAGGGGTTTTGATGTCTCTCAGTTTTGGCGCGTGCGCGCCATACTTCGATAAAAAAAGCAACCGGCCCGAATAGGGTCGATTGCGATTGGAAGTCAAAAAACCTTGGGCGTTAAGCTCTTCGTCGCTTGAAGGTTAGGAGTCCGCCCAGGAGGAGAAGTCCAAGGCTGGAAGGTTCTGGAACACCCTGTGTGAATTCAACGCTGACATTGGTAAAGTCGAGGCCGTTGTCTGGATTGCCAGCGGTGTTACTGGAGCCAAATCTATTGCTATTCACGTGGAATCCTAACATCCCAAAATCATAGGAGTCTGGTGCAGAGTCATTGACGGTATAAGAAGATCCGCCAATTGTTCCAGTGAGATCGATCCCTCCTACCTCGTCGCGGGTGAGGGTGATTGAACCCGTGTAAGAAGTGTTAGAGGCGAATGTGTAACCTGCGTCCGGCCCACTGGAGAAGCTGCTGAAAGAGCTGCCCCCGGTGGTGGACAGGAGGCGGCCGGTGGCTGAGTCCGTGTTATGATCCCTGAAATTAATATCGGCCGCTGCGCCGGTGTTGATGTCGTAATCAAGCAAATAGCCCGGAAGTCCTGCGTCCCCGGCACCGCCATTGCTCACCGACCATCCGTAAAGTGGATTTGGAGTCCCCGAAGAAGCCGAGATGTCGGCGTTAAGAGCGCGGCCCAGTGTGTCAAAGACACCCACACGGAATGCTGCTGATGAGCTGCTTCCAATCGTAGTAGGAGTATTGAAGGTATAGGTGAGAACAAGTGAGTCCCCGGCATTTGATAGAGTCTGCGTCGGGAATGTGGTGTGAAGTCCACGGCCGGATGACCCGGTAACCAAACCCAATGCCCCAACTGAGATTTCGTCGCCTGCGCTTGAGCTGGAAGTCCACCAGTCTGAATCAAGAGCTCCGGTCTTGCTCCGGTCTCCATCAGCAAAACTGTCGTCAACGATGATAGTGCCATATGCCGCAGGCATGATTAAGGCTGTCAGGCAAAGGGAAGTGTGTTTCTTCATATTGATGTGTATTAGCGTGATAGGCGGAGCTTGGCATCAGCCGTGTCGTCCAATCAGTATTCCAAAATAAATCCCCGGAACAAGGCAATACTTCATTAAGAATATCACATTTAGAGCGGACTGCTTTCCTTGCAAAAGATTGAACGAGAGCTAGACATAAGACTCCTGATCGTCAGGGTTTGCTGCCAAACACGAGACCTGAACTGAAACGCGGTAATGACATCTAATCGACGAAAATTCTTCAAATCCCTTTCTGCTGGCGTTCTTGGCGCTGGTGCAGTTTCGCAGGCTCTCTCTGCTCAGGAGAAATTGCAGACAGCCACGACCCCGGTTTTGCAATTGGCCCTCGCGGCTTACTCGTTCAGGCCTCACTTTGCGTTCAGCAAAGGCAAGCCTCAGGAACCTCAGGGTGGCAAGAAGATCGATATGTTTGAGTTTATTGACTACTGCGCCGGGCAATATTGTGGCGCGGAGCTGACGAGCTATTTTTTTCCGCCAGATGCTGACGATGACTACTTCCGGAGAATCAAGCGCCATGCCTTTCTTAATGGGGTCCCCATCGTTGGAACTGCGATTGGAAACAACTTTACGATTCCCAAGGGTGAGGAGTTGGATCAACAGATTGCAGATGCGAAGAAGTGGATCGAGCGGGCTTCGATCATGGGTGCACCTCACATTCGACTTTTCGCAGGGAAGAGAAAGCAGTGGGAGGCGTCAGCGGAAAATAAGAAAAACGCGATTGAAGCCCTGCAGGAATGTGCCGATCACGCTGCGAAATTTGGGGTCTTTGTTGGCGTGGAGAATCACGGGGATTTGAGCGGCGATCAGGTTGTTCAGATTGTCAAAAGCGTCGAAAGCGAATGGTTTGGGGTGAACCTCGATTCAGGGAATTTTGTTTCTGAGGATCCTTACGCTGAGTTTGAGCAGTGCGCTCCTTTTGCGGTTAATGTGCAAATTAAAACGGAGATGAAGACTCCTAAAAAAGGAGAGAAGGTTCATTCCGATTTAGCAAGGGTGGCGAGGATTTTGAAGGCCGCAAATTATCGAGGGAATGTGGTCCTGGAGTACGAGGAGGAAGATTCCTATAAAGGGGTGCCCGGAGCGATGGATCAGCTTCGAAAGCACTTTGGTCGCTAGTTCTTGATTTAGTATTCTACAATTAAAACATGAAAATCAGTTCATTGAATCGTCGTCATTTTCTTACCGGAGCGTCGGCTGCACTCGGTTCTGCGATTTTGCCGGTTTCGGCTGCCGAGAGCTCAGCGTCGAACCCGCCTTATGAATTTTGCACCTTCATTAAGTTTATCCAGGATTTGTCTCATGATCAGCTCGCGAAGACTTTGAAAAAAATGGGCTTCGACGGAGCTGAGGTTACCGTTCGAAAGGGGGGATACATTGCGCCTGAGGAGGCCTCCGAGGAACTCCCCAAGTTGGCGGAGGTTTTCAAAAAGTATGATCTCAAGATTCATATTTTGACCACCGATATCGAAGGTCCGGATTCTCCCAACGTGGAATCGATTTTGTCAACCGCGTCGAGGTTGGGTGTCCGGCGATATCGCATGGGCTTTTGCCGCTATGATCTCAATTCACCGATTAAGCCTCAGGTTGAAGCGCTTAAACCGAAGTTCAAGGAACTGGCCGCGATGAACCGGGAAGCCGGAGTCACTGCTGTCTATCAAAACCACGCCGGTGCCAAATATATGGGCGCCACCTTCTGGGATTTAGAGCAGATTCTGCGGGATATTCCAGTAGAGGAGATTGGTTGTATTTTCGATATTCGTCACGCCGTTGCGGACGGGGGGACGGCTTGGCCGATATACTATGATGTTATTAAGCCCCATATTTCGGCTCTCTCAATCAAGGATTTTAAGTGGGACCTTAAGAAGGAAAAAGATACTCGCTATTCGGCACTGCATGCTCCTTTGGGCTCGGGGCAGGTCGATTTGAAAGGCTTCCTCAAGACTTTTAAGAAGGACTTCTCATCGGCGCTGGTGACTCTTCATATTGAGTATCTCAAAAACGAAGGCGTTGAAGCGAATGTCGCGGCCATTGGTCGTGACTTTAGGGCGCTGCTCAAGGCCATGGACTAGAATTTTATTTTCGATGATTCGACAAACTCTCGCTTCACTCGCGTGTCTTTTTTCGTTTGGATTAGTTCAAGCCGAAGAAACTGATTTTGCGCACTTCCTTGAGCCTGGATTTCCATTCTGCGAAATCACGGTTGATGCTCGCAAGTTGGGAAAGGATTTCCCGAATGATAATCTCGTTCCACGTGGTCTCGTCGTTCGCGTCGCGGAAGATACTTATGTGGCCTACGATACCGATTTATGCCGCATGGCGGTTGCCTGGAGTGGTGGATTTTTGACCGAGGAAAGCCTCGCGACGATGTCCTACCACAAGCCTAAGAAGAAGAAGGGCGGGGGGCAGAAAAAGCTGCCGTCGCCAATCGGTGACCTGATTTCTGCCAGCGGTCTCTATCCGGGAGCCCAATTTGGAGACGAGCCGAAATTTAAAGATCCTCGTCCGGGTGGGGAAGATGCCAGAGAAATTGGTCGCGGCGCTTTGCCGAAAGGAATGGTGAGATGGGTCTCTTCGGTCGCGATGGGGGAACGGGTGAAGCTGAACTACGAGATCGGTGGAGTTAATATCAGCGAAATTCCGGCATCAGCGGGTGGCGACGCTATTGTGCGCTATTTTCAAGTCGCTGGCCATCGTGACAGGGAGCTGCATCTTGTTCTAGGCACCGGACACTGTAAAGCTGTCGGGCTGACAAAGGGCGGCGAGATTACAAAACACGACGGGGTCTGCTATCTCACCCTGGAACGAACGGAGTCTCCGTTGGACTTCGCGATTGTCCAATCATCGACCAAATTCAAAGGGAAACTACCTGAGAGTATTCCACCGAAATCCTGGGATGTTACGACCGGTTACTGGCCTGGGCGGGTTGTGACCAAGGGGGAACTCGCAGCAGATACCGAAGACTATGTTGTCGATACCATTCCCTTGCCGATGGACAATCCGGAGCGGCGCAATGTGCGACCGATCGACATCGATTTTGCCGACGATTACGCTATCGTGGTTACCTTTGATGGAGACGTTTGGAAGGTGAAGGGCTTGCAAGGAGATCTTCAGAAGATCGAATGGCAAAGGATCGCAAGTGGTTTGCATGAACCGAGTGCGGTGAGGATTCGGGACGGGGCGATTTACGTCTTCGGTCGTAATGGGATAACGAGGCTCGAGTCGAGTGACGGAGGTCTCGTGTTCGAGAATTACAATAGTGATTTTTGGCAAAGCGCCGAGACCCGTGATTTTGCCCACAGCTTGTCGATCGACAGCAAGGGAGATTTTTTCATCTGCAAAGGCGGGCAACAAAACGACTATCCTTCGAAGCACAGTGGTCGCGCGCTTAAGGTTACTAGGGATGGAGAGGTAAGCATCTTTGCGAGTGGTTTGCGGAATGCCTATCTCTCCACTCGTCCGGGTACGGATGAAATTTACGCCAGTGATCAGCAAGGCCACTGGGTTCCGGCGACTCCGATTCATCGAATCGTGAAGGGTGG
>JBDNAG010000304.1:0-18244 GCA_039768565.1 Akkermansiaceae bacterium | reverse complement strand
CCCTCAACGAAGGACAAGGGAAGCCGGCTCGTTTTGTGGTTATCGGAAATCCGGTGAAACACTCACTATCTCCGCAACTGCATCAACCTGCATTGGACGACTTGGGAGAAGATGCGAGATACCTTCGCGTGGAGATCGAAATGGGGAAAGTGGCCGAAGCGTTTCAAAAACTTTTTGAAGCCGGCATTCGAGGAATCAATGTGACTGTCCCTCATAAGCTTGAAGCACTGGAGGCTTGTGATTTTGTAGACCCCATCGCGCAAAGTATGGGCGCTGTAAACACCATTGTTTTTGATCAGGACGGCAAGCGAACGGGCTTCAATACGGATGGACCGGGATTTGCCCGCGCTATCCGTGAAGAATTCTCGGTCGATCTTGGTGACCTTAAAGTAATCATCATTGGTGCAGGAGGTGGCGCAGGCCGGGCCATTGCCACCCAATGTGTCATCGAAAACTGTTCCCAGGTGATCTTAGCAAATCGGACACTTGGGAAACTTGGCCCCATGAAAGGTCAACTTTCCAAATTGATCCATAATGAGGATGTAGAAATCCCCCGCGACCGAATTCAGACCATCGCTCTTTCTGACCCCGCGCTTGAGAAGGCCATCGAGTCTAGCAACCTCATCATTAATACCACCTCGGTTGGTCTCAAGTCCACCGACACCTCACCATTTCATTCCAGCTGGGTTGAACCCCACCATCTCGTATACGACACCATCTACAATCCGGAGCGCACCCGATTGCTAAGAGACGCACAGGCGCAGGGTGCCCGGGTGGCCAACGGCTTGTCACTTCTTATTCATCAGGGAGCACTATCTCTCGAATATTGGCTGAACCGAGAGGCCCCAATCGAAGTGATGAGAGCAGGCGTGAAACACGCACTTAAGGAGTGACCCAGCCGTCATTCAAGTATTCGACGATTTCGAATTGCCCCTCCGCTCCAATCTCATTGTCATATTTGACACGGAGAGTGACTTTCTGGTCACGCAAGGGTGGTGCATCAGTTACGAAGCTTCCATAGTTGAGGAGGAGACGAAAATCTCGGTCGATAGCCTTGCCTCCCGGCTTGTCCAAATTGACGTAGGCAAAAATAAAGTCATCGAAGATTTCTCCCGTCAGCACATAGCCGGAGTAATCATTCCGCCCGAACATCTGATCAAACCCGGGCTCCTTTCCGACCTTACAACGAAGAAAAATTTCATTCCGGGGCTTCTTCTCAGCTAACTCACCCACCCCCATTTCCGACCATCCCATACTAGCATCCCAATCGAGAAGCAACCGGTCTTGCTTATCCCGGACAAAGAAGAGTTCGTAGGGATTTCCATTCTTTCGTTTTCCAAGGAGGGAAATATAGCCCCGTTCTTTCGCCCCGGTCGCTTCGGATGAGTAGACCACTCTCGCATCCCAAGTGAATCCAGATAAGGAATTAGTCAGCAAAGGGCTTCCCCAATCTTTAAGATCGACAGCGTTGCCACTACGGAATGACGATTCACGTAATTTTCTCTCAATACTCTCGATATCCTCCAATCCCCCTCCATTGTTCACCATTTCAATCGTCTTCTTGGCTTCTTCGAGAACCGTCACCGAATCTTTGTAAAACCAAGTTAGAGCATCATTCTCAAGGGGTGCCTGCGTCGACCCAGGATTCTCCCAACCAATGAATGGCCCGGATTCTTGATCTTCTTTATTTGTCCAGACGGTCAGTCCAATTATGGCAGCAACAACTGCTGAAATCACTCCAACAAGGACAATCCAGAGCCACGTTGTGGATCGCCTTTTGGTTCCCCAAACATCATCCAACGGCCGAACATCTTCTTTTTTTCTTTTAAGACGCCGGAGCTGCTCGGCAACATCGACAGGACCATAGTCCTCATCTTCATCATGCATTCCGACAAGCAGATCTTTGGCTTTCGCGAAAAGCCTGTTTGCCTCCTCTTTTCCACCAGATGAGTCAGATGAATCAGATGAACGCCGCTTCTTGCGGACACGTCGCGTCTTGCGGACCATTCCATCCGGAACCTGGTGGTCGGCCTCATTTTCATCATTTTCACTCATTGCAGACTCTATCTAATTTTTCGTTATCCTGTTACTCAGAGAGCTTTTGAATGGCTTCTTCGGTCGCAGCATCCTTCGCGCTTTGTCTTAGCTTGATAATTCGCTCACCAAACCAACCGGGCCCAACGATTTCTTTTAAAACAAGAACACTCTCGTCACGTTCGTCTTTTTCCCACGCAAGCCGCACTGTAACTCTCATAAAATTCTTCGGATTAGGATCCAAGGCCCTTCCCAGAACCGATCCCATCGGATCCTTCCCTTCCTGATGATTATTCCAAAGCCGTAGAAACTCTTGTCCCAGATCACCTTCGGTCAATAAGTCCACCTCGGGAGATTCGGTATTTTTAAACTCCTCATTTTTTTCGAACACCCCCGGCGGTCGATAAAAACTCAAGGAAACCCTTTTTTTCTCATTTCCGGTTCTCCGCTTTCTCACCAAAAGGCGGAAAGTGCCCTCGTTTGAGCCTAATTCATCACGGAATCTCGACCACGACTCGGTCGAATATGGTGCGAAATTTTCCCAGTCGATTTTCCAGCCCGTTTTCTTATCAAGGACATGTAGAGACCCCCATCTATTGCCCTCTTTATCCCCCCAAACCACTTCGACAGCGATTTCATTATCTGACGGCCTGATGACATTTGCTCCAATTTGTTGTATCTCCTTTTCCGCCCTTGGAAAAATATTTTCCCGGTAATGATCGCTAAAAGCCAAAGACAGATCTGCAGAACGATCGATCAACTGCTCGCGTCCATTAGCTGAAACCGACCTAATGAAAGCCTTAAAATCAGCCTTAATACTGGGTAAATTCTCTCTCAGGATTTGATTATTAACCAATATCTGAGCGTTTTCGTCCATTGGCCCCGTCGGCCCCTTTGGATTACCGATCTTTCCGGATTTAAATAGCACGAAGACAATGATGATGACGCAGAACCATCCTCCCAAGAACATGATCAGCCCTTTGTTCTTCTCTTTTTCCTCCCGCTTTTTCCTTCGTCGAACCCTTCGGGATCCATCAGGCATGATCATTTCCTCCTCACCTGTTGAACCGGCGGTTTCTCTCCTTGCCTGCTCCAGAGACTTGGCGGCAACTTTGGGACTATCAACCACGCCCACCGGAAGGATAGGTGCCGACTTCTTGGCTGTTAGATCCCGAATCACTCCACCTGATCTCCTATCGCGACTGCCTCCGGGAACCTGAGTTTTTTCTCTAGCCGAGCTACTTTTACCAAATTCATGCAGACATTCTCCGCAGACAACGCCCTCACTGAGTGGCTTGTCGGTTTTCACAACAGCCTGACATGAAGGACAAATAAAGACGCCTGCTTTTCCGCTCATACTTTTGGGTGGACACTCTGCGGGACCACCAACCTCCCGTCAATCTTGAGAACTTGAAAAAAGAGCCTCCGTCGCTTTTTGCACCAGCATCGCTGCCAGTGATTCGGTGACGTCGTCCAACTGCTCCACTGAAACCTTCAACTCAGCCACCTTTCGTTCTTTGATCGCTTTCTCAACTCGTATCCTGGCATCTTGAATTTCCGCGATTTCCACTTCGTTCAAAAACTCTCCGGCCTGCTCCAGAGCGACCCCAACCGCCGGAAGCAACTCCTCCGCCTTTAACCGGGCCTCCTCGAAGACCCGAGCATTCATGTCCTCGAAGGCAAACTCAACACTTTCACTGACCATTTGCTCCACTTTGGCCTCCTGCACGTCAACGGCCGCACTCCCAATCTCAATCACCGTATCCTTCCCGGTCGCAACATCGCGGGCCAGCACGGATAATATTCCATCGGCATCAATACGAAACTCGACACCCACCCGCGCCTGCCCCCGACGGTCCGGCTGAAATTGCACTTCGAAAGACCCCAACTCCCAATTGTCCTGGGCCAATTCCCGCTCACCCTGCAGGACCCTGACCCTCATTGATTCCTGACCGTCCACCGCATTGGTAAACATTTCTCCTGCCTTGCAGGGAATCGTCGTGTTTCGGGAAATCAACACATTCATTAGCCCGCCCATCGTTTCAATCCCGAGACTTAAAGGAGTCACATCCAATAAAAGTACTTCACGAACCGTCCCAGCCAAAATCCCGGCCTGTATCGCCGCGCCCCGGGCAATTGCCTCGTCGGGATGCTGGCTCAAGTCCGGCTCTTGCCCAAAGATCCGAGCCACCCGCTCTTTCACCAACGGAATCCGGCTACTTCCCCCAACCATGACCACCGCGGTGAGATCCTCGCCGTTCACTCCGGCATCTAACATCGCTCTCCGGCAACATGACTCCATCCGATCCAGAAAAGGATTCATCAACTCGAGAAAGATAGTGCTCGAGAGCGGCACCTCACCGGCAAATGGAACCCTAAAAGTGGCCTCGTCCGACTCACTCAGAACATGCTTCACCCGACGCCCTTCGGAAATCCACCCTACCCGCGCCATTGGATCCAATTCACCAAGATCCCGATCCAGCTTATTGGCTGCATAATCTGCGATCGCTTCATCAAAATCGTCCCCTCCCAAATTGGTATCACCGGATGTCGATGAAACCTCAAAAACACCTTCTCTCATTTCCAAAACTGAAACATCAAAAGTCCCGCCACCAAGATCGAATACCGCGACCCGGGAACTTTCGTCCAATCGATCCAATCCATAAGAAAGTGCAGCCGCCGTCGGCTCACTGACAATTCGCACCACTTCCAAGCCGGCGAGCTCACCCGCTTTTTTAGTGGCGGCTCGCTGTCCGTCATGAAAATAAGCCGGAACCGTCACCACTGCCTTGGTCACCGTAGCCTCCAAACGACGCTCCGCTACCCGCTTGAGTTCACTCAAGATCTCCGCCGAAATCTCCTCTGGGAGCTTTAGTCCCGCCGCAGTCTTAATCCGCCCATCTGGCTCCAATAGACCACCGGATTCAGCAGCGCGCCGTCCGATCAAGCTCTTCACGCTCGTGTGAATCTTCTCCACCCCGGAACGTCGAAGCGCTTCCAGCCCCACTTCAACCTCTCCATTCCCGGAAAACCACACTGCGCTAGGAGTTAGAGTACGGCCCTGCTCGTCCGCGAGCAATATAGGGAAACCGGAATCCACTACTGCTACTGCCGATTGGGTCGTACCCAGATCAATACCGATAATCACCTCGCTCATGGGAGTGAGTTAAGGCTAACTCACTCGCCGAGCAAGGCCTCAAAAAGCTTTCCGCTCGCCTCTCTCAATTGCGCCGTCCACTTAGTCACAAAGACGAGCCCTCTGGCAACACCACTCATTTCGTCACTACATTGAGCCCAGCCCTTCTCATCGAAGTCTACGAATCTCGAGACCATGCGAGATTCCAGCTCGCTCAATTGCGCTATCACTCGTTCAAGCTCAACTTTCAAAACAGGGACCCGTGCATCAAGAACAGCCTTTCCAAGACCGCTCAGCGCCTTGGAGCGATCGGCAACGAAGCCGTCGACATCTTGCAGAACGCTCGCGACCGGAGAAAAGTAATCCATCACCTCGCTTGGGATCGCGCCACGCTCATCAAATCCCAGCCCCTCACATGCGATCGCCGCCCGAACCCGCTTCGCAGGGGACTTTAACAACTCTCCCGCCAAACGAATCTTTTGAAACTCTTCTTGATTGCCCCCCGCATCCGGATGGTGCAGTTGACTTGCCTTCCGCAGCACGCGATCAATCTCAGCGTCATCCAACCAAAGCTTCCGCGGAACGCCAAGGAGAGCAAAAGGATCAATCATGCGGCAAAACTTTCACCACAAGAACAGGTCACCACAGCATTGGGGTTGCTGACTTTAAAACCTCCCTGCTGCAGATCATCCGAATAATCGAGCTCACTGCCACTCACAAAAAGTGCACTCTTGGGATCAATCACCACGTTTACCCCGTTGCTGGTGACCATAATATCCCGATCCCGCGGACCATCCACCAAGTCCATTTGGTACTGAAGCCCACTGCAACCGCCCCCAACAACGGCAATCCGGAGGGCTCCATCGTCCTTCCCCTGCTTCTTCCAAAGCCCGAGCAGATGCTCTGAAGCTCCGTCCAGAACCTTAACCAGCTTCTCATTTCCTATCGTGTAACCCGCTTTCAAAGTGTGACTGCAGTCTAGCTGACCAGCCTCCCACCGCAACTCTGGAAAACAGATTCAATGTAATGATAACCTTTGACTTTTCCGCTCCACGAATAATCCGAAGAATCAGTGCCGTAAATAGCTTGATTTCAAATGAAAAACACTGAGTTTTTATTTGTAAATGATCACTGGATAATCCATCCTTTAAGATACCCCATGAAGACTGTTTACCTTTTTCTCGTCTGCGCTCTCATCGCGCCGCTCTTTGCTGAAACAGTTTACACCGTTCCTCAAGGGTATACCAAAGTAACAATTGGAGCTTCAACAGCGAGTGGATCTACCCTCACTTCGATTTCAGCGACTTTGCTTAACGATGTGGAATTCTCGGGCTTGGTTACGATCGGTGCCTACACAAATAACCCGACTGGACCAAACTCTCAAACTTTGACAGTTTCAGGAGCCTCTTGGACTTCTGACCAGTGGTCAGACGTCCCCTACCTTGCATACATCTCCGTAGCTGATGACTTAGACAATGCAGATGGAATTGCCCCTGGCGAAGAAGCCTTTTACATCCAAGCAAATACCACCACGGGGGGATTGACTCTAGAGACGACCTTCGATCTCAGCTCTCGCTTCCCTGCGTCAACAACCCTGAAGATTCGGAGAGCCAATACACTGGATTCATTTTTTGGGGAAAGCTCCTCAAACTTTGCTGGCGCAGATCTGGTTTATATTTGGAATGGGACTAGATGGGATTCCTTTCAATACATCGCCGGCGCCCCTGGTTACTGGGCTTCGACAACCGATGGATTTACGGACGTGGGTCCTATTACTATCATTCGTCCTGATGAGGGTATTTTTGTATCCCGGACTACAAATACCGATATTGTCCTCACTTTATTTGGAGAAGTTCCATCAGCACCTCAAATCAGCACAATTCGAGGTGCATCTTTTATTGCATCACGATTCCCTGTGGACACAACTTTGATAGACACAGGGATTGCAAACGCCTCATGGAATCCTGCTGACCTCCTGTACATTTGGAATCAGGATGCGCTACCTTCAGCCAAGTGGGATTCTTATCAATTTATTGCTGGCGCACCAGGATACTGGGCTTCCACTACCGACGGATTTACCCCTGTAGACAACACCCCAATTACTGCAAATAGTGCGGTTTTCGTGGTAAGATCTCAAGATGTTGGCGGCGCTGAAGGAGGAACCACTTCAAAACTTCCATACACCCTCAACACTTCCGAATAACAACTTTTTCAAGCTTCTCTATATTTCACAAATTCATGAAACGTTCGCACACAATTTTCTGTTTAGCTCTCAGCCTTATCGCAGGAGGCGGTAGCCTCAACGCTGCCAGCTTGAGCATCTCAGGAACCAACTTTAGCACCCTGAGTAACTCCAGTGGAGCATCGCTATCACCTGGTTCCATTATCCAAGTCGGATACTTGCTGGGAATTGACCCAACCACGGCAGATCCAAGCGCTTTTGGTGAAACCGAATGGGATACATTTACAGCTCTGACTGGGCCATTTTCCCTAAATTCAAGCCTTACCGCAGCAACCGAAGACATCAATGCAAGCTTCGTTGGTGTTTATAGGCTCAATCTAACGATCGACGACGCAAGCCTCGACGAGAATGCGAAGACTTTTCCAGCTTTCCCCACACTCCTAGCCGTTCGTGTCTTTGACACCACCATTTCAGGCGAGCTTGATTCAGCAGAGTTCAATACCGCCACATCCAGCTTGGATTCATGGATCGCAACCGGGCCTGATGGAGTTGGAGGAACCGGAACAGTATTAGGAATGGCCCAAGGAGGTGAAGCTGGTAATCCTCAGATTTTCTGGGAATTCAATGAAAGTCCTTTTCAGACAGTAGCAGTCCCTGAGCCGAATAGCCTGCTCTCTACTCTGTTCGGACTCGGACTCCTCGCCACCCGACGCCGCAGAGAATAGTTTCTCCGCGCTCCACTTTCAAAAAGCCCTCCTTCCAACCTGGAACGGAGGGTTTTTTATTCCTCTAACATCGCAGACATCGAGCTGAAAAATCCGCGGAGTTCTTCATCGGAGGCCTCTGCACCCATAATATCCTCGTAGTCCTCTTCCTGGACCCAATCCGGATTCAGCTCCCGAATAAAGCTACTGGATTCACAAGCCTCCTCTTTTCCCCACTTCACCCGGGTTGAACAATAAGTCATGGTCATCCTCTCTTTGGCCCGCGTAATTCCAACATAGAGCAGACGCCTTTCCTCATCCCGTGTTCCTTCTTCAATACTCCTTTTGTGAGGCAAAATTCCTTCCTCCAGTCCAACCAAATAAACCACCGGATACTCCAGACCTTTCGCCGCATGGAGAGTTATCAAAGTGACTCCGCTCTTCTTATCCAGATCGTCTTCTTTCTCGGCATCGAGTGCCGTTTGATCCAGAAAATCACTCAGACTTTTTCCTTTTTTGATAGCTTCGGTTAGAGAAGCTATCGCGGTTCCAACCCCCTCTCTTCGGGCGTCCTTTTCTTTATCGGTTTTGCATTGACGCATCAACCAATCATGAAAATCCATTTCTCGAAGCCATTGATCCATCACCACGCCGGCGTTTGCGCCATCCACCAAACTTCGGCGGGCATCTTCCACCTGACCGGTAAAAGCACGAATCGAATTCATCACCTTGCTGGACAGCTGGGCTAGGAACTCTTCATCAATCAAAGTATTCCAGATATTCTGATCCTTTTCCCGGCTCCATTCCAAAGCCGCCATCGAAGTTGTGTTCCCAATCCCGCGCGGAGGAGTATTGAGCACCCGCAGCAAAGGAATATCCAGCTCCGGTTGATCGAGAACCTGGGCATAACTCAAAACATCCCGTACCTCTTTCCGGTCGTAAAAACTCTGGGCTCCAACCATCCGGTAAGGAATTTTCGCCTCACGCAAAGCTTCCTCCATCTTTCGAATCTGTCCGTTCGTCCGGAATAGAATTGCAAAATCCTCCAAAATACGTCCCTCCTCACGTTGGGTCACGATCTCGGCAACAATCCACTCAGCCTCCTCCTGATCACCGGGCATGGAAACCAGGCGCACCAAATCCCCCCCCGGAATGGTTGGCCGCAATTGCTTCTCCCGACGGCCTACATTGTGACGGATCAGACTATTAGCGACCTCAAGTACCGCCTGCGTGCTTCGATAATTTTCTTCCAGTCGAATAATCTTCGGATTAGGAAAAAATCGTTCGAACTGCAAAATGTTTGCCACCTCGGCACCCCTCCAGCCGTAAATCGACTGATCATCATCGCCCACCACACAAATATTGTAGGGCTCTGAAACCAATTGCTGAAGAAGCCTCATCTGCAGACTGTTGGTATCTTGAAACTCGTCTACCGTAACATAGCGGAACTTATCCTGCCAATACTCCCGAACATCCTGATACTCCCGTAGGACCTTCTCACCCAGAAGAAGCAAATCATCAAAATCCACCGCATTCTGTGCACGCAGTTCATTTTGATAAGCCACTGCGATTTCAGCAATGAGATCGTCTTCAATCTCAGAAAGCGGCAGCTCAGCATTCTTGGTTTTTGAAATCTCACTCATCACTTCGCCGGGCTTTAGATTGATCTTCCCGCCTCCTTTTCGAACGATGAGCTGGCGGATCATTCCCGTCTGATCTCCACCCGCCATCACGGCAAACTTTTTCTTATATCCGAGCGATTCAATATCCCGCTTTAGAATTCGCAGACAAAGCGAGTGAAAGGTGCAAACAGTCAATGCTTTCCCGAGCTTTTTACCCACCATCCCAATCACGCGTTCCGCCATCTCTCCCGCAGATTTGTTGGTAAACGTCACGGCCAAGACATTTTCCGCCGCCACACCATTTTCCAAAAGCGCCGACATCCGGCACGTCACCGTCCTCGTTTTTCCCGTTCCCGCACCCGCCAAAATGAGAACAGGACCATTAAGTGTCAGGACAGCCTCACGCTGGGCTTTATTTAATGATTCAATGGAAAATCCGGCTGACATCGTGGTGGCAGGAGAAAACTCCGCCACTGTCCAAAAAACAAGCTCAGGTTGGAAACTTCCTTCGAATTAGCATTTGCCCATGCAACTTACCTCTGGCTTACTACCTCAAAGCAGCCAACCCCTATTGGCTTCCCGTTAATCGAAACCCAAAAACTACCAAAGCAATGAGCCAAATCATTCCTCTCGTCACTTCCGGAATCGCAGGCCCTCTCGGCGTGCTTCACCTTCCTCGCCTCTGGCAAAAAGCTTCTCTCGACGCTGCCGGCAAGCTTCACAGCGACTACCCTGCTGCCGGTGCTGGCTTTGACCAGATGACCCTCGACGCACTTGGCATCGAGCGCGACGCTTTTCTCGCCCACATCAAGGACAGAAAGCCTTCTTACACCGAGTGTGAACAGTGGATTCTTGACCAAAAAGGTGGATCTCTCGACAACGATGCCATCGACAAGCACAACGCTGCTGTCGTTGGTTACAATCACGATGACGCAACCCGCGCCTCTATCCTCGAGTCTGTTGGCATCGCCGACACCGGTGCCATCCTCGACGCTGTGAACCTCAACAATCTTGAGGACTGGCAGGATTTCTACAACGCCGAGATCAAAGGCTAGATTTAAATCCCTTCGCGGATTCCAAATTCACGAAACCTCGCGGGCGTCTTTCGCCCCCGGGGTTTTTTCTTGCTCCTTCCAGAGTCGTTTTGCATTCAGGATCGCGTCGCCCAGAGAATCTTCGCTTCCCTCATCGGCTCGGAAAGTCATATTCTCATACTGCTTGACCAGATCACAACAACCTGTAGGCAGCGATCGACGTAACCAGATTCCCATAGGCATCGATCTGGGACGGTGCCCAACTCTTTTCGACAACCATTTTTCAAAATCTCTCAGGAGTCCGGCCTTTCGAACCGACTGCTCCCACGTATCCGGGACATCCCGACGCCTGGTTCGAATCAATCGATAAATCACAAAAACAAGGAACAACCCACCAATCAGAGCCAACACATTCAAGATCTGATCGAACACTCCCGGCTTATCCAACCAGAGCTCCAAATTCGCACGGAATCCCTGAAACCAATCGGACAGTCCTTGATACCAGGCATGTTGACTCGGACCGTTTGCCCAATCAGGTGGAGTGAGATCTACGTTCACCCACTCGCCACCACGACACCTCCAAACATCGACATCACCGTTTTTCTCATTCAACCAGGTGCCTCCAATATAGGCCTCAACCCATGCGTGGGCGTGCTGTCCACGTAATATCCACTCGCCGTCCCCCGAACCCTTTTCACGGAGAGCATAGCCCACCGTGTAGCGGCAGGGAATCCCCATTCGTCGCAACAACATCGCCGTCGATCCGGCAAAATACTCACAGTGACCTTTTCTATCGGTTCCTAAAAATTCGGTAATGGGTTCATTTCTGTCCGTTCCGGCAAGAAGAAGAGTATATTCGAACTTCTCAGGATCTGTGAAAGTCAGTGCAATCTTCGCTTCAATTTCGCGGAATTTTTCAACCGAAAGATCCGGAGGCCTTGCCTCCCCTCCAACCTTCCTTGACAAGGCCCGCGTAGGATGTTGACCGGCATTGGGGAAGTTCAGCCCAACTTCCTTCAAAAAATTTTCCAGACCCTCCTCCTCACCCTTAGGATAAGTCAGGTCCAAGTCAGAGGGATCCAGACGCATCTCTCCAACCTCTGGATCAGCCTGAATTCTGGCCTCCATTGCCCCACGATTGACCCCAATCATTTTGACCGAGCCCATGGAATTCACCGCCAAAATCTCACTCGGAATCTCTTCAAATCGTCTGGCGCTCTCAAAGTAAGGCACCAATTCATCATCATCGATCAAGCCCTGAATCCGGCCCTCAATTCGATATTTGCGATCACGATCTTCCTCACGAAAGGCAAATGCATCTTCTCCGTCCGGGAGAAATGTTTCGAAGTCTCCCGAAAATTTTCGGCCATCAGGAATCTGTTCCTTAACCTCAAGAATACGCGTTCTTGCCTGCCAAATATCTCCCAGCGGCTCGTTGTATGAACCAAGCTTGAGCAAATTAGGGTTCAACCCCTTTTCATGAAAATAGCGCCACTCGATTTTGTGGCTTTTTTGCAACTCTTCTACAGTCCCCAGGGAGGTCTGGGTTTGCTGAGCGGAGGTTGAACGCCCGCCCGTTCCTGCGTAGCTCTTTACGAAGTAGTCATACGCTTTCACGACCCCCAAGGCCATCCCAACCGTCATCAACAGGGAGGTGAGATATGCGAACGCCCAAGCTTGTGGACGCACCTTCCGGCCACCCAGACTAAAAATTGCCCAGCCCAGCAAAATCGCCACGCCAACTGGATAGCGGGGGTCGATCATCTTAGATCCTTTAAGCGAGCCCACGCCCATTCCGGCCGCGATCATGACCAGCACCAAGACTGGATATCCCAGCTGAATCGAGCCCGATTCCACAGGCCGCCCAGCCTTTCTGTCCGCCGCCGCCTTCCTTCTAGCGATAAAGGAAAAGGTCACCATGGGGATCCCGCCTTTTTTGACATATTGTTGGGCAAGAACCAAAGGCAGCATCATGAAGGGAAGCCACGACAACAGGTTCAAAAAATCAGTGGCCCTTAAATCCTCTTGCTGCAGCAGAACCAGAGCAGAAACAATCAGAACGATGACCGACAACTGCCACGACCTTGCAAAGCCCTTATCACTGAAGTCCCACCGAAGATTGGTCCAGTGACGTCCCTCAACCAGCACTGCGGCAATCAATCCCGCCACCGCCTGACCATGCATTCCACCCCAAAACAAAAAAGACGCTCCCAGAAGCAATCGGGGCGGAGCTGAAAGCATACTTT
Source organism: Akkermansiaceae bacterium (assembly GCA_039768565.1). GTDB lineage: Bacteria > Verrucomicrobiota > Verrucomicrobiia > Verrucomicrobiales > Akkermansiaceae > SW10. The sequence goes on along the minus strand of JBDNAG010000304.1, from coordinate 5,286 downwards.
TTCCCGGTTCTCCACTCATCGTATCATCAAGTCTTCCTCAATCTGGTTCCATCTCAGCCATTTAACACCCGCAAGCCTGGCCTCTTCCGGAGCTTCCCCGATTCCAATGGCATAGACGGTCAAAGACAATCCACTTCCTCTCAATCGATCCAACAAATCTTTTCTCTCCGAACACCAACCTGAAAGAACAACCACAGATGCAGTGAGTTCACTGGCATATCGCGAAACCAATCGGCCCAAAGTTTCATAGTCCCCTTCATCTGTCCCCTCAACCCGCGCGAGCACCTCCATGAGATTATCAGTGCGCGCCACACCACGTCCCGCCGTATAGACTTGGGGTTCCTCGTGGACAAACATTAGATCCAAAAGGCAACTTTCCTTCTCCATCGTTGAAACAAAGGAAGCCGCAACCGAAATTGCTTCTTCCAGCATATCTGGCCCCGTTTCTTTCAAACTGGTATCAAGCACCAAGCCATACCGCGGAAAGCGCAACTCCTCGAATTGCTTCACAATCGGCTGACCGGTCCTGGCCCACGCCTTCCAGTGGATTTTACGAAGCGAGTCCCCTTCCCGGTATTCACGAAGCCCCATAAATTCGCCTCCCTCGCCTTTCACCGTCGAAGACGTGTCCGCTCCGGACTTCACCTCGGAACGACCTCTCAGGTTCAGATTCGGGAGATGGTATCGCTTGGGAATCACAAGGACCTCCTCTTCTTCGTGCAGAGTCGGGCGGCGACGTTGAAAAAAACCCAAGGGATCAGGGAGTTCCGCACGGAGGTCACTAAATTTCATCAATCCCCGGCGAAGCGGCTTCACTGCCAGATATGCCTTCTTTTCCTCCCCGGGAGCAAGTTCCAGAGGCTTCGAGCGCCCCAACCGGATCCAGCCTCCTCCTCTGTCTACCAACCATTTCCATCGATAAAATCGAAAAGCCCGGTCGAAAATATTGCGATCCTCTTCGCCCGGCTCCTTCAAGTGGTGAAATTCCCATTGAGTCGGCCGGGGATCACTTCCGGCCTCACATAAATACGCCTCTCGAACCGTCCAGCCGCCCTCATTTCGAACCGAAATGCCATACCTCAGAACTTCCCCCACTGCTCCGGAGGAAGGAAGATCGCGAACAACCGAAAGCTTTGCACGCCTCAGACAGGCCCAGACAAAGCCGGAACAAAGTAGAGACAACATCAGCAAGGTTAGAAGCGCCGTAATACTCTCATCAAAATTTGCACCCAGAAAGACACTGGCACTCCCGCCCACCATGAGGAGCCACGCTCCGGGCCTGACGCGCTGGCGAACAAAATTGCCCACAGCACTTCCCTGATGATAAACGCGATATAGGAATCGGTCGATGAACCTACCATTTCTCTTGCCTCCCATTTCTAAAATAAGAAACCACAGCTTTCCAAGGGTGGCAATGATGGACAAAACATGCTTTACTGCACCCATGAAGAGTTTCTTCACTGCCATCATCGCCTTTTTCCTGATCGGATGTAAATCTGAGGACGCGACCAAAGCGCCGCCTGAATCCAACGAATCTCGATCATCCCCCGGGCGCAGCAAGGAAATTGCTGGACTTCTCAACAAGAAGCACCAGCTCTCGAAAAAATTGGATAGGCTCGTCGCCTCAAGCCAGCTCGATCCAAATGGCGATCTCAAGATCATCATGAAGGAGCAGCAGCAGGCCTACAGTGACCTCCAAAATATACACAGCACTCACCCCAGCCTCCAAAAACTAAATAAGGACCTTGCATTTTGGCAGAGTAATCAACGATCCGCCAAAATGACGAAGAGGGAACTCGAAATCAACGAGGCGGCTACGATGATTGTCGATATCTCGACTAAAATCCAGAATCTCAGCCGTGAACTCCCGGCCATTCGGGAGGCCGAAGACCGTATCACGAGGTCTCAAAAGCAGATCAAGGATCTTCAGCGATCCCTCGCTAAAAAGTCGCCGGAGGGACAGGAAATCGTCAAAGAACTGCAAGCGATTGAAGCACAGATCAAATCCATGGAATAGCATCCGTTTTACTTGCCGAGCCTTCCGCCAGCGCTAAAGTCTCGTCCCGTGAAGTCTCTCACCATCTTCCCTTTTGCCGTCGCGCTGTTCTTAATGTTTTCAGGCGCTCTGGCTTCAGCCGCCGAGGATCAGCCTGCCTACACTAAAAAGGAATATTCGCTCGATAAAGACCAGTATGCAGCCTTTCCGCTGCCCCTCGCCGAATACGAAGGAAAAGAGACTGAAAACAAGGATTGGGGTATTTGGGAAAAACTTAAATACCGGGCAGGTCAGCAAGGTGGCTTCAATATCGTTGCCACCATTATTTTCCTCTGTGCCATCATCCACACCTTTCTCAGCGGTTTCTTTATCGAGATGGCTCACAAGCATGAGCACGAGCACAAAAAGAAGATTGTCGAACTGGGCTTAACAGCCGAGGCCAAACCTCACGACGACGCCAAGGACCACGTTTCATTCAAGGCCAACCTCTTTCACTTTCTGGGAGAGGTGGAGGCCATTTTTGGAATCTGGGTAGTTGCGCTAGGTGCCGCAATTCTCTGGTTCTTCGGAATCCAAGGTGACGGACTCGGAGCTGGTATCAAACAGCTCGAATACTATATCGGCAAGGACGTCAACTTCACCGAGCCCATGTTCGTGGTCATCGTCATGGCCATCGCCGCTACCCGCCCCGTGGTTCGCTTTGCAGAATCCATGGTTGATAAAGTTGCCAAGCTTTTTGGGGGAACTCCTGCCGCCTGGTGGCTCTCTGCCCTCACCATTACCCCTATTCTCGGTTCCTTCATTACCGAACCCGCTGCCATGACCATCGCGGCCATGCTTCTCGCTAAAAAGTTCTTTGATCTCAATCCGTCCAAAAAATTCGCATACGCCACTCTCGGCCTACTTTTCGTGAACATTTCCGTAGGCGGCACCCTGACCCACTTTGCCGCCCCTCCCGTTCTCATGATCGCTTCAAAGTGGCAATTCGGGATGGACTTCATGTTCATGAACTTCGGATGGAAGGCAGTCGTGGGCATCGTTATTTCGAACATTCTCTATTTCTCATACTTTAAAAAAGAATTTGCCAACATGGGCCGCAAGGAAGGTCACGACATGCACATACCTTCACGATGGGTTGAGCGCGAAGATCCCATCCCCGCCTGGATCACTATCATTCACCTTCTCTTCCTCGCTTTCACCGTCCTCACCGCCCATTACCAGATGGTCTTCATCTTTGGATTCCTCTTCTTCATTGGGTTCACCCAGGCCACCGGCCACCACCAGAACGATGTCGATATGAAGAGCCCGATTCTCGTCGGTTTCTTCCTCGCCGGACTCGTCATTCACGGCGGTTGCCAGGGCTGGTGGATCTCGGTTCTTTTGACCTCCATCGACAATTCATGGCTCCTCATGATCGGCTCCACCGTTCTCACTGCCTTTAACGACAACGCTGCCATTACCTATCTGGCCTCTCAAGCTCCGGGGCTACCGATCATGTCAAAGTATGCCGTACTCGCCGGTGCGGTAACCGGTGGCGGCCTCACCGTAATTGCGAACGCTCCAAACCCCGCGGGACAGTCAGTCCTTGGCCGCTACTTCGAAGGCGGCGTCTCTCCCGGCGGACTTGCTAAGGCGGCCTTCATTCCAACCATAATCATGGGAGCATGCTTTATGCTGCTGCCATCTTCGGGCATGAATGAAGACCCAAAACCAGCCAAAACGGAGGAAACCCATTAAGATGTTCACCGGACTTGTCGAAGCGACCGGCACCGTTGTCTCCTTGATAGAAAAAGGAGAGCAAGCGACCTTGAGCCTGGATATTCCGTTCGCTGAAGAACTGGCCTTGGGCGATTCTGTCGCAACCAATGGCTGCTGCCTCACCGTCGCCTCACTCGGTGACAAGGTGAGCTTCGACCTCTTGGCACAAACTCTCAAGGTCACCTCACTTGGAGGCTTGCAACCCGGGAACCAAGTCAATCTGGAACGCGCCCTCGCCGTCGGAGACCGCCTCGGCGGCCACTTCGTGCAAGGACATGTCGACGATACCGGAACCATCATTGACCTCTCGCCGATGGGTCAGGACTATCGACTCGATGTGGCCCTCCCGGAATCCGTGCTCTCGCTTTGCATCGACAAAGGCTCCCTCTGCATCGATGGCATCTCACTCACCATCGCCGAACTCACCACAGAGTCCGCCGTCTTTTGGATCACGCCTCACACCTTGAAGGCCACCCACCTCGGAAAAGCGACCCTTGGACAAAGGGTCAATCTCGAGGCAGACTTGCTTGCCAAATACGTCAAAAAGCTGGTCCAACCCACCTAGACTTCATCCCGCTTGGTGAAACAAACCCCTACATCTTCCGTAATGGAAGCATGCGTCTTTGGTTACTCTTGGGACTCCTTTCCGTTCTTCCGGCCCTAGGAAACCGCGGTGCTGAAATTTATACCCAGCACTGCACTTCTTGCCACGGTGATCAGGGCCAGGGAGTGGCCGACGAATATGACGAAGCCTTGGTCGGGAAAAAGTCCATCGCATCACTTGCCAAATACATTCACCGGACCATGCCGGAGGAAGACGAGGACGCAGTCATCGATGAGGACGCCCGGCTTGTCGCGGAATACATTCATAAATCCTTTTACTCTCCCGAAGCCCAGGCTCGTTTGAAGCCGGTTCGCAAAGACCTTCTCCGACGCACCCAGCACCAACATCGACGGGCCATCACCGACATCGTACAATCTTTTCGTAATCGTGCCTGGATGGGTGACGAGCACGGCCTCCGCGGGCACTATTTCAACAAGGAAAAGATGAACAACCGGAAGAAGGCCCTCGTCAAACGGGTCGATCCGACCATCGACTTTGACGTCCACAAAAAACACGGTGTCGAAGAGCTCAACGCCAAAGCTCATTCCATCTTCTGGACCGGCTCAATCCTTCCTCCCGAAACCGGTGAATACGGATTTCGACTTAAATCACCAAATGGAGTTCGAATTTTCCTCAATGAACCCAACCAGAAAAAAGACGCCTTCATCGACGCCTGGGTTTCCTCTGGTAATCAAATGCGGACGGTCGAAAAAAACACATTCCTGCTCGGAGGGCATGCCGTCCCCATCTTCATCGACTTTGTCTGCTACAAGGAGGAAAAATCCTCACTCCTCATCGAGTGGAAACCGCCTCACGGCACCTGGGAGCCGATTCCGTCCAAAGTTCTTTATACCGCAGATTCACAGAAGGCCGCGATCATCTCGACCCCTTTTCCTGCCGATGACGCTTCCCTCGGTTACGAGCGTGG
>JBDNAG010000066.1:0-21565 GCA_039768565.1 Akkermansiaceae bacterium | reverse complement strand
CTTTCTTACCTAGGTCAAGTCGAAGCCTATCACTAAATCAGGGGCGGGCCTAGGTTTCGACTTCGATATATTTGTATTTGCTGCGGTGCACCCAGACACTCTGAACCAGCCCCAGCAGAAACATGCATATCACCACAAAGGTGCCTGAATAGCTGACCAATGGTAGTGGAATACCAGTGATCGGCGTAAGCAAGACGCACATTCCAATACTCTCGAACATGTGGGCAAAAAACAGGCCCACCACGCCTCCAACAATGATTCTCCCTGCTAAATCACGGCTGTAAAAAGCAATAAAGAGGCATTGGATCAAAAGAAGTGCAAACGCCGTAACTAGCAACAAAGCCCCACGGAAACCCTGTTCTTCCGCAATGACCGCAAAAATGAAATCGTTGTGAGCAGTCGTCCAGGGAATGAGCTTCTTGGCGTGGAGTGACTGCTGCTCTTCGGTTGCACCAAAACCTGTCCCTTTCCAACCGGCCTTACCAACCGCAGTTGAAACCCAGTAGGCCGCATAGGTATTCGCTTCGTCGGGACTTTCCACAACGCCGCTTTCCACGGACTCAAGATAGGTTTCCACTCGCTCAGTACCACGCTCGGAGGCAGTCGGCAGGATCGCATAATAGGCAATCGGAGCCATTCCAATCGCAATTGCCGCAAGGAAGATCAAATATCGCCACGGAATCCCGCTCACCAGCATCACCACCACCGCAACCGGCACCCAAACCAGCGCCGATCCCATATCGCCAAGTTTCACCACCAAAAGAAAAGGAATCCCGGTCAGCATCCCGATAAGTAAAACACGAAAAAATGGCTGTCCAAAAAAGCGATGTAACCTAGGTAAATCCTGTGCGAGCGTTGCAATCGCTAGAATTCCAGCTGTGATGGCACTCTGGGCTGGCTGAAAACTAATCGGACCGAGACTTAGACGGTGGGAAACATCGTTCACCCCCATCGCTTTCACTGTTAATGCGATCCCAACCAAATACATGGGAACCCCCAACCAGCGAACCCACCTATAGTCAACCAATGAGGCCCCAAAATACACGAGTGTGCCCAAGCCAATCCAAAGTTTCTGCCTTCCTGAGAAAAATTCACCTCCAGGCATCCCACCCGGACCAGGCAAGTGGCGGGCCGCGCTCTCAATCGCAAAAATTCCGAATAACAGGAGCCCATACATCGTCAGAACGAGGACCCAGTTCATTCCAAGAATTTTCCGGAAAAGAGGTGTCATAATCAGTTGTGGGGAGACCTTAATCTGCCCCTAGAACCGATAACACTCAAAAATGTCAACCTTCGTGGATTATGACAGTGAGAAAATCTGATCAACAAACGAACAGCTAACGGTCAACTGCCCCCGGACCCTGACTCAAATAAACATCCGATCTAAATTCAGGATTTTTCAAAGTTAAGGACCCGGCTCCCGATTCGATATCGACAAGCGACTAAAGAGCAAAAAGACACTTTTACATTTTCTGGAGATAATCGGGGACATCCTGTTTTTGGCTCGAAGGCGGGGCTGTCGCTGAAACAAACGAAAGGACGCCACCAACCCCGGCTGCGTGAGGAGCATCAAGTAGCAGAGAGCCTTCTGCGATTGGAAACACGTAGACTCTTCTTTTATTTGCAATCCAGCGTCCAATAAATCCAAGCAAGGCAGCGGGAATTACGACAGCAAGCCCCAACAGCATGTAGAAAAGGCCTTGATTCAACATCAATTTCTCCCAAAGCGTCGGTTCATTCAGCAAAGGATCAGTTTCATCCAACATGAGAAATGTCTCGCCCCCTAATAGCGAACCTCCCTCCTTCGTCACAATTTCCTCTAATCTCGCCAAACCTATCGATAACTGCATCGAAAAACTATCCAACTGTGAGGTTGCATCCGATTTCTCGTAAGCATCTTCGATCGCCAGTCTCAAAACCTTCTCCCGCTCTTCCAGCTTCAACACTTCTACAACTTTATTGGAAAACACCATTTGAGAGCGACCCGCATCGCCCATGAAATAGAAGACTACCGCCAAAGGTTCATCGACCTCGAAGTGCGAGTCCATTAAGGCCTGCAAAGACCTCCCCTCCGGCAGTTCTTGGACACCGTCAAAAATATAGAGATAACAATTAATGGCAGTATCCCGAGCGTGGTAGTTGAGAAACCTTTCCCGATCCAGAAACTCCTGCGTCGAGAGAAGCCCTTGAGGATCGATGAGATATGTATTCGCAGGCCCCTCAAAATACTCCGAGAGGAACTCCGCTCCGATCACTTTGGCCAACTCTCCGGACATCGGATCCTCCTCTGGAAGCTCTCGGATTACTGGATCCAGCTCAATGACCTCCTGCGTTTCCGAATCAAGAACCTCTCGCGCTATTCTTCCAATCAAACTTGAACCGGGGATATATTTTCCTGACTCAAGCTCCTCGAGTTCCTCAGCATCCCACTCGGGGAGTCCATCCGGATTCTCGACATCAGCCAAAGGTTCCTCGTCAACAGCCTGAGCAAATAACAAGGATATCATTCCCGCGCAAATAAACCCGATGCTTTTACTCATCCCTCGACCTCCCCTAATGTTCCGCTGGGTGATTCTACGACTCTTGCCTCTCCCTGGCCTGCGCCATCATCTTTGAGCATCTGACCAACTTCTGCGAGAACTGTGACAGGGTCCTTGGTGACACGTCTCCAACCTTTGATCAGAAGCACTTCCAATTTCTGGATCACCGCCTTCAAAGCTCCAAGATAATCACCCTGCAGAAACAGAGGGTGCCCGGTGGATAATGCGGCAAAGGTCGAACTCTCATCCAAGTAGGGATGGAGAGCATAGCCATAAGTAATTGAAGCGCTCTTTGCATTGACATCCACAAGAATCAAAATCCCTGTAGCGTTCGGCCGCTTGGACTCAACATCAACATAATGGGTCCGGTTGAGCATCCAGAAACCGTATTGGCGAAGACTTTTCAAATCTTCGAACGCTCCCAAGTAAATCGACACAAACAACTGCGGGAACTTAGTTTCAAAACCCTCCAGAACTTTCCGCATTGGTTCGCGGTCCTTCATTCGGAATACCCCCGCGACGTCGGAGAACTTCTTCAACTTGATATCCTTTTTTCCAAAAACCTCATCTGCATGCACCATCGTGAACCCGCAATGGGGACACAAAGCCGCCCCAGGATGGATTTTCTGCACACAACGGGGACACTTCATAAAACTTAACTGAAATCAACTAAAAGGAAACGTACCACGACACCAAGCATTTTTCGGCGATTTGGCGACTTTGTTCAGGATTTTAATCACCAGATTCTTCAAGCTTAGAATTGAGCCCTATCCCCCGTCTAGGGGGGCAGATTACATCTATTCCCTGTTCTTTTGCTTCCCGCCCCCGCAAATTTTGCGAAGATCAATTTCGCAACAGAAATCTAGTCTATTATATCCAAAAATAAATTTACACCTGCAACGGCCATAATAAGAAGGTTTGATAGGAGATCTACGGCTCGAGAAACATAATCTGCCCCCAAGGGAGCTGATTCAGGCCCAGCGATCGGCCCGGGCAGGCCCAAGAAATCACCTATCATCAATCGGATAAACCTCCCCCATGGGGATGACGCCGATATGCCACATGCCGACAAAACATCCATTAAGAATCAACCAAAACGATCTTCTTAAAACATGGATCAAAAAGGCATCCGAATAGGACAACATTTGGCTTTTGGGGGCTCAAAAAGAATCGCAAAGACGTCGATCAAGCATGCGTCGACCTAATTAAAAACCTCCAGCAACGCGGCGTGCCCGAAGACACTCTTGTCATCTTTGGCGGAGAATCCAATGTCCAGAGGGGGCACTGATCGCAGCGATTACTATCCTTGTAGTTCACCATGGAGCTCGTCAGAGGAGGAGTGGAACACTGACGACCTAGCCCCCAACGCTACCACCATAAACCAACTTGACTTCGGTCAAAAGAACCTCACCACCCGTTTCCGGGGGCTATATTTTCGTTTCACTGACGCCCATGCCCGTGTCACCAAGTCCATTTTTGCCTAGGACTCTTTTATCGAATCCTGCACTGCTTTCAATTCGGCCTCATCCATCTCGATCAAATGATTTGATTGGGGAAAGGAGCCGCCTCCCACATCAGCAATATACTCCTTGAAGGCCGCAATTCGCTCGGTCTGCAAACGGCGGAATTCCGCTGAAAAATTTCGGTATGCTTTGGCGTGCCTCGGGAGCCTTTCATCATAATCACCCAGAATATCATCCGAGAATAAAAACTGGGTGTCACAGCCTGAACCAGAGCCTAGAGACATCAAGATCATTGAGGTCTCAATGCATAACCAACTCGCCAACTGGTGAGGAACGCACTCTATCTCAGCAGCATAAGCTCCCGCTGACTCAAGCGCCTTCATTTTATCATAAAGCATTTTCGCTTCTTCCGCGGTTTTGCCGATTGCCCGGTAATTCGTCCACGTAACATGCCGGGGAACGAGGCCAAGATGTCCAACAACGGGAATCCCCTCCCTTGCCATAGCCTCAATGATCCATGGACTTGCCGAACAATAAACTGAGCTGGCACCCATTTCGAGAGCCTGAAATCCAACCCGGATTGCCTCTTCCTGAGAAGCGAGGCCATTCGGAGTAGCACCAGAAAGAAAACTGTTCGGTGCCGCTTCCACCAGCTTAGGAAGCTTCTCCTGGGCAGCAGGAGAGTCGAAACTACAACTCATGAGATCAACTCCGGCTAATTCCGCAGCCGCAGCCTCTTCCGGAGACTTCACATGAATGTGGGTCAGACATCGCTTACCCTTTAGCTCTCTCAAATCGTGAATGGTAAATTTTTTTCGTGGCCGGATCATTAGAACGCGATCCTATCCCTCCGCCTTATTATCGTCCAAGCAACAGTTACAAGATTTCTATAAAATATGCGAAAACCACGCTTGGTCGAAACTTACGCTGTGAACGCCGGATTTATCGTCTCATACCCGAGTGATTTCCTGAAACAACCTCCCCACCTAGCTCCGGTCATTCGGCAATGAATTCAGATCGAGCGCGTATTGATTAAACTCGGATCCTTTGGCAGTTGGTTTCACAACGTCTTATCGGTCCCGGGAAATCGCTTGCTTGTCCCGACCAAAAGCCTTGCTTTACTCTACCTTAAATATTTCTGAACGCGTTTACATATTTCCCTGGGACCCAAGCTAATCTCGGCAGAATTAAGACGAGACACTTCGTCAGCTGGTATTGAATCCTTTCCCAAGCAATGAAAGGTCCCGCTTGCCCTTTTGAAACAACCTTTCATTCTGTCAGCGATTCATGGACCATCTCCCCATTCTCATCATCTTTGCCCTCGGTATCGCGGCCGCCTTCTGGGTTGGTCGAAATGTAACTTCACCGAAAGCCCCCCCATCCGGTGAGTCTGAGCCATCTCCGGGTCTCGAATTTTCAGCTGATGAAGCTAACCCTCTAAAAGAGGAGAAAAAAAAGACCAAAGAGAAGAAACCCAAGGATATTCATGCCTGGTCTCAAAAACTTGGGTCTGGTCTCTCAAAGATCCCCACTACCATCGGAGTCATCGAGCATCCCAAGTTTCAACGTGCCCTTGCCGAATTAGAAACCCAGAAGATCCCCGCCGAAGATCTCGTCGTTCATCTCAAGAGCGAAAATGATTTTATGGCCATGCTTGCCCTGCATTTGGCGTGTGGTCGCGAAGACCTTGATAAAGAGAATCTGAAACCAGCTCTATTTTCTCACATCCGGAATCCTTCGACCCACCGGACAATTACCGCTCTCCGCTGTATTCCTTCAATTTTCAAGGAGCCCACCATCGGCCCCGTTTTTGCTGCCGTTTACAGTCCATGGGATGATTTTCAAATCGATCAAGCCCTTCGCAAATTCGTGGCAGAGCGGATCTCCTCCGGAGAAGAACTCACCTTTGCCGATCACAATCGCCAAATCGACAGCTGGGACCTCGATGATGTTAAAACTATCGTCAAACGCCTCCCCGAGGAACAAGCCAAGGTCCTCCTTGAAGAACTTGAGGAAAAAGGAATTGGCGAACCCGGCGACCCACGTGAATTCCTCCGCCAATTTGCCACTATTCTTGAACCCATCACCGATCGCCTCGACGACGGCTCACCGATTCTGGAACCCTCGGCATTGGAATCGCAAAAGACTGCCATTCTCGAACGTCTCACCCGAACCGAACAACCACGTTCGGTCCTGGTCACCGGAACCAGCCGTGTTGGTAAAACCTCGCTCACCAGACTCGTCGCACGGGATCTTCAAAAGCAAGGGTTCATCGTGATTACTGCTACTTCAGCAAATTTGCAATCCGGACAAAGCCACATCGGACAACTTGAGCAACGGATGCTTGAATTCCTGCGTATCCTCCGTCGACGCAAGGTTGTCTGGATTGCTGATTCATTTCATGAACTGGAACTCACGGGCCGTCATCAATACAGCCCCACCAGTATCTTTGATATGATCCTCCCGGATCTTGCTGAAGGAAACATCCTCATCCTTGGTGAAACACCTGAAAGTTCTCTCAGTAAACTCAAAACATCTTCGCCTAGAATCGACACAGCTGTCGATATCATTAAAGTTGACGAACCTACTGAAAAATTGGCCCTCGAGATGGCTGGTGATTGGATCAATAGACACCCCGGACAACTTGGAAAGAGACCCGGGAGCACCAGTGAAACTCTCGCTGAAGGTTTAAAATTGGCGCGTCAGTATTCGCTCGGTCACGCCATGCCTGGTCTGCTGCTAGACCTTCTCAAGGAATGTTTTCAGCGCGAATGTGATCACAATAGAGGAACTTCGGTTCCCATTGATCGCCCTGCGCTCCTCCGCGCCTTGGCCTCAAGGACCGGCATGCCCATGGAAATCATCGACGATGAACTAAATCTCGATCTTCAAGCCCTTCAGGAAAAATTTGATCAAAGCGTCCTTGGGCAACCCGAAGCCGTCACCTCCCTCGTCGAACGAATTGCCATGATCAAGGCCGGACTCACCGACCCCTCGCGTCCGTTAGGAGTTTTTCTTTTTGCTGGCCCTACCGGAACCGGGAAAACCGAAATCGCCAAAACCCTCGCAAGATTCCTGTTTGGTTCGGAGCAACGTATGATCCGCCTGGACATGTCCGAGTTTCAGGATCCAAGCTCCTTAACTCGCTTAATTGGCAGTCCTGATGAAGGATCTTCTCTGGCCTCTCGAATTCGGCAACAGCCTTTCTCTCTCGTCCTTCTCGACGAGTTCGAGAAGGCCAATCAAAACGTCTGGGACCTCTTCCTCCAGGTTTTTGATGATGGCCGCCTCACCGATTCCCAAGGCAATACAGCCGACCTTCGGAACACCATCATTATTCTGACCTCAAACCTTGGCGCGCGCGATGCCCAAGCCGTCTCGATGGGCTTCAATCAGAGCCAACATCCTTCCTACCAACCTCGCGAAATTCAGAAAGCAATCGAGCAAACCTTCCGCAAGGAATTCGTGAATCGAATCGATCGAATCGTGACCTTCCGACCGCTCAGTCGCGAAACAATGCGCGAAATCCTCCGTCATCAACTTTCCCACACCCTCTCCCGACGGGGCTTGAGAAATCGCCCATGGGTTATCGAGTGGGATGAAACAGCTTCCGAACTCCTTCTCGAAAAAGGCTTCACTCCAACCATGGGGGCCCGTCCCCTGATGCGGGCCATGGATCAATATCTTCTCGGTCCGCTTTCCAAAGACATCGTGAATGGAGTTCTCCCCCCCGAAGAACAGCTTCTCTTTATCTATGCGCGAGATGGCGAACTCCACTGGGACAGTTCACTCGATCAATCCGAGGACGATCTTGCCGCTGGCCCGGACGAAGAGGTAGCGAAGTTCTCGAACCGACATCTTATCCTCAATCCCACCGGTTCTGAAGATGAGCTCAAACACCTTTGCCAGAGACATCAGGATCTTGATGAATTGTTAAACCTCGAGGCCTATCTCGAATCCAAGCAAGCCTGCCTCGAAGCGATGCAAAAAGAAGGCTTTTGGCAATCGGAAGATCGCTGGCATCATCTCGCACTCGCCGAATATATCGATCGGGTCGAAGCATCACTCAATGCCATCGGATCACTTCTTGAGCGGCTTCTTAACAATCCAGATAGCCGCCCTTCTTCGCCCGAAAAAATCCGACTCCTTGTTTCAAAACAAGCCGAGCGTCTCTTCCTACTTGAGCAAGCCTACCCCGAAATTACAGCTAGGGAAGCGAATGACGCTCTTCTCCTTATTGAAGCAAGCGCAAATGACGTCCCTTTTGCTGAGCAACTTCGCTCCATGTATCAATCATGGGCAGCCAGCCGTGGAATGAATCTCCAAGAACTCCGCAGCCCAATGTTCTGGGCTGCTCGCATGAATGGTTTTGGAGCCCTGACCATCCTCCAAGCCGAGGCCGGTGTCCACCACTGGGCCGAAGGAAAAAAGGGAGATCGATGGCAGAGCAAAGTCCACGTCATCCCAATCGCGCCTGGCGAGAAGTCTGTCCGTTTCGACCAACTCCCCAAGGTTTCCGGAACCACCCGGCGATATCAGGAAACTCCAACTCCTCTGGCCATCGATAAAAAACGACTTTTCCGAACCGGACGATTGGATCTTGTCCTCAAAGGACACTTCGATCTCATCGAGCCTAGCTAAGTCCACCGCGTCTTCGGATTACCCACTCTGCCGTTAAAACAACAGCCAGCAGCAGCAACACCGGCCAGATATCCCAGAGCGAAGTCTCACGGAGCTCCATCCGCGTCTCATCTCCCTTCAAGAACAGATCACCGAGGGGTCCATCGCCTTTGAAGACCCTCCCCCCCGACATCATGGCAATTGAATCGAGGAGCGGTTGGTTGAGAGTTGTCTCGGAAAGCTCGATTGCGCTTCGGGCTCCAACCACTCGAAAGCTCGTAATTACTTCGTCGCGCACTTTGACCTCATAAGTCCCCGACTTCCGAAACGGTCCCGCAAGACTCTCGTGAATTCCGTTGGAATATTCACGATATTTCAGTGGAACCTGAATCACCTCCCCAGACTCATGAGAAACTTTCGCGATCAAGTTTTTGTCAACGATAGGATTTAAATCGTCATCCCGAAGCCGTGTCATGATTTGAACTCGATCATCTCCGGTGTAGGTTAGCTGGTCCGTACCAAGTCTCACCTTTTCGTTACCGGCACGTAAGTTTGGACCGGCACCCCAGCGGACCAGTTGGCCCCAAAAACGGTGGTGATAGATATCGCCAACACCTTCACGAAGCCGCCATGTCCGATCAGCAAGTAGCATGGCCACTTTTCCTGCTCCTGTCTGTCTGGTCACCAAGAGGGCATTCTCTGCCTCCCGCTCACGGCGGCGCGCCACCTCAGAAAGCGCAGCGTCTAGGCTAGCAGCGGAATCAACCTTTCGCTTCTTCGCGTCTGGATCCTCTGCATAAAGCAGAACCTCGGCACCAGGCTGCAAACCTTCTACCGGATGTCTCCAGCGAATCGCAGGAAATCCCTTCCAAAGACGCTCGTTACTCATCTGCCCCTCGACCTGCGCCGTAATCGGGTGATTGCGACCAGTATTAGTGAGAGCGAAACGAAACTCTTCATCTCCACCATAAAAGGTTCTCCTCGAGGCCTCGTATTTCACCGGGATCAATTCGCGAGCCATTTCTGATTCAAAAGAATGCGGCATATACTCCGGCCCAGCAACCAAAACCAAAAGTGCAGCCCTCTCACTAACGCAACTTTGCAAGATACTCCACTGCTCGCTACTTAGCGCATCAGGTCCAATATCGCCGACTATGATAACGTCGAACTTGCGCCATTCCCCCTCAGTCTCCGGCAAATGCGTGGCATTGGACTCTCCAAACGGACGACTTGCCGAAGCCACGACCTTTGGAGGAGTGTGGCCCGAAATTCGATCAGGTTCAAGCAGCACAGACTGAAGATGAATTGACTGGTCACGCCCATAGAAAAGGTTCCGCAAGTATCGAAATTCCCAGCGCGGATGCCTGTCAATTAAGAGGACATTCGTCCGCGCGTCACTGACGACTGTCTGGAATTCCCACTCGTTGTTATTTTCGAAGGTCTCGTCCTCCAACCCGGTTAATAATACCCGGTATTCCCCGACCCCTCCCTCATCCGGAGCATGGCGAAACTTCACTTCCTCACGGTAATTATCCTGTGGAATAGAAATCTCTTTCGTATCGAGCTCTTTGTCGCCCGCAAACAATTGCAATTTTGCCTTCTTGCCTCGATATCCATCGAATTTCAAAAGAGCACCCACCCTGATTCGGTCACCAAGGTAGACCGAGTCGGGAGAGCTGACCGAAATAATCGCGGCATCCTTTGGAGGAACATCGCTACCCGATGGAATGATCGCAATTGGAGCGTCAAGGATTCCGAACCGCCGCGAAACATCCTCAACACTTCCGGGGCGATTGTGACGCCCGTCGCTGAGCAAAACCACCCCAGCTAATTGATCAGGTGGAACTTGATCCAGAACAGCTTCCAATCCTCCCGCCAAATCAGTGGCCTGATCCCAACCTTCCACTTCTTCGCTCTCATCAAGAAGAGCACGCCGGGCAGCCCGCACTTCGCGAACGCCTACTTTACCATCGAGTTCATCCAGTAATCCACTCGCCTCAAGTTGCTCGCGGGCAAGTTCCAATCGTGATTTATTTTGACCATCATCGACAAGATCCATCGAAGCGGAGTCATCAATCATTACGATCACTTCACGTTCGATCTCCCGTTCAACGTAGCGACTCCAGACCGGTTGTAATAGAATCCATAAAAGCAATCCTAACTCCGTCAATCGCAGGCCGAGTAAGAGACGCCCCCGCTTAGGGCTAATCGCGGTCCTTTCGTATCGATAACTCCAGAAAACCAGTTCCGCACCAAGGGCTCCAATCAAGGGAATCACCCAATCCGACCAAAAAGGATTCACCTCTAGCCGACGAGCCAAGAGCGATACCACACCCCAAAGCAAAAAAAATATCGTAACGCTACGAATCAATATCTTCACGCCGCTCCTCCTCTCACACCTTTGGTTTTCGCAGCCGACTTAAAAAACGAATCAGGAATCTCATCCCGTCTTTCGAAATCAACTTTCACCTCTTCTCCGGCCTTCCGCGATTTCGAAACCCAGCGTGCCAAAATTCCTTCCAGGAAGAATAAAACAAGGGCCGCAATTGCCAGCACCTTCCAAATCTCCTGTCCAAATCCTTCGCCCCTTAATGCAGCCAAAACATCTTTGATGGACTTTAATTCAATGAGATCAATCTCTCGACGGATCAAGTCGCGATCATCGTCATTCCAGGGCTCGAGTCTGCTTTCATCACCCTCTCGTTCAACAACCAGCGGGACCTCTTTTTCACCCGAAAGCAGATCTTGCACCGAATCGGGAATACTCACGAGATATTCTCCTGGAATAGCCGACCCATCTACCTCCAAAAGTTTACCGCGTCGGCCGAGATAAGCCGAGACATCACGATCACGACCCAAAGGGTCTTTTGCCGATGACTCTCCCAAAACAACACTCAGCTCATCGCGACTCACCGGATTAAAGACCGATGCCGGGATGACCTCCTTCAAACCATCCGGCCGCCGCCATGAAAGCGTTACATAGGCATCTCCCCATTCCTCTTCATAGATCGCTGAAAAGCTAACCGGCTTACCAGCCAAAAGCTCAACCTTCTCGCTTCGTCCCTCAATCCCCTTCGATTCGTAAACAGTCTCATCATCGAGCTTCAGCACGAAATTGTCATCGACTGTCACCTCGAAAATATATTCACCTGATGTTGGTGGGATCAGCGCACCAGTCCAAGTCACTCCGAACTTATCAGCCCGCAATCCTTTCTCAGGAGCACGACCTCCCCAATTAAAGTCAATCACTGGATCAATTCGGCTGATGCTCTTCCCCTGCCCTTCAAGCGAACGATACTCGGCGTTCAGTCCACCACCACCAGGAAGTGAAAGAGTCGGACTCCAACTGGCTCGAACATTCAAGTCCACGGTCTGGCCTCCGGCCAACCAGTTCGTCATCTCGTGGACAAACGGAACGAAACTCGGCCGGGCAGGCAAACTCCCCATCCGTGCATCAAGAGCAGTGGTGGTGACGATAACGCGACCATTACCGTAACTCCGGGTCGCGAGGAAAATCTCGCCATCGCTGTATCGAGCTGCAGCTAGCGCGCCTTCCACTAGATTAGAAGACGTCCGATATCCCTCGATTACGGCCTCACCCAAATCCTGACCTGCCTCATCCTTGAAGAGCCGCAGCACCGGATGGTCAAAACTTCCAGGAGCAGCTTGCACCCCTTTTTCAGGTAACTCCATTTCGCCAAGTTTCAGAGGCATGACCTTGCCATCACCTCCGCTCCAGGATTCATAATAAACCGGATCAACTTTCGGGCCTGCAACGATCCAAAGACCACCGCCATTAACAACAAAGTCGGCAATTCGCGTCGCTGCGGATGCAGGAAGGCGTGCCACATCTGCCAGAACAATCACCGCATCGTCATCGATTTCCTCGCGGGTCAAAGCGGCAGCATCGATGACCCTTGGATCAATAAAAGTCTCTTCCTTCTCGCCCACCGGAGCGAGAGCAAGGGCAAGATAACCTCCGGCACGTTGGAAGAAGGAAGCTCCGGCATTCCCCTCAACAATCAGAACAGGGAGCGTCTTTTTGACCCACACAGCCTTCTCTGCGACATCATCTCCGGAAAGATCATCGTTTCCATCGAGATCAACCCTGATGACTTGCGGACCGACTTCCGTAAACTGATAACGATAATCGAGAATCGTGCTTTCCCCCGGCGCCATCTGTCCCAGCCCTTTCGCTTCCAATTTCTCCTGACCAATTGAGACTTGCATCAATCCGGGGGTCACCACTTCGATTCCAGTATTTTCAATCGAGACCCTCATTGCCACCTCACGATCTGTTCCAACCACCTCACGGGAAAGCTCAACTCCAGTCACCGACACGTTACGCAACTTCTCAGGCGGATCAAAGGACCGTAGTAATAGACGCGGCTTGGAACCCTCAGGAAGGCCTTCCCATGCATCCCCAAGATTCCCCCACGAAGTCGTGCTCTCAAATTGCCAACCAATTCGCTGAAGGTCGGTAAACACAACGAGGTCCTTACTACTACCACGCCCCTCGGCCAGCGAGAGCGTTGCCATACCCAAGGCATCGTGCGCCCGAAAGGGACCGCCCACCGGTTCGAGTTGTTCCAGCACCTCCAGAACATCAGCCCGATGAGTAAGCGGCGTTCCCGTCTTGAGCTCCGGAGCCGGGCCTCCGAGAACAATCGAGAAGGCTGTTCCCTTCGGAGCTTCCTTCACAAAATTTTGAGCTTCCTCAATTGCTCGCTCAAATGCCGTGCGACCATTCACACGCAACAACATCGAAGTCGAACCATCGATCACAATCGCAATGTCTCGGCGTTCGCTGGTCTGAAACCTTTTCAGATTAAGATTTTTTTCCTGCCAAATCAGAAAGACTGCTCCGGCAATCATCAAACCAGCCATGACACGCATCAGCCACTTCCACTTAAGCGCCGAGAGAACAAAGGAACCACCAAATGCCGCGATTCCCAGCAAACCAAGCGGGAGGATGAAGAGCCACGGAATCCCTGAATCAGGTGGTACAAAAGGTCGGGACACCGCCAATACGATTAGCGCAATCAACAGACAGCGCGTGATCATCAGTAAGAAATCCTCCCACTCCATTCTCCGGCGCCGCGCCGCTACGGTATCGAAGAGAAAACGCATTGCCCCCCAGTCATAGGGTTTGGCAGCCTGACGACGAATCAGGTGCAAAATCACCGGAATCAAAACTCCCGCAAGTCCTGCCAAAAAAATGGGATTTCGAAAAAGCATCTTACCTCTTCCTCCTTCCCAGATAGCGAACCAAAGCGTCCGACACCGGAGTCTTGGTCGTTACCGGCACGTAATCGGCCCGAAGATTTCCGCACACCGACTCAATCGAGGCGATGAAACCCTTCAACTTCTGAAGATACGCCGCCCGCACGGCCTGCGGATCAATTCGCAACATCTCCTCCACCCCTTCCAGATCGCGGAAGCGTTGGAAATTTCGGAATGGAAAGCTCAGTTCCTCCTCGGCCAGCACGTGAAAAACCACCAATTCATGCTGGCGATAATCGAAATGGTGTAGTGCCTCGACGATTTGTTCAGGCTCGTCAAAAAGATCGCTGATCAAAACAACCAATCCCCGCCTTGGAATTCTCTCCGCAACTTCGTGGAGAACTTTTCCAACACCGGTTTCCTTGCCCGGCTCCGTATTATGCAGCTCCTCACAGATTCGACGAACCTGGCTCGGCTTGTTCTCGGCCCGCATCGATGTGCGCAAGGTGTCATCAAAGGTCACCAACCCCGAGGCATCACCCTGCTTAATAAAAAGATAAGAAAGCGCCGCCGCCAGATACTGGCCATATTCGAATTTCGAGAGATCGGATTCTGCTCCCTTGAAGGTCATTGAACCCGAGACGTCCAGCACCATGGTTGCCCGCAGGTTGGTCTCCTCAATATACTGCTTAATGACGTTACGATCGCTCTTGGCCATCACGCGCCAATCGAGATTTCGCAAATCATCGCCGAGAGTGTATTCGCGGTGCTCGGCGAATTCCACCGACACGCCTTTATCGGGACTGGTGTGACGTCCGGTCAAAGTCCCTTGCTTTCGAAGTCTCGAAAGCCACTCCAAACGACGAAGCGATCCCACAACCTCGGGAGCAAGCAAACGCATGCACTCGGGCATTTTTAAATGATCAGCAGCTTCGGCCATCCGTTTTTTACGTGCGGTCTCGTAAGCGAAGACTAGATCTTAATGTCGGCATCCTTCCCGCCTAGTTCCTCGACAAGTCGTTTGATAATGTCATCGCTTTTCACACCGGCCGCTTCTGCATTGAAGGTCGTAAGAACCCGGTGACGAAGCACCGGCAAAGCGACAGAAGCAACGTCGCCTGTAGTCGCGTGCACCCGCCCCCTGAGAACCGCGTGAGCTTTGGCAGCTGAGATCAGTGAGATCCCCGCTCGAGGACCAGCCCCCCAGCCAACCATTTCCTTCACGAAATCCGGAGCTTCCTCGGATGCCGGGCGAGTTGCACGGGCCAGTTTGGCTGCGAAATCGATCACATGATCACCAACCGGGACCCGCTTCACGATATTCTGGAGGTGGATAATTTCCGGCCCGGTCATCAGTGGGGAAACCGTTGCTGAATTTGGGCTCGTCACCCGGCGAATGATCTCGCGCTCCTCCTCAGCATTTGGGTAATCCACCACGATATTGAAAAGAAATCGGTCCAGCTGCGCTTCCGGCAGCGGGTAAGTTCCTTCCTGCTCGATCGGGTTTTGCGTTGCCAGCACGAAGAATGGATCCGGTAAATTTAACGTCCGCTCACCCACCGTGACATGACCTTCCTGCATTGCTTCCAGCAAAGCCGCCTGCGTTTTGGGAGGAGTTCGGTTGATTTCGTCCGCAAGAACCATGCTTGCAAAAAGAGGTCCATTCACAAATCTAAAGCCACGATGGCCTGTCTCGGGGTCTACCTCGAGAACATCCGTCCCGGTAATATCAGCCGGCATCAGGTCGGGAGTGAACTGAATCCGCTTATATTGCAGATCAAGCGCCTGGGAAACGGTCGACACCAAGAGCGTCTTCGCCAAGCCCGGCACTCCCACCAAAAGGGCGTGTCCACGGCAAAACATTGCCATCAAAACCTGCTCCACAACCTCGTGTTGGCCCACAATAACCTGGCCCAACTCCTCCTTCATTCTCCCATAGCTCGCGTGGAGCTTTTCGACGGCAGCTTTGTCCTCACTCATGTTAGAAGTCACCTACGGGGAAGGGGCGGTCTCTCTTGCTCATTTTTGAAAAGAATCTCATCAAGCACTCATTTCATTTTTTTTAGATAGGAACCCAGCTTGGGTCATGACCCTAGCACCCGGGCTGCCTCCTTCGCAAAATAGGTCAAAATCACGTCCGCGCCCGCCCGTTTAATTGCGATGAGACTCTCCATCATGACCGCCTCTTCGTTAACCCAGCCATCGGCCGAAGCGCTCTTAATCATGAGATATTCACCACTCACCTGATATGCTGCCACTGGCAAAGTTGTGTTCTCCCGGACATCGCTAATGATATCCAAATAGGCCCCGGCAGGCTTCACCATCACCATATCCGCGCCCTCCTCTTGATCCAGCATGAGCTCACGAAGTGCCTCGCGACGATTAGCCGGATCCATTTGGTAAGTCTTTTTATCTCCCGCCTTCGGGGCCGATCCCAAAGCTCCTCGAAAAGGCCCATAGTAAGCCGAGGCATACTTCGCGGTGTAGCTACAAATCGAAACCTTCTCGTGACCCGCTTCGTCCAAAGCCGCCCGCAAGGCTCCCACCCGGCCGTCCATCATATCACTCGGAGCAACGATGTCCGCTCCCGCCTCCGCCTGACTCACGGCCTGCTGGCAGAGCACCTTCACCGTCTCGTCATTCAAAATCTCACCGTTCTCCACGATTCCGTCGTGACCATCGATATTATAAGGATCGAGCGCTACATCGGTCATCACCACTAATTCCGGGTAAGCGCCCTTCAAAGCCCGAATTGCCCGCTGCACCAGACCTTCGGGATTGAAACTCTCCTCCCCTTTCTTCGTTTTAAGCGATTCTTCAATTGCCGGAAAAAGAACGACCGCCGGAACTCCGACCGCCATTGCCTCTCCTGCTTCATTCACCAATCCCTCCAAAGACCAGCGCGTGCAACCCGGCATCGATTCAATTGCCTCATCAGCATCCACATCATGCAAAAACAGCGGCAGCACAAAATCGCCCGGGCTTAGTAAAGTTTCACGAGTCAGCGCCCGCAACCCAGGGCTTTTTCGGTTTCGTCTTGGTCGAATCGGTAAGTCCACGGTCAAAGTGTAATTTCGAAATTCCAAAATCCGAATCCTAAATTAACCTCTCGCCGTGCCTCACACTCCTTTCACCGAACTCCTCCAGGGCGATCTCAAGACGCTGGAAACGAATCTCCGTGATCTTCTCGACCCGCATCTTTCGAAAAAAGACCACCTTTCCTTGCTCAATCTCGCTTGCGGTCGCGGTGACGAAACCGGGGTCCTCGCCAAACTTCTCTCCGAGAAATCCAAATCAGCCCACCTTCAAGGCCTCGATATTCGTGCCGCCGAGATCGACCAAGCCAACTCCCGCTGGAAAACCGAGCTGCAAAAGGCCGAAGAACAAAACACCTCTGCCGATTTCATCACCCACCGTGGCGACCGCCTCCTCGACCTCGCTGAAATTGGAACACCCGACATCGCCTTCCTCCGTCACCAGAACTACTGGAACGACAAACCGGTCTGGACCCAAATCTTCGATCAAGCCCTCGAACGACTCAATGAAGACGGCCTCCTCGTCATCACCTCCTACTTCGACAAGGAGCACGAACTTGCCACCGAAGCCCTCGAAAACCTCGGAGCCATCCAAGTCGGCTCCATCATCAATCCCAACTCAAGGGCCCTCTCAGACGCCCCCGGCAAATCAGTCGACAAGCACCTCGCCATCTTCCGAAAAAAGGGGTAACTGCCGACGTCTACCCAGCTTCCAAGATTAGCTTCAGCCTCTCCCCACTCGGAAAAAGGTTCGATTCAAAGTGATTCATCACAAAGGCATAACTCGCCCCCGTCTCCGCGTTTGCAAAACCATAGCTTCCTCCGGCGCCCGGGTGCCCAAAGCAATCCTTCTTTGGGCCCATCCCGAGCATCACCCCGAACCCAAACGAGTTCTCAATCCGCTGAATCTCATCCAGACCCTCAATCCTCGGCCTGATCAATTCCTCTAAAAAATCCTGCCGTAATACCCAGTCGTAAAACTTAGCCAACCCTAGCGCCGAGCCAACTCCTCCCATGGCGGGGAACCCGGCCTGCCAAGCTCTCGGCTGATTCATCTCACTCACCCCGGCCAAATCAGACGGCGACGAAAACGCCAACCTCGTCAGCGAATCTTTCGTCAACAAAGCCTCGTAAAAAGGCTTCGGCTCACCCGCCTTCGAAAGCCGCGCCGGAACCAACTCCGCGACCCGCTCGAATTCTTCCTCCGGCAGCCCGATCAAAAAATCAATCCCTTCCGGGGCCGCAATTTCATCTCTCCAGAATTTGCCCAACGCTCGTCCATCGACTCGACGGACGATTTCATCCGCCAAAAAACCAATCGTTCTCGGATGATACCCGTGCGTCCCCACCGGCCACAAGGGCTCCTGCTTCTCAAGCGAAGCAATCACCGCCTCGCGGTCCCAGATCGACGCCTTCTGGTGAAGTCCCGCATAGCCGCCCTGATGCGAAAACATCTCATCAAAGGTCAGCTGCCCCGCACCCAACTCCGGCCAAACCCGGTCGACCAACGACTCCCCATCCATTCCCACCCGATGAAGGGCCATCAAGACGCACACCGCCATCGGACCTTTCGTCGCTGACCAAACCGGCGCAATCGTTTCCGCCGTCCAAGCCTTCGTGCGATGACGATCCGAAAACCCTTCATGTCGCGACACCACTTCCTGACCGTCTTTCATGGCCACAAAAGACCAACCGATTTCATCCTTCATAGATTCAATTCTCCTTGCGTGCTCACTTCATCGACCTCGATCACTTCGCCAAGGTGAGTCGAAATCAAACGACATTTCACCAGCCCTGGATCCACCTCAAACACCGCTGCCAGCGCCCCTTGGTAATCCATCATTTGCCCGGCATAATTTTTCACCAATTCCTCCGCGGATTTCACTCCATCAGTCTTGAAATCAATCACCTCGATTTTAGTGATTCCGCCCCCCTCCCGATGCACGTGCATGCGATCCACCACCCCACTCATCCATCTCCCTTGAGAGATAAGTTCAAAAGCTTGTTCTAGATAAAGCTCCGCTCCACAATTTTCAAAAACCTTGTGGATCGCCTCAACCTTCAACGAGTCTTCGACAATTTTCCCGGCAGCCGTGTAGGGCATCGAAGGCACCTTGCCCGGCTCCAACCATTCGATCTTTTCAAACAAAGCATGAACCTCGGTTCCAATTCGCCGACCGCTTCCACCACCTGTCCTCGACTGTTTTTTGCCAGTCGAGGGATTCGTTCGACTTCGCTGAACCTTCCCGTCCGGAAGCCGCGGTAAAGCCTTCGGCTCCGGCGCCTCGAGCGAATCCACCTCATCTGTCCAGTCCGGATTTGATTCTGGGAAATCAATTCCAGTCGATTGTCGAACCAGGTTGGCCGGAGTTGCGTGGCTCTCGCCAGCAGGCTTATCTTTTCGCGTCGCCGGTTCCTCAGGTAGAAACGCATAAAGACCTCGCTTCGCCCGCGTCAGCGCCACATAGAGAAGACAAAGTGTTTCATACTTTTGGGATTCCGACCAACGTTCGAAGGCGGCCTTGGTTTCCGGATGTTCGAGATAGGCCCACTTCCCGGGCACCTGCAGCAGCCAATTTTCACCACGGGCTACTTTGAAATCCTTGGCATTGGGAACCTGATTGCGATCCGGCAATTCCGGCAACATTACGACGTCAAAACCAAGTCCCTTCGACTTGTGAATCGTCATCACCTCAATCGCCGCCACCCCCGGTATCTGGTTCACTTGCAGATCACGAATCCAATCCGCCGCCGCTCGTGGACAAGCCTCTCCCGCCCCATCAAATTTAGACAGGGCCGAAATAAGATCTTCAGCCCTTCGCCGTCCATACAATCCAAGCTCCCCCCATTCGGGCGCAATCAACGCGCTCACAAATCGCGCGTAACCACTTCGCTGAACCGCCTGCAAAATGAGATCCCATCGCTTGCCCCAACCTTCCCCAAACTTCTCCAACTCCGCCATCACCGGAGACATAGCCAAAACCTCTCGACTATATTCGTTCGCCGGATTTGCCAGCCATTGAATCAAGTGCTTGATCACCACGCCCACCGCGTGATCCGAGCCCGGGTTTCTTTGACCGGCTTCGATGACATCAAAACCCTCCGCCCGAAGCAGGTCAGCATACTTCTTCACCTGATCTCCGGTCCTGACCAAAACACCGCAAGTAAGCTTCTTCTCGCCGATCCCCAGCCGACGCAACTCTTCCACAAGAAGCTCACCGTCCTCATCCTTGGCAACATCGATGACCTTGGCTTCCCCACTCACTTCCGGATCGGCCGCCTCGTGATCCTTCCACTGCCATTGCTCTTTTACCGACTTCCCAAAAAGGTTCTCAATCAATGGCAAGTTTCCACAAACTGAATTCACCAAGGCGAGCACCGCCGGGCACGAACGGTAAGACACATCCATCGGCTCGACTTCCAAGCCATTTCCATAGAGTCCAAGCACATCGTCAAAGAGACTTACATCTCCACCGCGCCAAGCATAGATTGCCTGCTTCCGATCACCCACCACAAAGAAGCTCCCCTCCGGGTCACCAACGGCCTCATCAATCAGCGGCTCAAGCCCCCGCCATTCCGAGCGGCTGGTATCCTGAAACTCGTCCAGCAACCAGTGATCGTAACGACCATCCAAACGATAATCAATGAGCTCCCGACGCAACCGCCCTTCCTCACTCTGACTCCACTCACCAAGCAAGGTCTTCACATCATCAAAACTCAAGAGCCCACGCTTCCGCAACTGCTCGGAATGCTCGTGATCGATTTGCTCCATTAACTCACCGACCGCTTGCGTCTTAGCCACCGCGCTTGCCAACTCGCAATCAATCGCAAGCCGAAAAAGAGATTTCCAATTTGTCCACTGCTCAAGAGGAATCGTGAGGATCTTACGCCCTTCTTTGATCTCAACTGGCCCGGGTTCGCCGAGAACTTCCATCAGACGAAGTCCAAAAGCGTTGAGCTTTAGAATTCTCCCCACACTATGATTGGAAAAATTATCCAGCATCGCGTTCCAGGTCTTCGCCTGACCATTATCTTTCAAAGCTGCAATCAAAACATCCTTCTGCGCCGCCCAGTCGTCCACCTTTGGTAGATCAGCAAACACTTCAGCATTACCGAAAGCTTCTTTCCGGTTTCCTGCTTTCCAAATTGCATGCCACGTTCCTAAAAATTCTTCCAACGAGCGCTGCACCCCTTGCTGGCCCTTACCAAGAGTCGCCTTCCGGAAGGCATGGTAAAAGTCCTGACGATCTCCAAAACCATCGCGAAGCACCCCCTGAAGGATCTCGGCTTGGGCTGTTTTCAACCTCTCACCCTCCAACAGATCAAAGGTTCCTCCGGTTAGGCCCAGCTCATACTGGAAACCTCTTACGATCCGCGAAAAGAATCCATCCAAAGTCGTAAACTGAAGCTTCGGAAGCGATCGAATCACTTTCTCCAAAACATCCGGGAGATCGAAATCGGCTTTGATATCCTCACAAATCCCTTTCGCCTTCTTTGGGTCCAAACTTCCCTCCGCCAACTTCGTCAGCACTGAGTCAGCAAACTCACCCGCCGCCTTCCGAGTGAAGGTCAGGGCCACCATCCGCTCTGGATCAACTTCTTCCCGTCCGATCTTTCCAATGACACGATTCCCAAGTTGATACGTCTTTCCTGATCCTGCCGAAGCGAGGATCAAAAGGTTCTT
>JBDNAG010000065.1:0-90552 GCA_039768565.1 Akkermansiaceae bacterium | reverse complement strand
TTGGTGAGGCGGGCTGGGTTCGGCCTTGGGCGGAGGGGTTGCCTCAGGTTCCGGTTGGATAACGGGCTCAGGGGCCAGTTGAGGCTCGGTAGCGGGTTCCGGGACTGGTTCATGGAATTCGATAAAGCTGAGATCGATGAATTTGGTCTGCTTGATCAGGGTTTCGGGCAGGTCAATGGTGATTCTTCCCCACTTAAGGGCGCTCGCAAAGAGCGCCGCCGTGAGGAGGGCGACGAAGGTCCAGATCAGGGGCTGGCTACTCCGTGAGTTCATTTTGCTTGTCGTATGCTAGATTAATAATACCGCTTTCCCGCGCTATTTCCATCACAGGAAAGATGATTTCAGCTTGCGCAGCTTTATCGACTCTAAAGACAAGGGAGTCGATCTTGCTGTGTTTGATGGCATCGCGCAGTTTGCTATCGAGTTCCTCCTCGGCGATTTCTTGGCCTTCGAGTAGGATGGTGTTGTCGGCGGTGATAACGAGCGTGAGGTGCGGGTCGTCGGGGTTTGCGATGGCTGATTCCATAGGGCCGGCGGGGAGTTCAACACGGCGATCTGGCTTGATGAACTGGCTGCTTACCATGAGGAAGATGAGAAGCTGGAAAACGACGTCGATGAGCGGGGTCATATCGATCCCGGCATTAATACGGCGTTTTCTGGTAATGAGCATTTGACTAAGACTGAAGTATTAAGGCTTAGATTTTTGAGAAGAAGCTCTCGCGGAGGTGGGAGGTGAGCTCGTTGAGATCGTGAACAAGTTTGTCGACGCGTGCTTCGAAGATCTTGGCCATGGCCATGGCGGGGATGGCAACTAGGAGTCCGGCAACGGTGGTGAGGAGGCCGGTCCAGATACCATCGGCAAAGTCAGCTGGAGTGACGGTTTCGCCGAGTCTGGCAATTTTTGAAAAGGCGATGACCATGCCCCATACTGTGCCAAGAAGACCGATGAGAGGAGAGATTGCCGCAACGAGGGCTAGGGTCCGGAGGCCGCGTTCGTGTTGGCGAATGACGCGGGAGGCTTCGCGCTCAGTCACATTGAGGGTGTGTTCTTCGCCATCTTTGGTGGCGTTAATAAAGAAGAATCCAACGCGGGTGAGAGGGTTGGAAGGGGAACTCGTCCCCTGTTGCAGGTCCCTGATCGCGCGCGCGAGTCGATACCGCCGGAATGAATAGTAAATGAGGCGTTCAAAAACGATGAGAACCGTGATGAATGCAAGTATTAGGAGGGGCCACATGAAGCCGCCGCCTTTGAGAAAGAGGTCTTTTAACGAAAAGTCCATGGTTGCTTCGTGATGCTGCGGTCTCCTTAGCTGGATCGAAAGGCAGAAATTCGGAATTGAGGATCAGGCTGATTCCGCCGGAGATTCACTTTGACGATCAATTCGGCCCCCGATTTTTTCGAGTTTCGGTGCGCTAGCTCTTTAAACTGCTCTTTTCAGCTCACAGTGTGAGGGAAATGATAGGCAGTTTTTTTGGCGAGAAGTTTCCTTGTTCGCCAGAGCCCCTTTTTTTTGGGGTCTTGTTGAGTGGCCTGAGATTATTTCTTTTTAAGCTGTTGAACGTAGGCGTCAATGGCGCGACCGATGCGGACGCGGTAGTAGGCGTTTTCAACGAAGTCCTCCACAAGGGTCTTTGCGGTGAAGGCTTGGTCTTTTGATCCCTCCAATGTCCCATCGAGGACCTCAGCGAGATATTCTTGTTTTTTGGCAGGAGGAGCTTGTTGGCGGAATGATCTGATGATGTTTGCGATGAATGCGTTGCGGGAATCGGGAGTTGTAAGGATGTCGGCTGCTCCGATCTTTTTTCCGTCTTGTTTCAGTCGCTGGGCGGTTTTTTCCATGGCTTGATCAAGGAATTTAAAAAAGAAGTCGTTGTTAATGAATCCGGCTTTATTCAGCGGTTCCTGATTCAGGTAGTCGACAAATTGCTCTTCGATAGACATGAGGTGATTTCGCAGTGAATCAGCGAGTTTTTTGTCCCGGGAAGCTTGATCGATGAGCTTTTGAAAAATCTGTCGGGTTAATTTTTGGCTCATCCCTGAAGTATTAAGATTTTCCCGTTTAGCGTCTTCCATATCGAACTTAAATTTGTCAGCGATGGCCTCCTTTCCCGGATTAGCCTTCCAGGACGTTCGGCTAAATGTCCGGACCTGATCTTTGGTAGTGATCGATTGTGAGGTGATGGAGCCGGTCTCTGTTTCAAATGTGGCCTGCCCAAGTTCACCTAAATCAAGAACAACCTCCGAATCTCTAATGCTGGTAAGCTTTTCAGCCCTTCCAATGAGTCCCGCCCCTCCGGTCGTGTAGCCGATACCCATCGTGTAACCGGTCTTGTCCAGGTAGGCATCCGGTTTGATCCTTGCTGGAAGACGATCTCCATTTCCTTTTTCGATAATCTCAATGAGTGTATTAAAGCGTTTTTTCAGGTCTCCAAATCCCACAAAGGAAACCTTTTGATCGCCAGATTGAAGGAGATAGGTGCCGTCTTCGGTGGTCCACTGCTGTCCCTGTTGCATGGGGTTACCATCTGCATCCTTGAGCTCTGAAATGAGATACGACCAGCCGGATTTAAAATCGACGCCAATTTCGATGGTGCCGGCTCGTCCGGTTGTGGTCTTCGTTTCGTAAGTTGCTTGATAACCTTCAAGCCTGCCGTGGCTGGTCGCGAGGGCATTGAGAGTTTTACTCAATTCATCGGCCGAAGCCACCTGGCAGACGACGATTGCGGAAGTGATCGCATATTTAAGAAAGGGCATGGACGTGAACTACCATGTCCCATTGCGGGGGCGAGTCAAAAGGAAGTGTCAGGGGTATTGATCGAATTCGGCAAGCCAAGCTTGATGTTCGACCATCTGAGCAGGGCTGTGGCCCTTTAGCTGTAATATATAATCATAAATAGTTTCTTGTTGCTAGGACATCACTTGACCTTCGATAAGCTCGAAAATTATTACTTCGCCACCCGTGGTTTTCAGCGCGCCGAATTATGTCGTTCATGTCCAGCGGAACAGCGATAAAAAT
Organism: Akkermansiaceae bacterium; assembly: GCA_039768565.1. Lineage (GTDB taxonomy): Bacteria > Verrucomicrobiota > Verrucomicrobiia > Verrucomicrobiales > Akkermansiaceae > SW10. Next base: position 87,535 of record JBDNAG010000065.1, on the reverse strand, counting down.
TTGATCTACCTTGGTTCCGACCGTTCTGTTCCTAGCAAACGGGGGGCGAAAATATCGAACTGAGCAAGGAAGACGTCGTGAAATCTGACTATACGACAAAGCTGGATGCTTCTGAGAAGCTCTATTATTCGCAAACAGTTGTTCAATAGGGGGCGATTCCATTGGCGGGTTTGCCTAGTTTAAGGTTGCTTCATCTTCAAGGAATCGGTATTTGGCTAGGCGAATCTTTTTTGATCATGGAAGTTTTACTTGAGCGTCCAGTCCTTGTCCTTAATCGGTTGTGGCAACCAGTGCACACATGCTCGGTAAAGCGGGCGCTGAAGCTTCTTTGCCTGGGTCATGCCCAAGTGGTGCAAACGGAGGGGGAATGTCGTTATCAAACCCATGACATTGGATCCTGGGTCGAATATTCCGGCGAGAAGAAGGGATCTCCCGCCGCTGACTTTGTAAGCTCGGTCAAGGTGGCGTTGCGGGTCCCTAAGATCATTGTTTTGGCTATTTATGACCGAATTCCCCGGAAGGAGGTCAAATTCACGCGGCAGAATGTCTTTCTCCGGGATAAACACACATGTCAGTATTGCGCTGAGATCTTTCCGGAAGCCAAGTTGAACCTCGATCACGTCATTCCCAGGGACAAGGGTGGAAAAACAACTTGGGATAATATCGTGACCTCATGCGTTCCTTGCAACACGCGAAAGGCAAACCGCCTGCCCCGCGAAATTGGGATGCGACTTCTCAACGAGCCACGTGCTCCGAAATGGCGCCCGCTTTTTGGCTTTCGAAGACAGGCGAGTGAGCAGGTTTGGCAGGAATTTATCTCGCCGGACCGGAAGAATGTCAGGCTTGGCGCGTAATCGCTGGCTCTTTTCTGCTTTGTCTGTTAGTTTGCAGTTGTGAACTTTCCAAATGAGGCTGGCGGAGTGATCCTGTGGTTGCAGGTCGTTCTGGGTTTTGTGGGCCTGTTGGTCATGGTAGAGCGCATGGTGTTTTTTCAGCATGCCCGTACGAAGGTGGCCGATTTGCTATTGGGGGTGACCAATCATGTCCGGAAAAAGGCTTATGCAGAGGCCCTGCACGAGGCCTCACGGGCTCGAGGGCCTGAGGCGCGCGTCATTCATTCGGTGTTAATGCGCCATCATCTGGATCGGACTAATTTGCGTGAAATCGCCCAGGAAGCCGGTCAATTGGAGGTTCCGCGAATCGAGCGCTACATGAGAGTGCTGCTTGGGGTCGCAATGCTGGCTCCCATGCTGGGAATGTTCGGCACTGTCCTCGGTTTGATTGAGGTTTTCATGAAGGTGGGGGCTGCCGATGCCGCGGTGGCTCAAGCGGCTCTTGCAAGCGGAATGTTCCAGAGCTTGGTATCGACCGCAGTTGGGCTGGCGCTGGCGATTCCTTCCTATCTCGTCTATCTCTACCTTTTTGCAAAAGCCCAGCGTATGCTGCATCGGCTGGAGCGAGCCGGGATCGAGACCGTGAATATTGTCTGCGATAGCCGCGAGCATGATCGGATCGTTTCTTTTCGCGATAGTGTGGAGAAACAAGCACAAAGACCGGAATCAAAGTCCAAGAAGTCCTCAATACGGCCAAAGGTGGCAGAGAAAACTGACTCCTGAATCATGCAGCTCAAGATGTCATTGCCCGAGCGTCCAGGGTGGATCTTCGTAATCCCGGGCTTCGATTTTATCGCGTTGCTTCTGGCTCTGGTGATGCTCACCGGAGTGGTGGCGCAGGAAAGCTACGTCGAAATCAAGCTTGCGCGCTCGGAGTTTCGCGGCGAGCGCATTGGCGATGAAAATCCAGTGGTGGTAATGCTGAAAAGCACCGCGTCAGGGCCGGTTTATTACGTCGAAGGAGTCAAGGTGCTCCAAGAGTCTCTGGGGAGCGTGGTTTTTGATTCGGCTGAAAAGCGGGGGACCAAGGCGGTGGCTATTAAGGTGGATTCCGAAGCGACGATGGAAGAGCGTCAAATATTAATCAATACGATTGCCAGGCTCAACGGAATCCGGATTTTTGAAGGTTTTCGCCGGGCGGATCGGGGGAGTGAGGCCCCCTAGACGATGTTTTGGCGCCATCGAAAAGTTCTGCATGACCGGGCTGCCGGGATGGTTTTCGACTGGCGTCGGGGACACGGGTCTTCCTACCGCTTTCTTGGCGCCTTTGCTGTTTCGGCCGCTTTTTGGGGCGGGATTCGAGAGTTTGTAAAGGTGCGCGAAGGAGAGCCGGTGAACCCCGAGCAAAATGAAATCAACGTCACCATGGTGGATCTTGATGCCAATCAATATGGATTGGCAGAGTTGATTGATCGAAAGACTCTTTTCCAGCAGAGATGGGATGTTAGTGATCCCTCCGTCATTGATCGAGTGGTTCAGGAAAGCCTCGCAGCGACAACGCCACGGATCTATGAGCCAACTTTGCGACAAATATCGTTGCCCGAGCCCGAGGTGAAATTGGCAAACCTTCCCGGGATGGGGCCTGATGCCTTGCCTAGTCCGGATGCCGTGACATCGGTCACTTATGCGACCGGGAAGCCGAATTGGTGGATCAAGGTCGATATAGTCGAGGGGCCGGCCGGTCTGAAGCCCTTCGAGTTCCCTTTTGAATGGTTAAAGAGTCCAAGTTTGATGAGCGAGGGGGAAATTTGGTCCATCGTTTTAACCGCAGATTGGCGGGGGAATATTGTGGCGGTTGAAGGATGGTGGGAGAAAGAGAACGACGTCCGGACGGGCACAATTTTAGATAGAGTTCGAAACGAAAGGATCGAGCCATTACCTGAAAAAGGAGCTTTGCGGGTCTGGAGACTTGAGGCAGAGGTTATCAACCGACTTGCCGAGCAATGATTGTTTCGTTTCCTGACCTACTGGTGGTGATCGTTCTGCTCGCTTTTCTTTGGATCGTTGTTGATTGGATTTTATCCACTCTTGGCGACCGGCGGGAGGAACGCCGCCTTCGCTTTTCTGCAAGGGAATGTCACCTCTGCGGTAAGCGATATCCAGAGGAAAAACGTGTCAAACTTTCCACCTGCCCCAAGTGTTCGGCCCGGAATGTTCGTGGCGGGCACCGAAAGCTGGGTTGAATCATATCAATTACGGGTCTTGCTTTTCAAAAGAACACGAGCTAACCACAACTAAACCTCTATCAGCAATGGAAAACCGACGCGTCGTAGTGACAGGGATCGGGGCCGTGAGCCCCTTGGGAAATGATGCCAATTCAACTTGGGAGAGCATGAAAGCCGGACGGAGCGGTATTGGCCAGATCCAGTCGATGGATACCAGCGAGTATCCAGTCAAGATTGCGGGTGAGGTTCGTGACTTTGACCATACCCAGTATTTTTCAAATCCCAAGGATGCCCGGCGCATGGACCGCTATGCGCACCTTTCCATCGCGGCAGCCCAGATGGCCCTCTCCGAATCGGGCCTCGACGAGGGAGAGCTTAATCGTGACCGCGTTGGCGTAATGCTTGGAAGTGGAATTGGTGGTCTTGGAACTCTCGAAACCAATCACACCGCGCTCATGAATCGCAGCCCGAGTCGTGTCTCACCATTCACTATTCCAATGATGATCTCCAACATCGCCAGTGGCGTGTTTTCCATGGAGCACGGATTTGGTGGCCCCAACATGGCCATTGTGACCGCGTGCGCGACTGCGAACCACAGTATCGGTGAGGCTTGGCGGATGATCAAATTCGGAGACGCCGACGCCTTCATTGCCGGGGGAGCGGAGGCTGCTATTCTTCCGATGGGACTTGCTGGCTTTGGCAACATGAGGGCCTTAAGTACTCGCAACGATGACCCTGCCGCCGCTTCCCGTCCATTCGACACAGGGCGTGATGGCTTCGTCATGGGGGAAGGTGCGGGTGTAGTGGTAATCGAGGAACTTGAGCACGCCAAAAAACGGGGGGCTAATATTCTTGCAGAGCTAACTGGGTATGGTTTGAGTGCCGATGCTTATCACCTGACCTCTCCTCATCCAGATGGTTTGGGTGCGGCTCGCTGTATGGACATGGCTCTTAAACATGCCGGTTTGAATCCCGAAGATGTTCAATATGTAAATGCTCACGGAACTTCGACTCCCCAAGGAGATATTTGTGAGACCAAGGCGATTAAAAAATCATTTGGAAGCTGGGCCAAAGAAGGCCTTGTAGTGAGCTCAACCAAGTCGATGACCGGGCACCTTCTTGGAGCTGCTGGTGGCGTGGAGATTCTTGCTTGTATCAATGCCATCCGTGATGGCGTGATTCCTCCAACAATTAATCTTGAAGATCAGGATCCCGAGTGTGATCTCGACTACTGTGCTACCACTGCGCGTGAGGTTGAAATCAAGGCAGCTCTGAGCAATTCCTTCGGCTTCGGTGGGCACAATGCCTCGCTGCTTGTGGAAAAATTCTAAAGGGCAGGGAATTTCCCTCAATCGGCTAATTGGTGGTCGTAATCTTAGGTGTCTAGTGTGAAACTACGGTGAGACCGCGCCCTTCCAGTTTTTTTGAGGGGCGATCGAGAATCGTTGATTCTGCCATTATTCATGTTGATGGTTCGTTTGGGCTGCCTTGTTGAAAAAAATCGGGTCAATTGCATGATTTTCAGTCATTGTTCTGTCGTGAAAGAGACAGCTGAGGAAGAGGTGATCGAGATGCTCCTGAGAGTAGGTTGTGGGGATTTTGTGGTTTGCGGCGGGGCACGAAATGCAGGGTTGGTGGCGCTTTTGGAAGCAGCAAAAGAGTTGCAGGTCTGGAAGCATTTTGAAGAGCGCGGGGCGGCTTTTTTTGCCTTGGGGCGAGCAAAAGATACCGGAAGGCCTTGCGCTGTGGTGACTACAAGCGGAACAGCAGTAGCGGAATGTCTGCCGGCAGTTGTTGAAGCTCATTACAGCTGCCTTCCGTTGGTGGTATTGTCGGCGGATCGCCCAAAGACGTTTCAAGGTTCGGGTGCTCCGCAGGTGATCGAGCAAGATGGGATTTTTGGAAACTATGCAGCAAGATCCTTAGATAAGTGGGACGGTCATGGGCCCCTTCATTTGAATGTTTCTCTCGAAGAGGAAGTAATTGATTGTCCGGCATGGGAGGCTAAGGTGGAGGGGTTCCTTCCCGGGAGGATCTCCTTTGAAGTACGAAGCTTACGCGACTTTTTGGGCGATGGAGTCTTCAAAGGGATTATTGCTATGGTGGGTGGCTTGGAGCCAGAGGACCGGGAAGATGTTTTTTTCTTTTTAAAAGATCTTGGGATCCCGGTGGTGGCGGATGTGAATAGCGGGATTCGTGAATTACTTCAGGACCGATTGGTTTCTGAAAAAACGTTTTTGAATAATTTACCTGGACGGGTATTGAGGCTGGGTGAGGTTCCCGTTGGGAGATTGTGGCGGGATCTCGAATCGAATCCTTTGGTTGAAGTACTCTCAATTTGTAGAAATGGGCTGCCGGGATTAGCGCGGGGATCGAAAGTGATTCGAGGAGAAGTTGGCAGAGTGATTCGAGGATTAGGAGAGGTGGACTTTATCGGAGATGTGCGCGATGATTTCACCAGAGGGCGTCCGATGTATTCAAAGGTCGACGAGAGGTTGGAATCGTTTCCGGATAGTGAGCCGGGACTGGTGAGCCTCCTTTCGGTTTATGCGACGACCGGGGAGAGCCTCTTTATTGGAAACAGTTTGCCAATTCGAGAGTGGAATGAGTTCGGACAACGGGAGACTCCTTATGCACGGGTTTTTGCAAATCGGGGTGCGAACGGGATCGATGGACAAGTTTCGAGTTGGCTCGGAGCCACGGCCGAGACTCCGGATTCGTGGGGTGTGTTTGGCGATTTGACGGCTCTTTATGATCTGGCTGCTCCGGGGATGTTTTCGCAGGTGGAATGTCAGGGTCGTGTTTTAGTGGTTATTAACAATGGTGGAGGTCAGATTTTTGAGCGTCTACCAAGATTGGCGCAACTTACTGAAAATCAAAAAGATGCTGTTGTGCAGCCGCAGATGGTTGACTTGAAGGGCTGGGCGCAGATGTGGAATATGGACTATTTGCGAATCGGAAATCGTGAGGGCTTTGACAGTCTGGAGGCTAGTGAAAAGACCTTGTTGGTGGAGGTGATCCCTGATGCAGCCGAGACTGCCCAATTTTATGCCGTGTGAACAGTCTTGCGCAAAGTGGCTGAGTGAGTTACGCCGCCTCCCGACATGAGGAAGCCGATCATCGCCGCCAACTGGAAACTTAACAAGGGACCATCAGATACCGAAGACTTTATTAAGAGTTTTGAAAGCAGACTTGCCGATCTCCCCAAGGGAGTGGATATCGTGATTTCTCCTCCATTTGTGTCGCTTCCTAAGGCCACCGAATTACTTGCTCACTCGAAGGTTCGGGTTTCCGCACAGAACATGAGCGAAAAAGATAACGGAGCCTTCACCGGTGAAGTGAGTGCCTTCATGTTGAAGGAAATTTTTGTCAATTACGTCATTCTCGGTCACTCGGAGCGCCGTGCTATCTATGGTGAGTCGGATGAATTGATCAATGCCAAGATTTTGAAAGCTCATGAAGTTGAATTGAAGCCAATCTTCTGCATCGGAGAAACTTTGCAGGAACGTGAGGATGGTAAGTTGGAAGAAGTTCTTCGTAATCAAATCACCGAAGGTCTGAAGAATGTTTCAGACAAGCAAGCTCTTGATACGGTGGTTGCTTACGAGCCTGTTTGGGCCATTGGAACCGGAGTGACCGCTTCTCCAGAGCAAGCGCAGGATGCTCATGAATTTGTTCGTTCCGTTCTGACTGAGCTTTATGGGGTTTCAGTTTCGGAAAAGATTCGCATTCAGTATGGCGGTTCGGTGAAGCCGGATAACGCAGCTGAGCTTCTCGGTCAAAAAGACATTGATGGTGCCCTCGTTGGGGGAGCCAGTCTGGAAGCAGCAAGTTTCGCCGAGCTGATCAAGAATGGTGTGATAGAATAACACTATCATGGAAAGAGCGGTTTTTGGAACCCGGACCGGCGAGGTGCTCGTCGGTCATGGTCCATTTACCGCATTGCCCGAGCCACCCTCAGGAGGAGTGGCTTTTTACAAGAATGATTTCTCGCTCAGCGATGCGAATCCGTGGCTTGTCCCGGATCGAATTGAAATCTTGGAAAAGGCTCCTCAAAGGGGTGAATGCCGAATAGAGTGGACCGAGCCAGACCCTGATGCATTTGCGGAGGTTTTTCGTGAGGTCTCCGGGGCAATTGGACAAGGGGTGATTGAAAAATCGGTTCCAGTTGTCACTGAAAAAGGGAAGGGGACTTGTTCGGCGGATACGCTCTTGGCTTCGTTACTTCAATTACCAAAAGCTCTGCGGCCTTATGGTTGGATCGGTAAGGATGAAGGTTTTTTAGGGGCAACTCCGGAGGTGCTCTTTCGCTATTTCGACGGGCGGATTTATACCATGGCGCTGGCAGGGACCGCGCGAAGCGAAGAGCAGAGGCTTTTTGCGGTGGATGATAAGGAGATCCGCGAACACGAATTTGTCGCGCAGACCTTGATTGCAAAGCTTTCAGACCTAGGAATGGTGATTCGTCGCGAACGGGACATTCTCGATTTGGGTCGTCTGATTCACTTTCAAACGCTCATTAAAGTCGAATTATACCAGTATCAGGAGACGAAGAATCTTATTGAGCGGTTGCATCCGACGCCAGCCTTGGGGCCATTGCCCCGGACTCCGGAAACAAGGGCGCAGCTCACGGAGTGGCGGGAGCGACTCAATTGTCCCGTTGAGTTTGGAGCTCCATTTGGATTACTTCGGGATGGAGATTTTGAGGCTTTGGTCGCGATTCGAATGGTAGCGTGGAACGGTCATGATTTTTCGCTTCCAAGCGGATGCGGGGTGATTCAAGAGAGCCGTCTGGTGAATGAATGGCGTGAACTCGCATTAAAGCGGGGCTCTGTGCGAGACTTGTTTTTCCCATCGAAATGAAGATCCCGGAATTATCACAATTGGCAGAGAAGCTGGACGAGTTTTCCCATTTGGTGGTTTGGGAAAAGAGCGAAGGTTTCGAGGTTGTCGCTATTGTTAGGGGTGATTTTCAGGACGCCTTTCCTTTACCCCTGAATGTGCAGTCTGCAGCAGCCGAGGTTGGGATGATTTTGGATACTACGACAGCGGCGAGACTGGAGATTGATGGGATGCCCGGTGACTTTTGGGGGGAGCTGGAAGATGTTGATTACGGAGAGTATCTCAAGGTGTCCAGACTTGGCCTGCCTGGTAGAAAATATCTGGAAATATTTCATGCGGTGAATTTCGGGTCTTCATTCGATCGTTCGTCATTGGTTGGTTTCGATTTCACCGAAGCGGAGCTCCTGAATATTGCTCGTTGGCTTCGTGAAAAATCCCTCTTTGATCATCGACGTGGTGACCTTCTTATGGAGGTTCTCACGCAACTCCGATGAATCGCGCAGGTTTCTTTACTGTAAATCTGGATTTTATTGAACCCGAGGCAGGTGGCGACAAGTCACGGAGAGTTGTGAAAATTAAAGGATGATGGAATCGAAAGTTTGGTATCTGGAACTCATGGAGAGAGCTCAATTCGTCCCTTCCATGATTCCGGAAGGGTTGGAGCTCCGAGAGATTCAAGATGCTTCAACGAATGCTCGATTTTATCGTGAAGTCGGTAGCCGTTGGCATTGGACTGATCGCTTGAGCTGGACCGATTCTCAATGGGAGAAATGGGTGGATAGAGAGAACTTGAAAACGTGGATCGCCCATTTCGAAGATGAGGAAGCGGGATATGTCGAGATGGAGATTCAGGAAGGAGGAAGTGTGGAGGTCGTTTATTTCGGTTTGCTTCCGGCAATGATTGGAAAAGGCCTTGGCGGAGGAATGCTATCTCTTTCTGTTCAGGAAGCTTGGAGAATCGAAGAGGCCCGTAGGGTATGGTTGCATACTTGTAACGAGGATCATCCTCATGCGCTCGGCAATTATGAGAAGCGAGGTTTTCGCTTGTTTCGGACAGAGGTTGTATAAGATCGAGGTCGGTTGTGGTCCTGCTTTGAGGTGGGGTTATGTAATAATCACCTGATATTGCAACTTCTTGGAAAGCTTGTGAGATTTGGCTGGATTGATCTCTACTTAAGAGGGGAAACCATGTGTGTGCGCTGGAACGTTAAAGATGCGAAACGTGGAAAGGTTTCGAAGGTAATCGTTATTTCTAATGGTGTTGGTCTGTTTTCCAGTCGGCTGGATGACCTGGCTTATGTGTCGACCTCCAATACAAGCTGGTTCCGTTGAGAGGTTTCTGGGAACCCAGAAATCTCTACGAGGAAAATTTGGTCCGCTCAAAAAAAAGGACGAAGCCCGTTAAGGCTTCGTCCATTGATGGTTCTTGAGTCGGGATGGCGTTACTCGCCTTCCATCTCTTTTAGAAGAGCGTCGACAGCCTCGTCCATTGCCTTACCGCGAGTGTTCTTGTAGCGGATCACGCCTTTGGCATCGATAACGTAGATTGTGGGCCAACCTCGAACAGCCCATGCCGTGGCGATGGGGCCACCGGTTTTTCCTCCGTCCCAGAATGAAGGCCAGGTGATGTTGTTTTCTTTGATGGCTTTCTTGTATTTCTCCGCGGGGTCGCTGTTGATACCGAGAATTGTGAAGGGCTTTTCTTTTAATCTCTCAACGAGCGACCGCTCGTGAGGATACATGGCGCGGCAGGGGCCTCACCAGTCACCCCAGAAATCGAGGACAACGATCTTGCCCTTGTAATCCGAGAGTTTCATTTCATTTCCGTCAACATCCTTACCGATGATCTCAGGAGCTGGTTTCCCAATTGCCAATTTTTCTTTTGCTTCAACGGTTGCCTTCATCATTGCTGCAACTTTACGGCCTCTGACTTCGAGGTCGGCATGCTCGGCGTTGAGTTTTTTGACAATGGCTTTGTATTGTTCGGCTTTTACCGGATTACGTTCCATCTGCATTGCCTGAACGTAGAGTGCGGACCCTTGGGCTTCCTTTACTCCGCTCTTTTCAACCACGGTTGAGAGAAAGGCTTGGGCTTCTTCGCTGTTGGCACTGTAGAGCGAAAGGACGACTGTGGAGAGCTCGCTACTATCAAGATGGTGTTCTTCAAGCGCTGCAAAAATCTCCGGCGATAAGGCCTGCCCCCGGCTACGGCCTGACATCCAGGAAATGGCCTTGAGGCTCGCTTCGTCAGCGGGGTTTTCTTCTACAATGGCAGAGAGTGCATCGATGGTGTCCTTGGGTTGCGGATATCCTTTTTGGTAGGCCTCCCGCTGTTGCTCCCGGGGGAGGGCGCGGACCTCCTCCATGAACTTCGCAACCGCAGCATCTTGGTTTGCGATGAGTTCGCCGATTTGGTCAGCGACTTTTTTGTTGGTGTCGGTTTGTGCCACCGCGAGTCCGGTGGCGGCAACCAACATTACAAGTAATGTTTTTGCCTTCATAACGGAGCTTTTAGATTAAATCTCTCTGGTGTCGATCAGGGAGTGTTCAGCAGGGACTTTACTTATGGGGCGAGGTGTTCACTTTTTTGTCGTGCCGCAGTTGGATCCCTCAAACGTAAATGACGCTTCTTCGAGTTCCGAAGTGCTCGACGCCTTTCTCGAATACCTTATTGAAAGTGGAATCGAGCCCTATGATCATCAGGAGGAAGCGATTCTAGAACTTTATGAGGGGAAGAATGTCATTTTGAACACTCCCACGGGTTCAGGAAAGTCGTTGGTTGCGTTGGCTTTGCACTTTCGGGCGATCTGTCAGGGTCGGAGATCTTTTTACACAGTGCCGATCAAAGCGCTGGCAAATGAGAAATTTCTCTCGTTGTGTGAAACCTTCGGGCCGGAACAGGTTGGGATGATTACCGGTGATGCGACCGTGAATGCAGGGGCTCCGGTGATTTGTTGCACTGCCGAGATCCTTTCCAATATGGCATTGCGGGAAGGATCACTGGCCAAGGTTGATGAGGTCATCATGGATGAATTTCATTACTATTCTGATCATGAACGCGGAGTGGCATGGCAGGTTCCACTTCTCACCCTGCCACAGGCGCGCTTTCTTTTGATGTCAGCGACTTTGGGTGAGACGGAATTTTTTCAAAAGGAATTGAGCGAACTTACGGGAGCGGAGACAATCCTAGTGAAGTCGGAGAATCGTCCGGTTCCACTGGAATTTTCCTATAGTACAGTTTCGTTGGAAGATCAGGTTCAGGAATTGGTGGAAGCGGAAAAGGCGCCGGTTTATCTCGTTCATTTTACCCAGTTGGCCTGTGCGCGCACGGCCCAAAATTTGATGAGCCGGAACTTTTGCTCAAAGGAAGAGAAGGCTACTATTTCCGAAGTTCTTAAGGATGCAGATTTCAAGAGCCCTTACGGAAAAGAGATGAAGAAACTCCTTCGGCATGGGCTGGGGATCCACCATGCGGGATTGCTGCCAAAGTATCGGGTATTGGTTGAGAAACTGGCCCAGCGTGGCTTGATGAAGGTCATTTGTGGAACAGACACTCTGGGGGTAGGTGTGAATGTTCCTATTCGCTCGGTGCTCTTTACGCAGCTCTATAAATTCGGTGGTCAGAGTACGAAGATTCTCGCAGTTCGCGATTTCCGTCAAATTTGCGGACGTGCGGGGCGTCGAGGGTTTGATGATGTTGGATTTGTGGTGTGTCAGGCACCTGAGTATGTCATTGAGAACTTGAAGGCTGATGCGAAGGCGGCAGCGAAGGGGAAAAAGAGTAAAGGTCAAAAAAAGAGACCGCCGGAGAAGGGGTTTGTGAATTGGGATGAGAAGACTTTTGAAAAACTGCAAAGCGCACCACCGGAGAAGTTGGTGTCGAGTTTCAATGTTCGTCATGGAACACTTCTCAATGTTCTTTCTCGTGAGAATCAGGATGGGTGCATGGAGCTGCGGCGGATCATCAAGGCGAGTCATGAGACTTCTGTTCGGAAGAAAGCTTTGCAGCAGCAGGCCTTCGCTCTTTTCCGTGGACTGGTGGAAGGAAAGGTGCTCACCATTATCCCCAAGGATGAAAGAACGGGGCCGGCCAAGGTCAGGCTCAATGTTGAGTTGCAAGATGACTTTACGATGAATCAAGCTCTCGGGCTTTATCTCATCGAGACGATTCCCAAGCTGGACCGCGAAGCTCCTGATTATGTGGTCAATATGCTGTCATTGATCGAGGCGATTTTGGAAGACCCTACGGCGGTGATTCGCAAGCAGGTTGATAAAATCAAGACCGCGCTGGTGGCGCAGATGAAGGAGGACGGGGTGGAGTATGATGACCGGATGGATGCGCTCGAAGAGGTGGAGCATCCGAAACCCGGGAAAGATTTTATTTATCAGACTTATAATGACTTCGTTCTTGTGAACCCCTGGGCCAAGGAGGCGGGAGTTCGTCCCAAGTCCATCGTTCGGGAAATGTATGAGGAGTGGTCTTCATTTGAAGATTACGTGAAGAACTACGGACTCGAGAAGAGTGAGGCGGTACTGCTGCGACATCTTTCCGAAGTCTACAAAGTTTTGGTGCAGACTGTGCCACCTGCATTGAAGACCGAGGAAGTTGAGGAGGCCGAGTCGTTCCTGGAGGGGATGGTGCGTGAGGTCGACTCAAGCTTGATCGATGAATGGGAGAAGCTCCGCAATCCCGATCATGACGAGGATGAGGCTGAACCGGTACCCGTAAAGGATGTTCCTTTCACGAGGCGGAAGTCCGAATTTCTTCGGGCGACCCGAAGAACAGTGTTTGATTTCGTGAAGGAAATTTCGCGTGAAAATTACGAAGCCGCGGCGTTGATTGTAGGTGGAAAGGCAATGGGAATCCGGGAGATGATGTCTGGCTACTTTGAGGAACACGGATTCATTCGAATGGATCCCGAGGCGAGGAGTAGCAAGTATCTCAGGGTCGAAGGCGATCGGTTGGAGCAGATTCTAATTGATGAGCAGGATCTCAATGACTGGAGTGTGATTTTAGAGGTGGATCGTGCGAAGTCTGATGAAGAAAAGCGGGTCGTGCTCCTTCTGCATGGGATTGGCCCATTTTAGCGATCGCGATCGTAGTCCTCGAGAATGGAGCGAGGATTGCTGACATACCAAGCGTAGCCATTTCGTCGTTCGGCTTCGATCTCGTTGAAGGAGGACTTGATGATCCCGTCCCGCCCGGAGAAAATGGGTTTGCCTGTTTTGAGGTGGTAGAAACGGGCCCAAAGCGGGGGCGCGTTTTTGTCTTTCACGATGACTCGATTGCCATCTTTCGTCGCAATCCGGATACCTTTGATCTGATTCGCTCGGAGCCACTCGACTGCGTATTCGATAGAATTGCCGACCTCGGACGACGGTTCTTTAATCTCCATGAGATATCGAATGATGCCTGCGCTTTCCCCTCCGCTGAAAGAAGGATGCTCGTAGGAGCGGGCCTTCGCGGGAAGGAGAGTCTTGGCGTCATGCTGGGCGCACCAGACGGTGGGTTTTCCCTCGATCCAGATTTGGGTCTTGAGAATGCAATCGAGGCCATTGGTGAGGGCTGTTTCTATTGCCGATTTTTCGTCTTTGGTCAGGTAGGCAGGATTCTCTTCGATGAGGTCGCGGAGGTAGGTCATGACCCCAATCATGGCACCATCATTGTAAGTGATGTGAAGGCTGTATCCGGAGTTGTTGGGGCGTTGAGGCCAGCCGCCGTTTGGGTATTGGCTCTTGAGAAGGAAAGTAAGACCAAGGTGGAGAGACTTTTCAACGTTCGGGGTGGCTCTCGCTCTCCAAACACGACTGAGGAACTTGAGTGGTGTGTATGTCGCTCCGTTATCGATGGTGGCGTCCTTGAGCTTGTCTCGTTGGTTTTCGAGTTTTTTTAGATCTTCCCGGTCAAGATTGGTGAAGAAATCCTGATTCTTTGGCCAACCTCCGTTATTTTTTTGGTGGAGAATTACTTGTTTCGCGAGACCCTGGGCCTCGGTTGATGAATACCATTCGGGCTTCTGCTTGAGCGCTTTTTTCCAGGAGACAGCCAAAGTAGTCTGGGAAAAAATAATGAGGAAGGAGATGATGATACGCACGATCAAATGATACGTTGTCTCGGGGCGGCTTTATTCAGGTGCCACCTTGTCATCTACTTCTTGCATGATTTTATCAAGTTCGCGCCCCTGGTAGTCTCGAAGAAGTGGTTTGAGTTTTTCGTGAAGGGTCCGGATGCCGTTGGCCCGTTCTTGGACACGCCGTGGCATGTTTACCTCTATTTTTTGATATTCCCTGAATAGGGAGAGGAACTGTTCGGATTGATTATTATCGAGCGGGAGTTTGCGACGATAATGAGCGCCGATTCGGCGGGTATTTTCCCCAAGTGGGACGGTCCTTTTTGGAGCCGCAATTTCCGATTTGTCATGGATTTGCGGTTTCGCGGATTCTCGTTACTTTAAGTGCTCTTTGGGGCATGCACAATTTCCGCCACAGGGCTTCTTCTTCCGCTTCACTAGGAAGAGGAGGACGGTAAGGGCGACGACGCCCAAAGCAGCTGGGGTTTGCCAGTCCATAATGTCAGGAGTATCCGAGAAGTTTACCAATCTGGTATACTAGGAGGGCAGCGATGTAGGCAAAAATCGTCATTCCGGCGAGTTGGCCGATCGCCCATTTCCAGGAGCCGGTTTCACGTCTCACAACCACGGTGGTGGGAAGGCATTGCAGGGCATAAACGAAGAAGACGATGATGGAGATCCCGACGAGGGGAGTATAAAGTGCGGAGCCGTCCGAACGGGTCGATGCGGAAAGCTTGTCGCGCATTTCGTGGCCGTCCTCTTCGTCGGTGGCGTAAGAAATGGCGAGTGAGGAGCGGAAGACTTCGCGTGCGGCAAATGAGGCCATCATGGCTGTTCCCATGCGAGCGTCCCAACCCAAGGGCGTAACTACAGGCTCCATAATTTCACCGATTTGGCCGTTGAAGGATTGGGATTGTTGAACGATAGGATTTTCCGAGTCACTCTTGGGATAGGTTTCTAGGAACCAAAGAATGATGCTGAGGCCGAGAATGACCGTGCCGGCTTTCTTTATGAAGGCGAAGGCCCGTTCTCCGACTAGGCGCAGGACGTGGCTCCATTGTGGCTTTTGGTATGGAGGGAGTTCGAGAAGAAATTGTGGAGCTTCAGTCTTACCAAGCCGAGGCTTGAGTAATTTGGCCGCAACGAGAGCGGTAATGGTGCCCAGCGCATAGATCCCGAATAGGGCCAGCCCTTGGTTGAAAGCGCCCACGAAAATTAAGGGGATGATCAAAGTGTAAACGGGAAGACGAGCCGTGCAGGAAGTCCACGGGAGAATGAGAATGGTGGCAAGCCGTTCCTTGGCGTTAGGAATGGTTCGGGTCGCCATAATACCGGGAATGGCGCAGGCGTAGCCGGAGAGCAGGGGGAGGAAGGATTTTCCGCTGAGGCCAACCTTGTTCATGATTCCGTCCATCAAGTAAGCAGCGCGAGCCATATAGCCTGAACTTTCAAGGAGGCTGATGAAGAAGAAAAGGAGAACGATTTGGGGGAGGAAGATGATGACTCCTCCGACTCCGGCAATAATACCATCGACGATGAGGCTGTGAAAATCACCTTCGCCAATGAGACCTCCCACCCATCCTTGCAATGCTTCCTGGCCCTGCTCGATCCAGCCCATGGGAATTTCTGCAAATTTGAAGATCGACCAAAATACGATAATCATGAGGGCAGTGAAAATAAGCCACCCTCTGACGGGGTGCAGCGCATGGGCATCGATGCGGTCGGTGAAAGCAAGTGATTCTTCATCAGGCCGCTGCAGTCCGGATTCGACTGCACGGTGAATGAATTCGAAGCGGGTCTTTTGGATGAACTCCTTGGCTTCCGGACCTTCGTCGGCGACTGCAATCAGGCCGGAGGCGGCTGGATTTTTTTCTTCTTTGGTTTCGGCGAGCTTGGTCGATTTTTCGATGGCTTCCTCAAGTTCGGCGGGGCCTTTCCAAAGCCTCCCGACGGGAGAGGGGAATGGGTGGCGGAGAGCGTGTTTTAGTTGGGTAATCCCTCGTTCGTTGACTGCGGACATGGCAACGAAGGGGACGCTAAAGCTTTCGCTAAGTGCAGTAAGGTCGAGGCGGAGGCCTTGGGCTTCGGCACTATCGATTTTGTTTAAGGCGGCGACAACGGGGTAGCCAAGGTCGATGACTTGAAGGAGAAGGTAGAGGTGCCGCTCGAGATGAGTTGCATCCAGAACGCAAAGGACGAGATCGGGGGGGGGCTCACCTTTCTGATCACCAATAAGGACATCCCGGGGGATTTTTTCGTCCGGCGAATTTGGGTCAAGAGAGTAGGCTCCGGGAAGGTCAATGAGTTCGAACTTGTGTCCGTGCGGAGTGAAAAAGGTACCTGATCTGCGGGAGACGGTGGCCCCGGCGTAGTTTCCAACTTTTTGATTTTGCCCGGTTATGGCATTGAAGAGAGTCGTCTTTCCGGCGTTCGGATTTCCGACCAGGGCAATTCTTGCCTCGATGGATGTGTCGCTCATTAGATGGGGGACCTAGGCGGGAACAACTTGGATTTGGTCGGCCAAATCCTTGCTGAGGGCAAGGCGGGTCCCACAAACCGTGCAGAGCATGTTTCGACCGTTGGTCAGTTTCTTGACGCGCATCTGCTCGCAAAAACCAATGTCACGAAGCTGGCCGCACGCTGGTCCCTCGACCTGGCGGATTTGGAATTCACAACCAATTGCCGCCTGACTGAGGGTCAGGGCGGAATCGCGTTCAAGATCTGTTGCGAAATTTGCCATTTACTGTGGAGAGGAAAGCTTATTGAGACTGTTTCGCAATAAGAAACGTCGATTTTCTGGGGGTTCTTTCAATTTGGCCCGTTGGACCAGGATGGTTTTCCCAAGGTTCCGTTATTTTTCAGTAGAAAGCTACCGTGTATTCCCTCCTTCAGGGCCGACGTCCCTCTCAGTGAGAGCGGCGCCCTCAAGGACCTTGCTCGAGTTGGGAGTGGTGACTGAGTATTTGAAGCCATCACCGGAACCGGCAGCACCGAATCGGCCTTTTTTATCTAGGGCAACGAAGTTGAGGTGGAGATCTTCAGCCGATTTTGGGTCGATGGCGGCGATGCGTTCAATCGTTTTGACGCAAGCCTCTTCGGGGTGGAGGCCTTGCCGCATGTATTCTACGACCATGAATGAGGCGCAGTAGCGCATGACGTTTTCTCCGAGTCCGGTAGCTCCGGCAGCGCCGACTTCGTTGTCGATATAAAGTCCGCTCCCGATGATGGGAGAGTCGCCAACCCGGCCCGGAAGTTTCCCCCCCCATCCACTGGTAGAGCAACCGCCGGCGATGTTCCCTTTACCGTCGAGGACGAGTAAGGCGACAGTGTCATGGTTGTCTTTGGGCCTTTTGTTGGGAGCAGGTTTGGTTTGTTCCTGATGCCACTCTTGGTGGAGTTTTTTGGAATCGACCTCGATCGATTCCAGACCTTCTTTGATCGCAAATTGTTGGGCGCCGTCGCCGACAAGCATGACGTGAGGAGTCTTTTCCATGACCCGCCGTGCCGCCGTGATGGGGTGAAGAATTCCTTCGATGGCGGCTACACTCCCGGCGTTGTGATCGGGGCCGTTCATGATGCAGGCATCTTGTTGAACCACTCCGGCGGCATTTGGGAGACCGGTGATTCCTACCGAGCGATTTTTTTCGTCCGATTCCACTGCGCGAATTCCTTGTTCAACTGCATCAAGAAGAGAGCCATTGTTTTTTAGTGTTTCGAGAGCCTTGTCGTTACCTGCTTTCCCAAAGGGCCAAGTTGATACGATGAGAGGGGTGGTCATGGATGAAATTTCGTCAGCTCGTAGTGAGTGAATTATTGTGCCAAAGGCGAGACCGCTATGTAGAAAATGGCGTCGGGTTTGCATCGATTGAATAGTGGGTTACATGGCCGCGCCTCCAATCGAGCTTCCTCCGCCGATGATCAGGTAGATGAACCTTGCTGCAATAAAGACAAATGCCATCCCCCCGATGATAAGTAGGGCGGTAGCGCGGATGCGTTCGTTTTCTTCCTTCTGTAGAAAGATGGAGATGATACTCAAGCCGAAAATGGTGGCTCCGATCTGACTTAAAAGTGTTAAGAAAACCGCTCCGTTTGGCAACGCGGCAAGGGCGTTCTGAGCGTCCTGTGCTTGTGCCGGGAGCTCCTCGTCACGGAGTTCTTCGATTTCTTCTTTGTTTTTCGCTTTGTCGTCGCTTTCGCGCGCTTCCTGCTGAAGTTCATTGATTTTAGCCCGTACACTGGCGACGTCGCCCATGGCATCTACCACCGCGGCTTGCTTCCATGTGAAGATCAGGCTGCTGCCGGCAAGGACAAGAAATCCTATTACGAGAAGGCCGCCTTTATGAAGATTTTGTCCTAACATAGTCCGAAACACTTGTTTTTACACGAGTTCAGGTCAAGTGAGATCTTTATCGGAGGTGCTCGTCGAGGACTTCCCTGACCATTAGGAGGGCTTGGTTAACTTCGTTGGCGCTGACATTGAGGGGAGGCAGTAGTCTGACGATTTCAGGCCCGGCCGGCGCGACAAGAAGACCTTTTTCGATAAGAGCCGTGCAGAGATGAATGGACGCGATCTTGCCTTTGGGGATATCGAGAGGGTTGAAATTTAAACCGATCCCGAGAAGGAGGCCGTGGCCGCGAATTTCACTGATTGCTGGATGATTCCAACTCTCAATGGTTTCCCGGATTTGGGCTTCGCGAGTTTTGACATTTTCGGTGAGGTTTTCTGAAATGATTGTCTCGATGACGGCCTTGGAGGCGGCACAGGCAAGAGCGTTGCCACCGTAGGTGGAGCCGTGGCTGCCGGGGCCGAGAAAGTGGGCGTGTTTTTCGGCGACATAAAACGAGCCTATCGGAAAGCCACCACCCATGCCCTTGGCCCAAGAGATACCATCAGGCACGAGGCCGGGGGCGATGGTATCATAGCCGTTAAGATCGCCTGTTCTACCAAAACCGCATTGAACTTCGTCGAGGAGGAGAAGGAGGTCTTTTTCTCGAGCCAGAGCGGCGAGACCTTCGAGGAACTCTTTGCTCATAGGGTTGACGCCACCTTCGCCCTGAATGGGCTCGAGGAGGAAGGCGACGGTTTTGTCGGTGAGCGCGGCTTTGACTGCGTCGAGGTCGTTGGGTTCAACGTAGGTGAAACCGGTTGGGAGGGGATCGAACCCTTCATGGATCTTCGCCTGAGCAGTCGCGGTCATGGCCCCGATTGTCCGACCGTGGAAAGATTTGTTGAAGGTGATGACATCGTAGCGACCGGTGGCTTGCCCGAATCTACGTGCGAGTTTGATGAGGCCATCATTTGCCTCCGCACCGGAGTTGGAGAAGAAAATCTTACCCGCTTGCCCGACGACTTTTTCTACAATGAGCTCTGCGAGGTCGGCCTGTTGCTCGATGTGGTAAAGGTTGGAACAATGCATCAGGCTGGTGGATTGTTCAGCGATGGCGCGGGTTAACGCGGGGTGGCAATGGCCCAGTGAGCAGGTGGCAATCCCCGAACAAAAATCGAGATACTCGCGACCACGCTCGTCCCAAACTTTAGTGCCTTGCCCTCGGGCTACTGTGAGGGGGAATCTGCCATAGGTTTCGAGGACATACTGTTTTGTTTTTTCAGTGGTGGTCATGGTTTAATTAGGCAAGGTTTTATCGTTTTTGAGGGGTTTTTGAAAGCGCGACGATGAATCATCAAGTTAGAGGTTAGCGTGAGAGCTGCTTCGAGGAGTTCGATCAAGCCAAGGATCTCGCCAAAAAGGAGCCATGCTCCGAGGCCGGTGGCGATAGGCGAAGATCATACTGGGTTTCCCGCCGGTGACGATGAATCCGACGAATAACATAAGGGTAGCTGCAGGAAGGGTGCAATCCGTCATGAATTGGTGTGTCATAGGGATTGCAAACACGATATGACAGGCAATCAGGTTCATGAAGTTGGTCTACCCATGCTTGCTCTGATGGAGATTCCGAGTGAGGACGGCTTGGCCGGCTTCGAGCTCTGTAGAAAAATGAGACGCCAACACCTCCGAGCAGCCCCCGGGCAAAGACCTTGGGCCGATCAACGAGAGATTTAGTCCTGAGATGACTGAGCCTCTGGTAAAAGAAAAGGACAATGAGTGTTCCGGCGAAACCCCTAAAGAGAGTGATTTTCCACCCTCCGCATGCCGGAAGGGCGAGCGCGAAAGCCTGCACCGCCAAGGTGTTGACGATGAAGAAAAAAATAAAAAGCATCATGAGGAAGATGGCCCGGGTTTCGGAAGTGGAGTTCATGGCCTGGTTTGGAAGGAAAGGTGCCAAGCGTGACGTTCCGAAAGGAATGGTCCCAAGGAAGCGCCGCTTGCTTGAGCGCCTCCGGTGTGTCTCTCAAAAACGAATCACTACACCTGCGCCGAGCTGAGCCAAAGGCCTGCTCGTCGAAGGAAGTTCAACTGAATATTTTGAATCACGAGCCGTCAAATCTCCCGAATGGCTAGAAATGTCAATGATAGAACTTTGACAGAAAGGCGATATTTCCTGCATTTCGCAGTTCAAAAAACCGAATCAAGCCTCTAGCTTTCAGCGAACAAAGTGTCTCAATCGAAAAAAATTATCATCGCCTGTGGAGGAACCGGGGGCCATTTATTTCCAGGTATCGCAGTCGCTCAAGAGCTCAAGGGGCGGGGGCACGAAGTCTTGCTCCTGATTTCTGAAAAGAAGGTCGACGCCCAGGCTTCCGAGAAATACTCGGATCTTCGTTTCGAAACTGTCCGTGCGATTGCAAAACCTCCGACCTTTTCGCTGAAGATGATTTCGTTCCTGTGGCGACTTCGTAAAACGATAAAACAGTGTGGCTCGATCATTGGTCGGGAGAAGGCAAGTGTGGTTCTCGGAATGGGTGGGTTTACGTCATTTCCTCCCGTGGTTGCCGGGTCAAAAAAAGGTCTTCGGACTTACGTGCATGATTCCAATGCAATTCCGGGACGTTCCAACCGTATGACGGCGAGGCGTTGTACTGCGGTTTTGATCGGGTTGGAGGCAGCTTCAAGCCACTTTCTCAATTCTGAGGTGATTCATACCGGCACTCCGGTGCGTGATGAGCTTGAGCGACTCCCTTCGCGAGATGAGGCGTGCAAAAAATTCGGTCTCGATCCGGCCCAAAAAACGCTCCTTGTGATGGGAGGGTCCCAAGGAGCCCAGCGGCTTAATGAATTGGTCGGGGAAGGAACGGAAGGATCGGCTTGGCAAGTTCTTCACCTGGCTGGGCAGGCAGACTTTGACCGCTTATCGGAGCAAGTTGGCGATCGCAAGGGTTACAAGGTGCTCGCATTTTGTGACAATATGTCGGCGGCCTATTCGGCTTCTGATTTCTGCGTGGCAAGGTCCGGTGCTTCTTCTCTGACGGAGTTGAGCCATGTCGGGTTGCCCGCGCTGTTGGTGCCGTATCCTTTTGCGGCTGATGATCATCAAACGGCGAATGCCCGGGTCTTCGAAAAAGCTGGAGCAGCAGTATTGACCCCGGAAAGAGATCTCGATGCGAAAACGATCAGAGAGATGTTGGTCGAGCTTAATGAGAGCCATCTCGAAAGTATGTCGAAGTCGATGAAGGATCTCGCTGATCCGGATGCCGCTGCTCAAATCGCAAATGTGATTGAAGGATGACCATTGAACAATTTAGCGAAAAACTTTTGAATCCGAAACAGCCGCTCCGGGTTCATCTGATTGGTGTCGCGGGTTCGGGAATGAGCGGTTTGGCCCGACTCTTGATCCAGATGGGGCATGGCGTGAGTGGATCGGATCGAGTGACCTCGGGTGAAACGGAACGTCTTCGCAAGTTGGGTCTTGATTTTTCAACGCCGCATTCCGCGGAAGCCGTGCAGGGTGTTGATGTGGTGATTTATTCTTCGGCAATTCGTGCGGCGAATCCGGCACTTGCCGAAGCTTTGAAGCAAGGTGTCGCCACCTTCCGTCGCGCGGAATGCCTCGCCGCCATTCTTCACACCAAGGCGGGAGTAGTGGTTTCCGGCACTCATGGGAAGACGACAACGTCCTCAATGATTTCCCATATTCTCCGTCAGGGCGATATTATGCCCTGCCACTATGTGGGCGCTGAAATCCCGGTTCTTGGATCCAATGCCGAGTGGAACGAAGATGGTGAGTATCTGGTGGCAGAAGGTGATGAGTCTGATGGCACGCTCGCTCTATACAAACCGCGGCACACCATCGTGTTGAATGTCGAGGAAGAGCATCTAGATCACTACACTCGGGGAATTGAGCAGATTCGGGAGGTCTTCAATAAGTTAATGGATCAAACTTCGGATATGATCGTTTATTGCAGCGAGTGTGAGGAGGCCTCGCGACTTTGCGGAGTGCGGGAAAACGCGATTTCATACGGTTGGAAGGATGCCGATTGGACTGCGACTGATCTTTCCGAGCAAATCGGCACGGTTAGCTTTACGGTCAACCACCACGGTAAGGAATTGGGGAGAGTTCAGTTGGGTATCCCCGGGTTGCACAATGTCTTGAATGCCCTCGGAGCAATTGCGGTGGCCTCTGGTTGCGGAATCGATTTCTCAATGATGAATCGGGCTCTATCTTCTTTTGCTGGTGCAAAGCGTCGCTTTGAAACCAAGCATTTGAGTAGGCGATATCGTATCGTGGATGATTATGGGCATCATCCAACGGAAGTTGCCGCGACCTTGCAAACTGCGCGAAGCTATGAGCCGGGTCGTGTTATTGTTCTCTTTCAACCTCACCGTTATAGCCGGACTCAAAAGTTGGCGGATGATTTTGGGAAGGCTCTGCAGGCTGCCGACCTGGTTTTCGTGACCGATGTCTATGCGGCCAGCGAAGATCCGATTCCCGGCGTGAGCGGGCAAACAATTATCGATGCCATAGAAGTCAATGGTTCGACGAAAGCGTATTTTGTTCCAAATTTGTCGACTGCTCACCACGCGGTGGGAAATGCTCTTGCGGAGGGGGACCTGTTCCTTACTTTGGGAGCGGGAAATGTTCACGAGGCGGGAAATCAAATCATCAGGGATCTTCAGGTTTTAGAAGAAATCCGGAATGAAACGGAGGTCTCGGCGATCAAACTTTATGAACCGATGTCACGTCATAGTACGATGCGCGTCGGAGGTCCAGCTCAGTTTTGGATCGAGCCATCGCAATTTGAACAATTTGCTGATTCGGTTTCTTTCTGCAAAGCCCGGGGAATCCCGGTGCGTATTGTGGGGCGGGGGTCGAATCTATTAATTCGGGACGGAGGAATTCGTGGCGCCGTTGTGCATCCAACCGGTGGTGCTTTTGCGGCGGTGACTGTTGATGGCGAATCTATCACAGCGGGAGCGGGAGTCCGCTTTAAGAAGATCGCCAGTGTGGCGCGCGAGCATGGCATCGGTGGGTTCGAATGGATGGAAGGGATTCCGGGAAATGTCGGTGGTGGTCTGCGCATGAATGCGGGGGCGATGGGTGTGGAAACCTTTGATCAGGTGGTTTCAGTGACTTTTCTTGATGAGGACGGGGAAATCCGGACGCGTAAGTGTGATGAGATAGAGTCCTTTTATCGCAATGTCCCCGAACTTCGCCGAAACTATGCTCTGGAAGCTACCTTTATCGGCCTAACTTCTGATTTGGAATCGATTCAGGAAAAGCTCGATGAATCCCGTCATCATCGCAATTCCACCCAGCCCAAGGCTGCGAGTGCCGGATGCACCTTCAAGAATCCCGAGGTCTGTGGCGCCGGGCAGCTGATTGATGAAATGGGTCTGAAGGAGACGGGCGTTGGTAAAGCCGAGGTTTCACCGGAGCACGGAAACTTTATTGTCAATCGAGGCAAAGCCAGCGCTTCAGAGGTCCTTTCGCTAATTGAACAGATTAAGGCAAAGGCAAAGGAAGAGAGGGGGGTGGACCTTGAAACCGAAGTGCAGATTCTCGGTGAGGATGAGGTTGTGTTTTAGGAAGGACGAATCAGAGAGTTGCGTTTTTAGCTAACTCAACGCATCTGCTCAGGAGCTCAAAATGGTGAGAAGGTAGCAATCATGATTGCTACTTCCTTGTGGACCGCCATCTTAGGCGGATGGGTTTTCAAAGCGTTCTATTTCTTTTTGCTGCAGCGTCTGTGGTTTCTGCCAAGCCAAACATCGTTGTTCTTTACTCTGATGATGCGGGTTATGCGGACTTTGGTTTTCAGCCGAATTGTGCTGCGGACATGAAAAAATTGACTCCGAACATCGACCTTATCGCTAATGAGGGAGCGAGGTTTACAAATGCTTATATGGCTGGATCGGTGTGCTCTCCGTCGCGCGCTGGATTGATGACAGGGCGTTATCAACAGAGATTTGGCTACGACAATAATTTGCCTCCCGGTTTTCAAAGCGGTCTGGAGTTGAAAGAGAACTTTGGAGTGAAATATCTAAAGGAACTCGGTTATATCACGGGGTTGATCGGTAAGTGGCACTTGGGCTATCCGGAGCAGTATCATCCCAATAGACGGGGGTTTGATTGGTTCTATGGCCTGCTGCAGGGATCACGACCCTACTATGAGATGCCGAAGGCAAGTGCTCACCGAGTGATTCAAGAGAATGGTGAAATTACCAAGGAAGAGGGCTACGTTACGGATCGTTTTGGTGATGCTGCTTGTCGCTTTATCCGGGAGAAGAAGGAGAAGCCATTCTTTCTCTTTGTCTCCTTCACTTCGCCTCACGGGCCTCTTCAGCCAAAGCCGGAGGATGCAAAAAGAGTGGCGCATATCGCTCAAAAGAGAAGGGCCGGATATGCGGGGCTGGTTGTGAGCCTGGATGATAATGTAGGTAAAGTTTTAGATTGCTTGAAGGACGAAGGTCTTGATGAAAATACGATCGTTTTGTTTACCAATGATAATGGTGGTCAGACTTCGACGGGGGCCGATAATTCCCCTCTTCAAGGAAAGAAGGGAACTCTGTGGGAAGGCGGAGTAAGAGTTCCTTGGGTAATGCGGTGGAAGGGTAGGATCCCGGCTGGAAGCGTCATTGACCAACCGGTCATTGCGCTCGATCTGCTGCCAACTTTTGTCGAGGCCGTCGGAGGGAAAGTGAATGGGGAATGGAATCTAGATGGGGTAAGTTTTTTTTCGAAACTGGGTGGATTTCCAAAAACCAGGACGGTGATCGAAAAGCCCAGACCATTGTTTTGGAGACAGGGTGGAAGTGGCGGGCCCCGCGCCATGAGAGAAGGGAAGTGGAAGATTGTTCATAACCGAAAGACCGGAGAGGAACCTGCACTTTTCGATTTGAGTCAGGATATTGGGGAGTCAAAAGATCTTGCGAAAGAGCAAAGGGAAGTGCTTTTGACGATGATGAAGAAACTCGATGCATGGGAGAAACAATTGGAGGATCCCCGTTGGGGACCGGGAGCATCTTCGAGGAATAACCCAAAGTAGATCAACTTTGGGTTAAGGGGGAGGTGTTAGATTTTTCGTCCGGGTAGACCCTGGCAAGTTTCTACTTAGACAAAAGGCCGCTCCGGATCATTTTTTGACAGGGGCGATGAATTTCGGCGGCGGGGATTCGTTTGAGTGTTGAGAAAATTAGACGCTTTGTTTTCATCACTGGACTCCCCAATAAAAAAGCACCGGTATTGCTACCGGTGCTTTTGAGTAATGATTTAGAAAGGGGGCTAGTTTTCTCCTATTCGGAAGAAAATTTGCGTAACCCCCGGTTCGGGATGTGGAAACGTCACCGTGGTGGTCTCATCCTGCCCAACAATGCCATCGTCGATCTCAGCGCCCCAATCGAAAAGGTCGGTTGAGTAAGCCAGTGTATAGGTCTTGTTCGAACGTGAGTTGAAGGTTACGGAATATTGGCCGTTTGCACCGACGGTAGGATCGAAGCTGGTGGCTGTGATCACAAGACCACCGCCAGCGCTTGCGCCCGGCTGCATGGCTTCTTCCATTTGAGACTCAAGAACGTCTGTCCCGTAGATCTTCACCTCGTCAATGGAGCCGTTGAAGCTATGGCTCGGGAGGTCTGTGGCATCCCGTCCATGAGCGCCAATAATGACATTCAAAGCAGAGTTGGTGATGTTGTTTCCTGTGGCACGAGCTGATTCGATGCCATTTACGAATACGACTTTTTCATCGCCATCATACTGCCAAGCAACGTGAGTCCATTCGCCAATGGGAACGGTTCCGGCATCGCCAATATCCTGAGCGCCGCCCCATCCACCAAAGTGAATATTTACCGGGCTGTCATCACGGATACCATGGTGAAGTTGGGGGTTGTTCCCGTCGCCATCGTCTTGGCCGAAGA
Source organism: Akkermansiaceae bacterium (assembly GCA_039768565.1). Classification (GTDB taxonomy): domain Bacteria; phylum Verrucomicrobiota; class Verrucomicrobiia; order Verrucomicrobiales; family Akkermansiaceae; genus SW10. The sequence goes on along the minus strand of JBDNAG010000065.1, from coordinate 61,313 downwards.
CCATGTGGTCGACTTGTCCGGCACTTCCATCCCACTTGATCCATGCCATAGCAGTGTATTTGTCGTCAGAGGCCAGGCCGAGAAGGTCCCCGGCAAGTCCGGTGGCGACATAAGAATCGTTCAAGTCATTGCGGTTTCCAACGAAGGCTGTTCCGAAGCTATCATCCTTACTTTCGCCATATGTGATGACTCCCTGGTGGGTTCCAGCTGTTCCAGTTGTTCCCAGGTTTTCAACTTCAGTGCCGTTTTCGACGTTGAAGCTGTAGTAAAGCAGAGGAGCTGGGATAGATGGAGTGCTGTTGATGTCGTTGGGGTCTCCGCCTTCGGCAATTTCTTTGCCATCGGAGAAGAGATCACCGTCAGTGTCAACAACGTTGGGGTCGGTTGCGTGCACATTGACCTCGTCGCCGTCACTCAAAGCGTCACCGTCAGTGTCGGCAATAATTGGGCTTGTGGTGTGAGTGCTTACTTCAGGGCCGTCATTCAGACCGTCCATGTCGGTATCTGCCACCTGGGGATCTGATCCGGCTGTAAATTCGCCAAGGTTGCTCAACTCGTCGGTATCGGGATCAAGCGCTCCGTCGTCGGTGGTAGGATTCAGAGAGTTGTCGACTTCATAGCCATCAGGCATGGTGTCAGAATCTGTGTCAACAACGGTAGGGTTACTACCGGTTTGGGTTTCGCTGACATAAGTTCCGCCGTTGTCTTCGGCCCCGTCATTGATGCCGTCTCCGTCCGAGTCAGCGGAGAGTGGGTTGGTTCCGGTGTCGTTTTCATCGACGTAGCTGTTCTCGCCGTTGTTGGTTTCGACTCCGTCCTTCAGATTGTCGTCATCAGTGTCATCGTCGTTAGGGAAGGTTCTATTATTGAACTCATCAATGTTAGAAACATTGTCCAAGTCGGGGTCTCCAGCGGCTCCGTTGTTCACATCTACCGAACCATCGTCGTCGGGGTCGAGTCCGTAGCGGACTTCCCATGTGTCGGGGAGTCCATCGCCATCGGTGTCGTCGGGATCCGCGAAGAAGGAGGAGAGGGCCTGTCCGGACTGTCCGGCATTGAAAATGTCTGTGACCTCTTGATCGGTGATTGCCCGGTCCCACATCGCGATGTCATCAATGAGACCATTGAATTCACGGCCATTATCAGGGTTGCAGCCAAAGCAAAGAACGTTGTTGTTTGCGTTGCTTTGAGCGATGCTGGGGGCTCCGCCAGTTGCTTCAAGAACCCCGTCTACCCAGAGGCGGGTGCTGACTCCGTTTTCAGAGATCGCAACGATGTGATGCCAGAGGCCGTCTCCATCGGGGCTTGCTCCGTAGGATGTTGCTGTCTGAATGTCTCCAACACCACCGGCAAAGGCCAAAAGGACGGGGTTATTATCGCCGCGGCGTGCGATTCGGTAGTCGCTTTGCTCTCCGTGGGCGACGATGCCTTGCCAGCTCGTGCTCCAGGCAGTCGCTTTTACCCAAACTGAAATTGAGACACTTGAGGCGGTACGGTCGATATCATTCGCGACACCTCCCGTTTCCGAGCCTATGCCATCGGGAACTGTAATATTGTTTCCTTGGGCTCCGTCCAAGCTCACTGCATTTCCGAAGAGTCCGGCATCGAAGCTTGCGGTACCATTGACAACTCCGTTGTCTACGGTCGCTCCGGATGACCCGGGGATATCGGAGGCGACATCGCTGGCGTCGCCGTCAAGAGGCCAGTAGTTCAAGAGGCCATTCTCGATCTGGCCATGCGCTAGGGTTGATGAAACAAAGATCCCGCCTAGCGAGAGCAGAGATCTTTTGATTGCGTGTATGTTCATAGCGTCGATGAACATATTACATTCGAGTTATGAATGCCATGAAAAATCTACTGCAATTCCCTAAATTTCGAGAGATAATCGAAACTAGTTAGTGCTGTTAATAATCAACTCTTTTGAATAACAAGTCCTCTTGTTTAGGGGGAATCCCATTTTCGCCTCCTTTAATGGGAGCGAAAGAGAAGGGCTGGGATCGTCCTGTTGTTTTGGGGGCGAGTTTGGCTGCTGGGTTCTATTTACCTGAAATGAAAGTTCCTTTTTTAACTCTAAAGTCCGATCAACTTAAATTGGAATGCCTCCTCGATGAGGTTTTGTAGGACGACCGCGGCAAAAGTCGAAACTCTAGATCCAAGCGTTTTTTTCTGGTATTTAAGAGCCGAGGCCGAAGATCTGCGGCAGGGGTATCGGGATTTCGCCCGATTGGAGTAATTGGAGTTGGGGCCGGCTCATCTCGCCAAGCTAAAATGTCCGGTCGTGGGTGGCGGTTGGAAAATTTCAGCCGGGAATAGTCGGGATTGTTTCAGCACTGGGACCAAATTCATCCGACTCTCGAAGGTGCCCGTGCCGTTGTCTCGGAGGTCGTATTGCTTCTTGGAGCGCTTCCCAAAAATGAGTGATTAATCAAAGAGGTCCATTTGTGGCGGATGGGCTTCGGGAAGGGCTTTTTTAGCCTTTGGAGATTTCGTTTTTTCCCTGGTGGGTTTTGCGGAGCTCATTTCAAGGTGGCTTAGGATTTCCTTGGCGCGGTCGAGGATGTTCTTTGGTAGTCCAGCGAGGCGGGCGACCTGGATTCCGTAGCTTTTGTCGGCCTGGCCAGGTAGGATCTTACGAAGGAAAATAATGTCGTCATTCCACTCGCGGACCGCGACATTAAAGTTGGCCACGGAGTCCTTGGAGTCGGAAAGTGCGCAGAGTTCGTGGTAATGGGTGGCGAACAAAGTACGACATTGTACTTCGTCGTGGAGGTGCTCGGCGACGGACCAGGCAATGGAAAGCCCGTCGAATGTTGCGGTGCCACGTCCGATTTCATCGAGGATAACGAGAGAGTTTTCGGTCGCGTTGTTGACGATGAGCGAGGTCTCGTTCATCTCAACCATGAAGGTTGATTGCCCTTTGGCCAGATCATCTGAAGCTCCAACACGGCAGAAGATGCGATCGGTTAACCCAATATGGGCATGCTCGGCGGGAACGTAAGCGCCAATCTGGGCCATCAGGGTGATGAGGGCGATCTGGCGAATGTAGGTTGATTTTCCCGCCATGTTGGGCCCGGTGAGGATTTGGAGAAGGCTTTCTTCCGGATCAATGAGAGTGTCGTTGGGGACGAATTTTTCTTCCACGAGGGTTTGCTCAAGGACCGGGTGCCGGCCGTTGACAATTTGCAGGTGGCGGGAGTCGTCGAGGACCGGGCGGGTGTGTTGGTAGAGTTGGGCGGTCTCGGCGAAGGAAATGAGCACGTCGAGAGTGGCAAGAGCATCAGCCGTGTTTTGAAGTTGGATGAGATGATCGGTCACTCCGGCGCGGAGTTTGATGAATTCATCGTATTCTAGGGATTTTGCCCGGTCGTCAGCACCGAGCACCTTTCCTTCCACCTCTTTGAGTTCGGGCGTGATGAAGCGCTCGGCGTTCGCCATCGTTTGCTTCCGCTGATAGTCGTCGGGAGCTTGGTCGGCTTTTGCTTTGGTGATTTCGATGAAGTAACCGAAGACGTTGTTGAACTTGATTTTGAGGGTGTCGATGCCGGTGCGTTCGCGCTCGGTCGCTTGCATTTCGGCGATCCATTGCTTGCCGGAGCGGGAGGCGTCGCGAAGTTCGTCGAGGGCATTGGAATGACCATCGCGAATGATACCGCCGTCGCGGAGTTGGGCGGGAGGTTCGTCGACGAGGGCGTTTTGAAGAGTTTCGACCAGTTCGGGAAATTCCTGAATATTTGCGATGAGTTGGGCGTGGAGCCCGGAGGTCTCTGCCACGGCGGCCAAGTCGGCTTTGAGATCGGGGATACGTTCGAGCGAGACCTGGAGGGACTTGAGGTCTCGAGCATTGCCTGATCCTTGAGAGAGTCGCCCGGTAGTGCGTTCGATGTCGCGGATTTGCTTCAGGGAGTCGCGAAGTTTGGTGAGGAGGTAGGGCTCGGCGAGGAGAGAGTCGACAAGGTCGAGTCGGGCGGTTAGCTCGAAAAGGTCACGCAGGGGGTGGAGGATCCAGTCGCGAAGCTTGCGAGCCCCCATAGGGGTTGAGGTGCGGTCGAGAACTCCAAGCAGGGTGTGTTGTTTGCCGGAGCGGGATTCGACGAGGTCAAGGTTGAGTTGAGATGCCGAATCAATGAGAACGAAGTCGGCAACATTTCGCACCGAAAGGCCTTTGAGGTGATCGCAGTTCCTCCGAAGCTGAAAGGTAAGGTAGTGTAAGGCTCCTCCGGCAGCGGAGAGCGCAGCGGTCATCCCGGAGCAGCCGAAGCCATCGAGTGACTGAACTTTAAATTGTTCCTTGAGAGTGTGCAGGGCCTGGTCAGAAAGGAAGGCGTAGGAATCGTAAGGGAGGCAGTTCCGAAGTCCGCCCAACTCTTTCGTTTGATCTTCCGGAATGAGAAGTTCGGAAGGTGAGAGGCGGGTGAGTTCGTCTTCGAGTTGCTGGCGGTCGGCGAATTCGGCGACTGTGAATTCTCCAGTGGTATGATCGGCGCAGGCAAGCCCAAGGCATGGTTTCTTGGCTGTGCCTCCGATAAAAACAGCGGCGAGGTAATTGTGGCGGGTGTCGTCGAGAAGGGAAAGATCATCGACGGTGGAGGCTGAGATAATTTGCGCGATTTCGCGTTCTACGATTTTTCCTGGCTGGGGTTCGGTGGTCTGCTCGGCAATGGCAACCCGCTTGTTCGCCTTGATAAGTTTGGCGATGTAACCTTGGGCAGCGTGGTGTGGAACCCCGCACATGGGAATGTCATTCCGCTTTGTCAGGGCGACGTTAAGAATCCCAGCTGCACATTTGGCGTCTTCGAAAAACATTTCGTAGAAGTCACCAAGCCGGTAGAGGAGTAGGATGTCGTCGGGCAGCGACCGGCGCATGGCCATATATTGGGCCATCATCGGGGTGAGCTTCTTTTCTCCTGCCATTACTGGTGTTATTTAAGAGATCCAAGGCGGTGGGGGGAATCGTGAAATCAAGAAAAGCTACGCTTCGCGGAATTGGAGGAATGGTTTTGATGGGAGAGGTGAACTGTCGCGATGGAAGCTTGAATGTAGAAAAGTAGTTCAATCGAGATGTCTTGAGGGGAATTCGATGATAGGAAGGGGGTTTCCTGCGATGACACATTCAATAGCGAGTGCATTTCGCCATTCGGTTTTTCCACCGAGGTTATTGTCTCCGACCTGGCAGTTGACGAATCCACAACGGATGAACCGTGTTTCGGCGAAGGAACCGCGGAGGTCGCAGTTGACAAATTTGCAGTCGATGAAGGTAGCGCGGAAGGCGTAGCACCAGTAGAAGTCGACCTTCTCAAAATGACAGCGAGTAAAAATGTGGTTGTCCAGATTGGCGCCTTCGAGATTGGTATCATTGAATTCGCAATCGACCCAGGCTGGGCTGCTATACTCAATTGAAGACGGAATCTCCTTGATTATCGCGCCAAGTTTCCTGCCCACGCAGATGTGAGGTGACGTCATAATCTGAACTTTATTGATCTGGGGGGTGATAGCCGGAGTAATCTGCTACTCGATACTTATCACTTCATCCAGATTGAGAATAAGGTGAGCGGTGGACGCGTGTGCGGCGTGGATAATCGGGTCTATAGATTCATCACGCTTTGTTTGACCAATGGCCAGGAACGCATTGGCTTTTTCCGGGTTTTCTTTGAAGTGCTTGAGGAAGTGGTTTCGGTTGCGCTTGAGGATGACGAGTGTTTCGGCATCGGGCGAATGGCCTTTCGCAAGGAGGTATCCATAAGCGAGAGGTGCCTCGGGGTTTTCCTTAATCATGCGCTTGGCGAGATGGCGGGCAGATTCGACGAAGGTCACGTCGTTCATTAAAGCGAGGGCTTGAAGGGGAGTGTTGGTAATCTTGTGTCGAACATTGCAGATTTCACGGCCCGAGCCATCGAAGATGAGTTGGCGGGGTGGGGCGACGGCGCGCTTCCAGTAGGAATACATACTCTTGCGATACAGATCCCGGCCGGTGGAGGGCTTGTAGCGGGTTCCTTTGTTGGCCGCGAGGGCTTCCCAAAGGCCATCTGGTTGGTAGGGCTTGACGGGGGCTCCGCCAAGTTTGGGGTTGAGGATACCGGAGGCGTGGAGGGCCATGTCGCGAATGGCGAAGCCGTCCATGCGGTAGCGCGGTCCGCGGGCGAGGAGGCGGTTTTCGGGATCTCGTTCGTTGAGGATGGAGTTGCTCTTTGAGCTCTGCTTGAAGGTGTCGGAGGTTACGATGAGACGATAGAGTTTTTTGATATCCCAGCCGGACTCCATGAACTCGACCGCTAGCCAATCGAGGAGTTCGGGGTGGCTGGGGAGTTCGCCCTGCAGTCCGAAGTCTTCGGATGTTTTGACTAGGCCGATAGAAAAGAGGTGTTGCCACATACGGTTGACGGTGACGCGCGCGGTGATTGGGTTATCCGGAGATACGAGCCATTTGGCGAATTCAAGTCGATCTTTGGGATGCTTTTTTCCGGGGGGTAGGAGTCTGGCGATGATGCCGCGGTTAAGAGGGTTTTCCTTATCGGGTTCATCGTATTGCCCCCGATTTAGGACGTAGGAGTGCGTGGGAGTGCCGGTCTTTTCGGTCATGATCATGACGGGGACCGAGCCGCCGGACGCTGCTTGGATTTTGTTCTCGATTGCGGATCTTCGGGCGATGGTTTGCCGGAGGACAGGGTCGATCGTCCGGTGATAGTCCGCGAGGATTTTGGGGTTGGTGGTTTTGTCGAGCTGGGCGAGAACATTGGTGGGGATCCCGCCGATCTTTAGGATGGGATTGGGGGCTTCGGTGGCGAGGATTTGAAAGGATCCGATTTGGTGGTTGGCGAAGCCGGAGTTGAAGTGGAGTTCAATGGAGAGTTCACCAGAGTTTGCCGGGACTGGTTTGTCAAAAACGAGGAAGAGGGATTCTGATTTGTTGGGGTGTCCGGCGATGGCCCAACCCGATGTGCCGTTCTTGTCAGTGGCATTTTTTGCGGGGTAACTTTTTTGGGAAAAGGTGGCTTCTGTCTTCGCGATTTTGACCGGTTTTCCTTTAGCTGAGATTTTAACGTCGGTGAGGACGAAGTTGCCGTTTACGGAGAGGGCGAGGTTGTTAGGGCCCTTGAGGGAAGGGTGCGAGAGGGTATCGAGACGGATGCCGGTAAGGGTGCGTTTGCCGGTGGGGAGGCGGAGTTGATAAGTGGATTTGGCGGCGTTCCCCTTGAGAAGCCACGTGTTACCGGGAAGCTTTTCGAGTTTTCCCTTGGTGGACTTGGCGGAGGCAAGAGTGACGGGAAACCAATCAGATTTGGGAGACTTTTCACCGTGGTTTTTGATCCATTCCGCGAGGCGTGTGGGGAGTGAGTTTTCGGCAGCAGTGACTTTTTCCTGAGCGGAATTTAGTTCGGCATGGAGATCGGGTGGGACGGTCGCCAGTGGGGAGGTGAAATTTCTGACCGGCCTTGCCTTGGTGCCTTGTCCGGTGCCACTTTCACCAATGTTGTTGAAGTAGGCGAATAGCTGAAAGAATTCCTTTTGGGAGATGGGGTCGTATTTATGGTCGTGGCAACGGGCGCAGCCGGTGGTGAGGCCAAGCCAGACGGTTGAGGTGGTTTCGACACGATCGATGACATTTTCAACGTAGAATTCCGGCGCGAGGGCTCCGCCTTCGGCATTTTGGCGGTGGTTACGGTTGAAGGCGGTGGCTAGGAGTTGGGAGTCGGTGGGGTTGTCTAGCATGTCACCGGCGATTTGTTCGATGGTGAATTGATCGAAGGGCATGTTTTTTCGGAAGGCGTCGATGACCCAGTCACGCCAGGGCCAGTTGGAGCGGCCCCGATCAACCTGATATCCATCGGTATCTGCGTAGCGGGCGGCATCAATCCAGAAAAGGGCCATGCGTTCGGCATAGGCATCGGTCGAAAGAAGTGAGTCGACAAATTTTTCGTATGAACCGTGCTTCTTGAGTTCGTCGAGTTGGGCCGGTGTTGGTTGTAAGCCTGTGAGGGCAAGTGCTGCGCGGCGGGCGAGAGTCGGAAGATCGGCCTGAGGGGAAGGAGTGAGTTCTTTTGCGGTAAGTTTTTTATGAATGAAGTGATCGACGGGATTGTTGTCGGCAGAGACAGCTTCTTTTGTAGGGGTAACAAAACTCCAATGGTCTTCGTACTTTGCGCCTTGTTCGATCCATTTCTTGATGAGGTTTTTTTGTTTTTCGGTGAGGGAGCGGTTGGAGTCCTCGGGGGGCATCGGGTCATCTTTATCAAAGATGCGGTAGACGACTTCCGAGTCTTCGCTGTTTCCGGGGACGATGGGGGTGGTTCCCTTGTGCTCTTTGTAAGCGAACTCGGCGAGGTGGAGGGCGACGTCGGCTTCACGGGTTTTTGGGTCCTGCCCGTGGCAGTAGAAACAATTCTCCGAGAGGATGGGGCGGATGTGCTTGTTATAGCTGATTTGCTCTTCAGCGCCGAGGGTGGTGACGAGAGCGAGGAGGAGAAGGAGACGTTTTGTCATGAGGTGATCGCCGAGGTTGAGTGGTGTTGTGATGGCGTGCGGTTAAGATAGAATGTTTTTGACGACGTGTCCGTGCACATCGGTGAGTCGGTATTGGCGGCCCTGGAATTTGTAGGTGAGCTTGGTATGATCAATGCCAAGTTGGTGGAGGAGGGTGGCGTGGAGGTCGTGGACGTGGACGGCCTCCTTGTGATGCTTGGTGGGGTGGGCTTCAATGGGTGCTCCGTTTTTATCGACGAGGTTATAGCAGAAATCGTCGGTTTGGCCGAAGGTAGTGCCAGGTTTGATGCCGCCGCCAGCGGCCCAGAGAGAGAAACAACGAGGGTGGTGATCGCGGCCGTAGTTTTCGCGAGTGAGTTTGCCCTGACAGTATGAGGTTCGTCCAAATTCTCCTCCCCAGACGACGAGGGTGTCATCGAGGAGTCCTCGCATTTTGAGGTCCTTGATGAGAGCGGCGGTGGGTTGGTCGGCATCGTAGCACTGGCCGGAAATTTGTTTAGGGAGGGTGAAGTGTTGATCCCAACCCATGTGGTAAAGTTGTATGAAGCGAACGTCGCGCTCGGCAAGACGGCGCGCCATGAGGCAGTTGTATGCGTAGGTGCCGCGTTTTTTGACCTCGGGACCATACATGTTGAGAACCGATTCGGGCTCATCCGAGATGTCGGTGAGCTCGGGGACCGAGGTCTGCATGCGATAGGCGAGTTCGTATTGCTGGATGCGGGTGTCGATTTCGGGGTCGGAGAATTCGGCGAGCTTCTTTTCGTTGAGCTCAGCGAGATCATCGAGCATCTTGCGTCGGGCCGAGGCGGAGTAGCCGGCGGGGTTGGACAGGTAGAGGACGGGGTCGCCGACGGACATGAATTTGACGCCGGCGTGTTTGGTCGGGAGAAAGCCCGACCCCCAAAGTCGGTCGTAAAGGGGTTGGCAATTGGGGCGCCCGGTGCCACGGGAAACCATAGAGACGAAGTCCGGGAGGTTTTTGTTTTCTGACCCGAGGCCGTAGCTGAGCCAGGCTCCCATGGAGGGGCGCCCGGGGATTTGCGACCCGGATTGGAAAAAGGTAATGGCGGGGTCGTGATTGATGGCCTCGGTGTACATCGATTTGATGAGACAGATGTCGTCAGCGACGCCGGAGATATGGGGGAGGAGTTCGGAGATTTCGGTGCCGGCCTTGCCGTGTTTTTTGAATTTGTATTTGGTTCCGGCAATGGGGAAGGATTTTTGGCCCGCGGTCATCCCGGTTTTTCGCTGGTTGAGGTCGACGAAGTCTCCGAGTTCCTTGCCGTGGTGTTCCTGAAGTTTTGGTTTGTAGTCGAAGAGGTCTTGGGGGGAGGGAGCGCCGGATTGGAAGAGATAGATCATGCGCTTGGCCTTTGGCTCGGGCTTGGCAGGGGTGCTGGCTCCTAGGTTATCGCCCAGCATGGAGGCAAGTGCGGCGACACCGATGCCGGAGGCGGACTTTCCGAAGAAGTGGCGTCGGTTGACGAGGAGCTGGGATTGGGAGAAAGGATCGTGCATGGCGAGGTTTAGGCTTTTGGTGAAGGTCGCTTGGAGGCAAGATGGAGGAGATGAAATTGTTTCGAAGCTGGCAAGGTTTGGAGTTGGAGATCGATGAGAAGTCTTACGGAGTGGATGACGAGTTTCTCGCTAAGCTTTTTAGTTCAGGAAAAGGGGAAGTGCGGCGATTGATCGACGAGGTTCAATTGGGAGATGAGGCCAATGGAGAGCGGGGAGGGCTTCCGCCGGTGCTTGATGAGACTGAGATCTGGGCGGCGGGGGTGACCTATCTGCGTTCGAAGTCGGCGCGGATGGAGGAGTCTGAGGAAGCGGGCGGAGATGTTTTTTACGATATGGTTTACGAAGCAGAACGGCCTGAGTTATTTTTTAAATCGATTGGGCGCCGGGCGGTCGGGAATGGCGGGCAAATCCGGGTGCGGGGGGATTCCACTTGGGATGTGCCGGAGCCGGAATTGACCTTGGCGGTTAACGCGGGAGGCGAAATTTTCGGGTTTACGGTGGGGAACGATGTGAGTTCGCGTTCGATTGAAGGGGAAAATCCGCTCTATCTTCCTCAGGCGAAGGTCTATGACGGGAGCTGCGCGGTGGGGCCGTGTCTATTGCTGGGGAGGGAGGCGCTGAAAAAAGATGCCTTTATTAAACTGAAGATCATGAGGGGGCGGGAGCTCATGTTTGACGATCGGACTGATGTGGGGCAACTGAAACGAAGTCTTGAGGAATTGGTGGATTATCTTTGCCGGGAAGTTCATTTTTCCCATGGAGCGTTATTGATGACGGGGACGGGACTTGTGCCGGGATCTGATTTTACGCTGAAGTCCGGGGATGTGGTGGAAATTGAGATCGATGGGATCGGGGTGCTGACGAATGTGGTGGCTTGATCGGCAGAAGCTTTTGCAGATTGCTCTCAGGTCTTTCCTGAAATAAGGTCGGAGACTCTGCCGTAAGTGGCAGTCCGATCTATGAAGTTTCTTCTTCCATTACTCGCCCTAAATACCGTGGCCTCCGCCCAAAAGGAGGCTCGCTTTGTCCGGATTGAGCTGCCCGGCAGAGGCCGCACGTTGACCCTCGCTGAAGTCGAGGTGATGGCAGGCGGCAAAAATATCGCCCGCTCTGGAAAAGCCAGCCAATCGACCACCTCGAATAACGCGGGTGCTGAACGTGCCATCGACGGTAATAAAAAGCCTGACTTTAATTCGGGTGGCCAAACCCACACTTCGGAGGGCAAAAAAAATGCCTGGTGGGAGCTTGACCTCGGAAGGTCAGCCAAAATTGATTCGATCTCGGTTTGGAATCGTGTTGAGGGTGATCTGGGGCAGCGCCTCGATGGCTTCACGCTGACTCTCCTTGATTCGAAGAAAAAGTCGGTCTTTCAAAACAAGGATGTTTCTGCGCCCGAGACGGCAGTGATCTTTGATCTGAAGAAGGGCGGCGATGTTGCCTATATCGGTGCCGACGGAAAGGTTGCCAAGACGGTCAGCGTGCCAGCCGATTACCGGGATCCTGCTCCCTTTAGATTTCAGAAAGGCGATACCGTCGCCATTATTGGAAATGGCCTTGCTGACCGCATGCAGCATGATGGATGGACAGAGACTTTAATCCAGTCTGCAGCTCCCGGGATGGAGTTGAAGTTCCGCAATATGAGCCTCACCGGAGATCGTCCGAACAAGTATCCTCGTTCGCGTGGCTTTACTGCGATGCCAAAGTATCTCCAGCAGGTAGGAGCTGACGTAGTTATCGCCATGTTTGGTTACAATGAGTCTTTCGACACCAAGCCCGAAGACCATGAACAAAACCTCACCAAAATGATCGCGGAATTTCGTAAGGCGATGCCGAATGGTGAGAGCTTTCCCCGCATTGTTCTTTGTAGTCCAATCGGGCACGAAAATTTGAGAGATCGGAATCTTCCGACGGGTCGAGCCAATAACGAGCGCCTTCTCGCTATCACAGAGGCGACCCGAGTAGCCGCAGATAAGAATGGAGTTGCTTTCATCGATCTCTTCCACCCCTCGATCAAGCTTTATGGGACGGCCAAGTCTCCGTTGACGCTGAATGGGATTCACTTGAATGAGGATGGCAATCGTCTCATCGGTGAAGTTTTGGCTAAGGCTCTTTTGAAAAAGGAGATTGCCGCTTCCCCAAGCCAGCAGCCGCTTCGCGAAGCTGTTCTCGACAAGAACTGGCACTGGCATAATCGCTACCGTGCGACCGATGGAAATGATGTTTGGGGCGGACGTTCCGGACTGAAATTTGTCGATGATCAGACCAACGCTGTCGTTCTTCAGCACGAGCTTAAAATGCTTGATGTCATGACCGCTAATCGTGATCCACTCATCTGGGCAAAGGCGCAGGGCAAGGACTACTCGGTAAATGACGCTAATACTCCAAAGGCGATTCCGGTGATTTCTAACGTTGGTGGTGGCTCCCGCAGCTCAAGCAAAGCGAAGGAAGGGAACCTTAAGTATCTTAGCGGAGAAGATGGGATCAAGAAGATACATGTCCCCGATGGCTTCGAAGTGAATCTTTTTGCTGATGAGGAGATGTTCCCGGAGCTTGCGAATCCGGTTCAGCTTCAGGTGGATGGCAAAGGTCGCCTCTGGGCTGCCGCTTGGGCTACTTATCCGAAGTGGGAGCCGCTTAAGGAGATGAACGATTCTTTGCTAATTCTTGAAGACACCGATAACGACGGTAAGGCTGACAAGGTGAAGGAATTCGCCAAGGTTCATAATCCACTTGGTTTTGAATTTTGGAATGGTGGTGTGATCGTCACCAGTCAGCCGGACATCATCTTCCTCAAGGATACCGACGGCGACGACGTTGCTGATGTCCGTTATGTCATTATGCAGGGTATAGGATCGTCTGATACCCACCACGCGGCGAATAATCTCATTTTTGGGCCTGATGGCGGCATTTACTGGCAGAGCGGAGTTTTCCTTCAGCACAACCACGAGACACCATGGGGACCTTCACTCACGGCCGGTTCATCTGCTATGTATCGATTTGATCCACGCCGCTACACTGTTTCATTAGTAGCTGGCAATAGCCCGAATCCACATGGGACCAGCTTTGATCAGTGGGGCTACCTTTACGCCAACGATGGCACCGGAGGGCGCTCCTATCAGGTTCGCCCCAATGGGGACGGCTTTAAGATGTTTCCTCTTGTGAACAAGGAGGTTCGACCGGTGGCTGCCGACGCGATCATTTCTGGAACCAACTTCCCGGATGAAATGCAGCAAAACTTCCTTCTCTGTAACACCATCGGCTATTTGGGACTCAAGCACTACGATCTTCATCGTGATGGCTTCGAGGACAAGAAATACAAGCTTGGAGAAGTCTGGGGCACTCCGGCAGTCGAACTTCTTCGCAGCGATGACGGGAATTTTCGCCCGACCGATGCAATCTTCGGCGCAGATGGTGCTCTTTATGTTGCCGATTGGCACAACGTTATCATCGGGCACATGCAGCACAACGTGCGCGACCCAAATCGTGACAAGGTTCACGGTCGGATCTACCGGATGGTGAATACCAAGAAGCCGCTTCAGAAGCCCGTTAAAATCGATGGGGCTTCTATGACCGAGTTGCTGGATAACTTCAAACATCCCGACATGTATGTCCGCCACCGCACCCGGGTGGAGATCAGTGAGCGCGACACCGCAGAGGTGGCCAAAGCCACCCAAGCTTGGGTGAAGCAGTTTGATCCAGTTAAGAAAGAGGATGGTATTCCCATGCTGGAAGCTCTCTGGGTTCATCAGCAGCACAATGTGCGTAACACCGACCTTCTCGATCTTGTCCTTAAGTCGACTGACCCGCATGTCGTTCAGGGAGCCAAGGTGGTTCAACATTGGTGGGGGCCTGCCGATCCAGCTAAAGGACCGCAGGAAATAGAGAAAGAAGAGGAGATGAAAGTCATCCCCGGAGGTGTCAAAGACGCTCCCTCTTTGACCGAAATTCGCGTGAATGCGATTGTTGAGAAGATTCAATTCGACGTGAAGAAGGTTGAATTAAAGGCAGGAAAGAAAGTGAAGCTTACTTTTGTGAATCCTGACTTCATGCCTCACAACCTCGTGATTACCAAACCTGGAACTGCTGACGCTGTTGCGGCGGCTGCGATTGCTCTCGGTGCCGATGGCTTCAAGAAGCAATTCCTGCCTGAGTCCGACAGCATTCTTCACGCGACCAAGTTGTTGGAGAAGGGGCAGACCGAGATTCTTGAATTTAATGCTCCTGCTGAGCCCGGTGAATACAACTTTATCTGCACTTTCCCGGGGCACGCGGTTCTCATGCGCGGCGTCATGACCGTGAAGTAGTTGTTGTAACCTTGATCTTCAAAGCACGGGAGGAAGGCCTTCCGTGCTTTTTTGTGATTTAGGATTAGTAGAGACAATTTTGTTGGCCTTGCGAATTAAGATCAATGGACCGAGAATGACCGGGGTGGAGAAGGAAGGCCGGACAAGTGAGAATCCTTACGCTCCTCCAGAGTCTGATTCCCAGGAAGGGGTGAAACGAGGTCGTCCCGTTCCTTGTAGTTTCAGGGTTGGCTCTGCCCTTTCTTGTCGTGATTGCGGGAATGATACTGCGCCGGCTTTGGAAATCAGTTTCTATCAGCTATGGTCTTGCCGGGAAGGCATTCAAAAAACAGAAGCTTTTCGGCATGGCCGGATGGGGGATGATTGGGGGTGCGCTCGCATTCATTGTTCTCACTCCTTTTGATCCAGAGGCACGCTTAACCTTTGGGGGAATTGTGGCACTTCTGGGCTTGTTTCTGCTACGACGACTTGATCAATCTTTTCGTGTTGTTGAGATCAAGAAGCGGGTGGCGATTCTTAGCGGGATACACCCCGATGCCCTCATATATTTGGAAGAGTGGCGGCGATCGCATCTTGCGAAGTTCTTTCCCCCGGAGGTGCAGGAGTTGCGCCCATATGACGGCTCCAACGCCGGGGGGGCGGCTGCGACTACATAGACCGGGCCGCGCGATCTCGCAGAGATGCCGTCGGGTTGATTGGCTCTCCAAAGAGACTACTTTAAGCCGGCCTGCTTGCGAGCTCGCGCGACGCTGGTTTTATCGAGCTGGGCAGCGGTGGCGCGGATTGATTTTCCGGCTTCAGTGACGAAAAGATAGATCTTATCGTCCTCAATGCCGACCAGTTTGGCTTTGATTTCAGTTCCTGCAGAGCTCTTCCAGCTCTCCAATTTACCGCCTTCGACTTTGGTGATAACTGCGGGTTTTCCGCCGTCGGCAAATGTGCCTTCTTTTTTTGCTTTAGCCACGCCATCGCGGGCAGGCTTGAAGACTGTTCCATATTTCTGGGTCTTCATTGCGGGGTGATCGTATCTACCGAAAATTTTGGTCACTCCCGGATCTGTGAAGATCACGATGGGAATGGAGGCGCCTCCCGTGCGGTAGGCATTCTTTATCAGTTCAGGAAGACCTGCGGTTTCAGAGACATCGACAATAATGCTTTTTGAAAATCCGAGCACTGCTTTGCTGGCCGACACACTGACGGCTCCCGGGCAATCCACTCATGTTGCGGCCATTTTTTTCTCTGCGATCACAAAGGCGATGGGCTGCTTTGCCTTGGTTGCTTTTTTTTGCACTTCATCGAGTTGAGCGAGATTGTGCGTTCCTTTTGGAATCGTGAATGCCCCGGCGAAGGAGGCTAGGCCGAGAGATAGAGTGAGAAGAAGTTTCATCGCTTTTCAAAACCATAGAATTTCTTTGGCTGAGGGCAAGCCCTCGGTTTTCTTTCGCTGGCGCTTGGAAAGAAGGCATATCTCCCTAGTATGGCGGGCAGATGATAATCGCTGCTGCTGATCACGTCGCCCCGGTGGTTGCTCTGTTGGGGATGGTTCTGGGGAGTGTGATTGCTGTTTCGCTCCTTTTGGTTAAGGCGCGGCAGTCTTTGCTGGTGGGATATTTTATTTGTGGTGTGGTCCTTGCTAATACCGGAGCCACTGGGTGGCTTGGGGATTCTGCGGATGACGCGATCTCTATTCTTTCAGAGCTTGGGGTGGTTCTTTTGATGTTTACTCTGGGTATTGAGTTTTCACTTCGCGAGCTGATGCATCTCAAAAAAATAGTAATCGGTGGCGGCGGAGCGCAGATGTTTTTAACCACGGTGGTGGGAATGGCAGTGGGCTGGAGCTTTGGCCTCACGGGGCCTGTGCTTTTGGTGGTGGGATTTGCGATGGCCTTGTCGTCGACCGCAGTGAGCATCAAGTCTTTTCAGGACATGGGTCAGCCAGACTCGCCGGGATCTCGCATGGCGCTGGGTGTGGCAATTTTTCAAGATCTCGCGGTCATCTTCTTTATGGTAGTCCTACCGTCATTGGTTGGCGATGGCGCTGATGGTATGGGCCCGGTTTTCTTTGCACTGGGGAAGGGCGTTTTATTTCTAGGTTTGTGCTGGTTCCTAAGCCTTTATGTCGTCCCGCATCTCCTTCATGCCGTGGCGACTTCGCGAAGCCGGGAGCTCTTTACGGTAACGGTGGTGGGACTTTGTGCGATCATCGCCTGGGGTGCCAATTGGTTTGGCTTGAGCCTTGCACTGGGGGCATTTGCTGGTGGCTTGGTGGTGAGTGAGTCGATCTATTCGCACAAGGTTTTGGCTGATGTGCTTCCATTTAAGGACCTGTTTTTGACCGTTTTCTTTGTCTCGGTGGGCTTGCTGATCGATCTCAACGCCGTGTGGGATTCGGCTTGGGTGATCGGTCTTGGGGTGTTGGGGGTTCTATTAATCAAGGGCGCGATTGTCGCTGCCATCGCAAAGCGGATGGGCCTTCGTTTGCGACAAGCTCTGATCGCTGGGGCCGCGCTTTCGAGTAGCGGGGAGTTTTCGCTGGTGCTCTTGAATCGGGCGGCTGAACTGGGCGGACTTTCGGCCGAAATTGGACAGGTTCTTTTGGCAAGCACTGCGATTTCGATGGCCTTGGTGCCAACTTTGATGAGGAGTTCAATGCCGTTTTCCAGGAAGCTCGAGAAGTGGCCTCTTTTTCAGAGCCGCGAACGGAGCGCTGAACTCAGGGACGGCGCGCAAGTCGGTGTTCTTCGTGATCACGTCGTCATTTGTGGCTATGGTCCGGTGGGTCAGGCCCTGCACGAAGAGATGAACCGGCTTTCAGTTCCGGTTGTCGTGATTGAGATGAACGCTGCGACTGTGCGGGATCTTCATAAACGCGGGGTGCAGGTGCTTTTTGCTGATGCCACCAATTCCCAGACCATGGAGCTTGCCCGGATCAAGGAGGCACGGGCTCTGGCGTTTACTTTCCCGGAGTCAAAGCTGGCTCTCGAGGGCATTCGTGCGGCGCGGAATATTAACCCTGAAATTGTGACATTTGCGCGAGCGAAGTTTTCCAATGGGGTCGAATTGCTCCAGAAGGGTGGAGTGCACCACATTTTCCACGACGAGGTTACAAGTGGTCAGGCCATGGTGAGTGCGGTGCTGGGGTGTTACTCTGTGGAAGAGTGATTTCTGCGATTTCCATGGCGGTTCCCGCTTTTCAGATTAAGTCCGGTGGTTTTGACTGTCGCCATGTCAACGATTGGAACTCCTTTCACAAAAATGGCAAAAAAAGTCCTCCTTTGCGGCTCGGGAGAGCTGGGCAAGGAAGTTGTGATTGAACTCCAACGCTACGGCGTGGAGGTAATCGCTTGCGACGCCTATGCGAATGCTCCAGCGATGCAGGTGGCAGACCGAAGCCATGTTTTTTCGATGTTGGATGGGGAGTCGCTTCGTCGGATCATCGAGGAGGAAAAGCCGGATCTTGTTGTTCCGGAAGTCGAAGCGATTGCCACCGGCACGCTGGCGGAGATTGAGGCTGAAGGCCTCGTTACCATTACTCCGACCGCTCGAGCCACTCAGCTTACGATGAATCGGGAAGGCATCCGTCGCATGGCAGTTGGTTTGGGGCGTGCGGAAGATCTTGAATCGGCTAGGAAAAAAGCTCGCGGAGTAATCGCAGCTCTGAACACCCAACTTTAAACGGGCATGGTGGAGGTCATCGGGTTTGGGCTTGCGGGAGCTTGTGTGGCCTTGCAACTCCAGCGTGCCGGAATTGAGGTTCGGGTCATCGACGACGGGCGTGAGGGGAGCTCTCATGTGGCGGCGGGTCTGGTCAATCCGGTTGCAGGCCGGAATTTCGAACCGAGTTGGGAAGTTGCTGCGTCCTGGAAAATTGCCCTCCCGTTTTATCAAAGCCTCGGTGACTGTCTGTTTCATTCCGTGCCGATTATGCGGCTATGGTTTGATGAGAAAGATCGGGCAAAGTTTGAACGCAAGCGTGGGCTTGTGCATCCGTGGGTCGTCGAAGTTACTAATGAGGGTGTTCTTTGGAGTGGAGGAGGATGGTTGGATTGTCCAAGGTTTTTGCAGGTGGCCCGCGAGGAGTTTTTAAAGAACGGGGGAGAGTGGCAAAATACCCCGCTGGGAGGCTCTCAGATTTGGTGCGCTGGAGCAGCTGGGCTCATTCGGGGTGACTTTCCTGAAGTCGAACATCGTAGCGCGAAAGGAGAGGTTCTCACCGTTCGGATACCGGGATGGGAAGAGAGACGAATTTTGAATCGAGCTGGGTGGGTCATTCCCCTTGGCAAAGAGCTTTATCGAGTTGGAGCCACTTATGATTGGGACCAATTGGAATCCGGGCCAACAGGAGAGGGGCGGGGAAAGGTGGAAGCTATTTTGCAAACCTTTACTGATCGAGACTATGAAGTGATCGATCACGTTGCTGGAATTCGGCCTATTGTCGATCGCAGTAAGCCGGTAGTGCGATTTCAAGAGGGCAAAGGGTGGATGGTCAATGGCTTGGGCTCGAAGGGGGTGATTTATGCTCCGAGGGTTGGGCTCGAAATAATTGATCGAATAAAATGACGTTTTATAGAAAAAGCTGGCTCTGAACCGGAGGCAATGTCGTCATGCTTTTACTTGGTTGAGAACTATTTAGCCACTTTTGCTTCTCTTTGATTTCGAGTGTTTTGGAGATAGAAACCAAAATAAAACAATGGGGTGAAATCTATCGCTCGGACTCTTCGGTGAGTTTCGCATTTCAGTTTCTGAAAGATATGAGTTTGATTTTCATTGAAAATGGAGGAGATCAATCAACGTTACAAACCTAGTCTAGTGGTTTTCAAGATAGGAAGAGAGCCGAAGATTCATGAAAATACAACGTCCACCTCTGGAAATGAAATTGCCCTGTCGTCGGGAGCTTTTACTTTCGTCGGTTGGGTCGGTCTTCATTGTGGGCGGTCTTTTGGGCTTGTTGGCCTTCGTATCAGTCTCGCTCGCAACAGCTCTCCAAATTGTTGTGCCGGGTGAACCTGTCGTGGTGAATTCGGAAGAGATTGAGAAAACCGAGGAGGTGGAAGAGGTGACCGAAGCTCACGAGCCTTCGCCGAGCGTCTCGGTGCCTCCACTCTCATCAATGGCACTTGATATTCAACAGGTGGAGTCACCCGATGCCATCCCGATGCCGGAAATTGCAAAAGTCCCGAAAATGGATGATTTAGCCTGGTCCGAGGAAACTTTCGAACCTTGGGAAGAAGAAAAGAAGCCAAAGGTGAAACCCCAGACCAAGGTAGTGCGCAAGTCAACGCCTGCAAAGAGGACGACTCCTTCGCCAAAACCTGCTACCAGTAAGCCAAGCTCTGCGAAAGTGCTCTCTCGAAGTTCTCCTGTTTATCCGAGTAAGGCCCGTCGTTCGGGAACCGAAGGAAAGGTGACCGTTCTGGTGACCGTGGCAACATCTGGCCGGGTTTCGAATACCCGGGTGACTTCAAGCAGCGGAAGTTCGTCGCTCGACGCGGCAGCGGTGAAAGCCGCAACTCGGTATCGATTTACCCCTGCAAAAAATAGCGCCGGGCAAGCAGTTTCCACCCAGGTTGCCATCCCTTTTAGCTTCAGACTGAATTAGGCGAGAATTTTCCTGACGACTTCGCCATGGACGTCGGTAAGGCGGAAGTTGCGGCCCTTGTATTTATAGGTGAGTCGCTTGTGATCAACCCCCAGTAAATGAAGTGCGGTTGCGTGGAAGTCGTGAACATGGAAGGGGTCGACGGCAGCAGTGAAGCCGAAGGGATCGGTTTCGCCATAAGTGATCCCGCCCTGGATGCCGCCGCCAGCCATAAACATGGAACCGGACTTGGTGTGGTGATCCCTGCCGCTGCCCTGTGACATCGGGGTGCGACCAAATTCTCCGCCCCAGATGACAAGAGTGTCATCGAGCATTCCACGTTTTTTGAGATCGCTGATGAGCACGGCTGCGCCTTGGTCGATATCCTTGCAGCGAGATTTCATGCCTCCGACAACGTTGCCGTGATGATCCCACCCGGTGTGGTAGAGTTGGACAAAGCGAACTCCGCGCTCGGCCATGCGGCGGGCCATAAGGCAGTTCGAAGCGAAGGATCCGTCAGGCTTATCACTTACGCCGTAAAGTTTCCGCGTTTCAGTTGATTCAGAGCTGAAGTCGGCCAAATTCGGAACACTGGATTGCATTTTGAAGGCGAGTTCATACTGCGAAATCCGGGTCGCGATTTCGGGATCTGCGACATTGGTGTCGTGAAGTTGATTGAGCTTTCTGAGTGAGTCCAGGGAAGCCCTTTGGGTGGTGTTGCTGACTCCGGCCGGTGATTTGAGATAATTCAGGGGTGTGCCGGAAGAATAGAACTCCACACCGGTATGTTTGCCGGGAAGGAATCCGGAGTTCCAGGCGGTTTGTGGAACAGGTTGGCCTTCCGGACCGGATCGCATCACGACAAATGAAGGGAGGTCGTTGGCAAGGTGGCCAAGTCCATATGTCACCCATGATCCCATGCTTGGCCGTCCGGCGATGGCTGTGCCGGTATTCATAAAGGCGTGGGCAGGGTCGTGGTTCACCTGGTCCGTTTGTTGGGTGCGAATGATACAAATGTCATCCGCGATTTTCTGAATATTCGGGAGTAGGTTGGAAATCATTTGGCCTGATTTTCCGCACCGGGTGAATCCTACATCGGTGCCAAAGCACTTCAGTGCCGAGTGCTGGAGAAAGGCAAATTTGATTCCCTTGGTCAAAGACTCGGGGATGGGCTTTCCGTTGAGTTCGCGAAGCTTCGGTTTGTCGTCGAAGGACTCGAATTGAGAAGGGCCGCCAGCCATGTAAAGGTAGATGACCTGCTTGGCTTTGGGAGCGTGATGAAGGACTTCACCCATGCCGTCCTTTGCGAGGAGATCGGCAAAAGCTGTGCCAAGAAGGGCAGTCGAGGAACGGGCAAAAAAGTCGCGGCGTGGAATGGTCATGGCTTAACTTCGGGTGAGAAATTCGTGGAGGTTGAGGACGATGCGTGCTGTGGCGGTCCAAGCGGCATGGCTGATCGGATCATGGTCTCCCGAAGAGGATTGTCCGATAGAGAGAAGAGATTTGGCGGCCTCTGGATTGGCTTTGAATTCGGCGAGGAGCTTTTTGTGGAGTGCTTTAATTTCTTCGGATTCTTTGTTAGACGGTTTGCGTTGGAGAGCGAGGTGATAGAGTTTCTCGATAGGTTTTTCGTGATTGATCACCCGGGTGGCCAGACAACGGGCTGCTTCCACAAACTGAGGATCATTGAGTAATGCGAGAGCTTGGGCGGGGGTATTGGTGATGGCTCGCCGGGCGGTGCATTCCTGTCGGGTGGGTGCATCGAGGGCGAGGAGCGCAGGATGATGGTTTTGTCTCTTCCAGAAGGTGTAAAGTGAGCGTTGGTATTGCTCCGGCCCTGCGTTTGTTTCCCAAATTTGATACCGGGAACCAAACATGACCTTGTTCGACTTTTCCCAATAGCTTTTTGGCTGGTAGGGGAAGAAGGAGTCGCTCGGAATTTCATCGGTAAGCTTAAGGAGGTTTGCAGTGAGGAGGGCCGAGTCGCGGATTTGCTCGGCGGAAAGCCGGTGCCTTGATTGTCTGGCGTGGAGACGGTTGGTGGGATCGTTTTGAGCGAGAAGAGAACCGGGGATCGACGAAAGTTGGTAGGCTTTGGAGCTGACGAGACGGCGGGTCATTTTACGAATATCCCAGTCTTCCTGGAATTCGGCGGCCATCCAATCGAGGAGTTCGACGTGGGACGGCCAATCGCCTTGGTTCCCGGAGTCTTCCAGGGTCTCGCTTAGGCCCCGGCCAAAATACTGATGCCAGAGCCGATTGACGAAGACTCGGGCGGTGAGTGGATTGTTTTTTGAGACAATCCAATTGGCGAGGTCGAGGCGGGTGGGATTTACTGATTCGAGTTTCCCGAAAATTTCGGGGATGGCTGGTGTGGCGACCGGACCGGATTCGTCCATAAAGTTGCCACGTTTGAGAACGTGGGTTTTCTTGGGAGGGCCTTCCTTGCTGACGAGGGTTTCAGTAGCTCCCTGACGGTGAAGGTATATTTGACGGTAAAGTTCGTGGAGTTGAGCCGTGAGTTTCGGATTTTGGTATTCACGAAAGGCCATCTCGATGACGGTTTGGTGAATGGCTCGCCGGGAGGAAGGTGACTTTTTAAGGGATGTGAGGAGGAGAGTTGGGAAATCTTTACGGTCGTCGCGGTTGAACGGTAGTTCCCAGAAGTAGCGGAACGTTGATTCGGCCATTTCGTTGGTGAAGAAACGATGGGCGGTGGTTTGGTATCCGGAACCACCCCAGGTGACTTTTCCTCCTTGTTGAATCCAAGCCATCCCTTGGGGAACGTATGCTGCTTTTCCCAGCTTGCTTTTGGGAACCACGAG
This sequence comes from Akkermansiaceae bacterium, assembly GCA_039768565.1. Classification (GTDB taxonomy): domain Bacteria; phylum Verrucomicrobiota; class Verrucomicrobiia; order Verrucomicrobiales; family Akkermansiaceae; genus SW10. Next base: position 38,610 of record JBDNAG010000065.1, on the reverse strand, counting down.
ACGAATGACTTCGCCGGATTTGGGTAGCGGGCCCATGTGTGTGAGCTTGGTTGGAAAGGCTTTCTTGGCAGTAGGGTGATCTTTGGGGCCCCAGTAGAATGTGCGGAAGTAACTGTCGTGCCAGCCCATACGGCGATAGGCGCCGTTGATGATTTGGAAAGCGACAAAGTCAGGCTTGTTTTCAGGATCAATGGTAACGTGCGTGAAGTATTCCTCGCTGTTGCCAAAGTCCGACGATGCCAAGGTTTCGACGCACATGTGTTGCTTGATTTCGCCGGATCCCGCAATAATTTCACGACCGGTTTCATTTTGAGTGAAGTCGCCTCTTGTAATATGTGCCACTGGGAGAGTGGCCGGAAACCAAATCCAATCGACCTTCGCTTTGGTGCCTTTGGCTTCTACTTCTTGTTTGAGTACTTCGTCGGACCAGTTTTTTAAAGAATTCGGCTCGATGGGAGCGGAGTAAAGTTCCTTCCGGATGGTGTCGATTCGGGTGGTTAGCTCGTTTTCTATTGAAGATTTGGCGGCCTCTTCGTGGATGTAGTGAAGTGGAACTCTTCGGTCTCCGGGTTCGTAGACGCCGGCTTCGATGAGTGGATCAAAGAAGGCCGCGAGGGAGTAGTAATCCTTTGCGAGGATGGGATCATATTTGTGATCGTGGCACTCGGCGCATCCGGTAGTCAGGCCGAGCCAGACCGTGCCAAGTGCTCGAACGTGTTCGCCCTTTAGCGCGTAGAGAGCTTCTTTTTCGATGACGCCGGCCTCGCAGTTGGTTTTAACGAGTCGGTTGTAAGCGGAGGCGGTCAGAGTGCGATCGTTCCGGTCAGGAAGGAGATCACCTGCGAGTTGTTCACGGGTAAACTGATCAAAGCCCATGTTTTTCCGGAAAGCTTCAATGACGTATTTTCGGAAGGGGCCAGTTGCAATGGGTTCATCGGAAACCATGCCATTGGAGTCGGCGTGGCGGACGAGATCGAGCCAGCGTATGGCTTGATGTTCGGCGTGCTCGAGTGACTGTGTCCAGCGATCAACGAAGCTGAGATAGTTTTTCTGAGAGGGATCTTTTTGGAATACCGTGACTTCTTCGTAGCTGGGCGGGATACCTCGAAGGTCGTAAGAAAGTCTCCGTAGCAGGACGCGTGGGGAAGCTTTGTTGACAGGCTCAACTCCTTTCTCATTCCAGGTGCGTTTGAGAAATGAATCGATCGGGTTCGTATCATTGCCGGGGATCTTGGGGCGGGTCAGTTTTTGGAAGGCCCAGTGATCTTCGTAATAGGCTCCTTGCTTGATCCAAAGGCGCAGGATTTCCTTCTCCTTTTGAGTGAGGCGGTAAACGGTATCGACCGGAGGCATGTGATCATCTGCATCTTTGGTGAAGATGCGTTTGATCAGTTCCGACTTTTCGGGCTTACCGGGAACGATAGCATTGAACTCGGTTGCTCCTTCAAAGGTATCGAGTCGCAGGTCAGCTTCGCGCTTCTTCTCGTCAAATCCATGACAGAAGAAGCAGTTGTTCGAGAGAATGGGGCGGATGTCCCGGTTGTAGCTAATTGTCCCGGCTGCCTGGGTGAGGGAAGGCAGAGCGAGAATGATGAGAAGGAAAGCGCGTGGCATGAAAAGAAGAGAGTTTTGATAAGCTATCGACCCAAAGCTGTTTTGTCTTGGATGAAGTTTTGAAGGTTTTGTATCATCCGCGCATGACGGTGAAGGGTGTGCAGGAAAAGTTTTTGGAAGGTTTGGGATCGGTGGCACAGGTTCTGGGACTGTTTGATTGGCTGCCGGATGCCCACCTTTACCTGAAAAATGGGGAGGGGGAATTTATGATGGTGAATCTGGCCTCTGCTCGGAGAAATGGTTTTGAGGATCCGGATGAGATGATTGGCAAAACAGATTTTGATATCCATCCGCCCCAGATGGCTTCGGCCTATCGCGAAGAGGATAGGCGGGTCATGGAGGGGGGAGAGCCGATTCCGGAGCAGATCTGGTTGGTCTATGACTATTTGGGGGCGCAACGCTGGTTCGTCTCGACGAAGATTCCATTGTTGGGGCACGCTGGAGTGGTTGTCGGTCTGGCTGGAGTGATGAGACCCTTGGAGAGCGCAGGGCAATTGAAGGAGAGTTATGAGGGGCTTGCTCCGGTGGTAGAGTATGTTCTTGAGAACTTTGCGGAACCCATCAGTGCGGAGGAATTGGCGGCGCTTGTGGACTTGTCGGTCAGTCAGTTGAACCGCCGCTTTCGGAAGTTGTTCGGCATTGCTCCGATGCAATTTGTTTTGCGCTCCCGGGTCAATGCTGCCCGAACGATTCTGACGCGGGGGAGGGGGAGGCTTGGAGATGTAGCGCTCGAGTGTGGTTTTTATGATCAGGGACAATTTGGGCGGCTTTTTAAAAGGGAGACCGGACTGACTCCCGGAGCCTACCGCAAAAGGTATCAAAGCGGAACTTTTGGTGGTGGGTATTGAGTCTTTTGCGAAGGCTTAAGATGGACTGATCATAGGGCATGATCATTCCCTCAATGGGAAGCATCGAGAGAGCTTTTGTAAGTGAATGTGTGGGGTGCTGATTTTCGATGCGGCAGTAGTGAGTTGCCAATCATTTTGAGGATTCGATTATGCTCGGAACCAATATCGCCAAAAGATGGAGGGAGGTTGATTTTATTCGCCTGCGCTATTGGTTGGAAAACGAGTGAATAGGCTGCTCTGCCGGGCCGTCTAATGGCCTCTTAAGCGATCATGCTTAAAAAGCGAATCGGAGTCGGTTGAGGAGTTTATTTTTCCGACAGAGTATGAAGGAAGCCTCTCCTCCTTCATGGGATCGTATGCTGGTCTTTTTGTTGTGCCTTCTCCGTTTCTGACCCGCCCTGATGTGACTGCCTACGACACTAAAAATCTGGGTCAGACTCTAGAAATTATGGTCAATCGGGTGGGAGTGTCATATCGTTTGAGGGTTTGCCCAACCAAAGTTGGGTTGACTGCTTTTGACGCTTTTGGATGGGGGATGGCGCAAATTGAGATGCCCCGTTTTTGGTTCAGAGCCTGCGTTCAGAGTTTGAGGTCACTCTTGGAAAACCGGCTCTGGTGGGAACTGTTTCTCTGCCGAAGCAAATGCAAATAGCCAGAGCAAAGATGGTTTGGTTGGCCTTTGTGACGTTGACCGGGCAGGAAAAAGAGTGAATCTTTTGACAGGGTTTTGACACTGCCCGATCTCCTCTGGGGCAGATTGGTAAATGTATGAATAAGCAAGGATTTTGTGGGCTGACACTCGGGGTGGTATTGCTCGGGATGCCCACGACAATGTTCGCCCAGGAGAGCAAACCAAAAACACCCGAGCCAGCGGTGCCAATGCCGGTGAAGCCATTGCCGGTGAAAGTAGTCTATGAGGTTTTTACTTTGCCTTTGAGCGAGGCAGCAGCATTGCAAAGGGCTGGCCTGGCGGATACGGAATTTTATGGCCGGTTGCTCGCTGGCTTGAAGGAGGAGAAGGTGAAGCTGGAGAGCTTTCTTACCGTGCGGGGGATTTCAGGGCAGTCGATGGTGACAAGTCAGGCCGAGGAATACACCTATCCTCTGGAGTTTGAGCCTCCCGAGCTGCCCAATCAAGTGATCGGAGCTTCAAAAAGAAAAGGGGCGGACGGTAAGGAGGTCACAATTTTCCCAGCGACTCCTGCGACGCCGGCTGCTTACAAAAAGAGGATTCTTGGAGAATCTCTCGAAGTTGAGGCTGTGGTGAAGGAAAGTGGCCAAGTTGATCTGCGAGTGGCTCCGGTTCGCACTGTGCTCATTCAGAAAGACAGCTACGGACAAGGGCTATCCAAAGTGGAAATGCCTCGGTTTTCGGTTCCCGAAATTCGCACTGCAGTTGAGACCCAATCAGGACAGGCATTTTATCTGGGAACAGTAAGTGCACCAGCAGAGTTGCAGCCCGAAGAAGGACCGGAGTTGGTAAGCTTCGCTTTTATTACTACGACAGATTTGAGCAACGAACCCTCTATCACTAAGTAAGCGATGAAAGTGAAAATAGTAGCAGTGATTGGCGGGATTTTAATTTCTGGAGCGATGCCTCTGGCAGCCCAGGGAGAAGAGCCGCCAAAGTTGATTCAAGTAGTTTACGAGGTGTTCTCGCTTCCAGAAGGGGAAGGGGCGCAGAGTCAACGTGACTCGCTCACCGACCGTGAATTGTATTCTCGAATGGTGACCGGTTTGGAAAAGGGAGAAGTTAGGCAAGAGAAGCTATTGGCAATTAGGTCGCTCACCGGGCAAAAAGCCACGGTAGATCATGCGAGTGAATTTATGTTCCCCACTCAGTTTGAGCCGCCCAAGCTTCCTAATCAACTTGGTGGATATCTGGAACAGTCTCCGGATGTGGAAAATGCCAGTCTGGCAGAGTCTGTGGCTAAGGCCAAAAAGGGAGCAGGCTGGCATGAAGGGAACTTCCCGGTAACTCCGGCCACTCCTTCAGCCTTTGTAACCTTGAAACTGGGAGATTCCCTCGAAGTCGAGGCGACTTTAGGTGCTGAAGTCGGATTGGTTTTGTTAAGGTTTGCGGCGACTCATCTCGCTTTGAAGGCCCCTGATTTATGGGGTCAGGGGTTGTCTGAGGCGAATATGCCTCGATTTGAGGAACAGAAATTACAATCCAGTTTCAGTTTGAAAGGGGGAGAGCCTAGCATGATCGGAACGATTTCGCCGAGCCCGGCTACCCGAAAGACAAATAAAGAGGCTCGGGTTTGGTTCGCTTTCGTCACGGCATCTGTCGTAGAAGTGAAGAAGTAAAATTCTTCGATGGGAAAAATCTACCTCAGTCTCGTGCTCACATTGCTGGTCTCCCTCGTGGTCCTGCTGGCTGGCGGGGTTCTGGCGAGACATTCAACCACGCGGGTGACGTCTGTTGACCGGCAGGTGCTTAAAGAGCTTTCGACCAAAGTCGCGTCGCTTTTGGTGGACTGGAAATCGAAGAGGGAAAACGCGCTTGAAGAGATTTCTTACGAAGCTGCGAAGCCGATGGCTGAGGAGATCGAAGAGAAAATCTCCTCGCTACCCGGAGTCCGTGGGGCTTTCCTTTTTCAAGAGGGAAGGCCGGGCCGGGAATGGATTTTACTGGGGCGGGTGGGCTCGAGGTCACCTGCCGAAGTGGTGGTGGAAGGTGGAAAAATTCCGCTTATTACGGAGCGAGCGATCGTGGTTCCGGAGGGTCTTTGTAAGGAGGTAACCTTTGGGGAATCAGGTCGGATCGACAATCAGGAACAATCATTCTATGGGTGGTGGTTTTCTCCGCTTCAAGGTGTGGTGGTTTTGTATTTGGTGGAAGGCTGGTTGGAAGAGGCCACGATGATGAACGACGTTGGGTTTCAGCTTCAGAGGGATTTCGAACGGATTGCGATGGGTGGTTCAATAGTGGAAGCTGTTTACAACGGGAAGCGATTGGCCGGAGAGGGATTGGACGGGCGAATGGCGACGGCAGAGACCGGGGACGGAAAGTATGCGGTCCGGGCTTGGGACCGCAGAACTGAGAAGCAGGAATTTGAGTGGGCTACGATGTTCGGTGCAATTGGGTTGGCGGCCGTGATTGGCGGGGTTGGCCTTGGCCTATTTTTTTCCCAGCAGAGGATGTGGCACGAGTCCGAGCAAAGGGTTTCTTTTGTGAACCGGGTTTCTCATGAATTGGGAACTCCCTTGACTAATATGACTTTGAATCTGGAGCTGGCATCAAGGTCGTTGCGATCCCAACCTGAGATTGCTGGTCGTCGGTTGGAGAAGGTGAGTGAGGAGGTTTCAAGGCTGGGGCGATTGGTGACGAATGTTCTGACTCACTCGCGCAAGTCTAGTGACGGAGGACAAGATCGCTTGGTTCCCTGCGATCCTGATGCAGTTGTTCTTGGTGTATTGGACCAGTTCCGCCCGGCGCTTGAACGCCGTGGAATTGAGACCGAATGGAGTCCCGGTGAGATCGGGCAACAGCAAATTAACGCAGATGCTCTATCGCAGATCGTCTGGAATTTGATCTCAAATGTTGAGAAGTATGCCTCAAGTGGTGAGTGGCTTTCAGTTTCTGTTTCTCGGAGCGATAAGGCATTGAGGGTAAGGGTTTGTGATCTTGGAGATGGGATTCCCCGCGACCGGCGGGCTAAAATTTTCAAGCCCTTCGAACGCGTTTCTGATTCTACAAAGGAAGGGGTGAGCGGAACCGGATTGGGCCTTTCAATTTCCCGTGACTTGGCGGGGTCGCTGGGTGGAAGTCTTTCCCTAGTTGATGATCCGCAGATGACTATTTTTGAATTATTGATCCCCCTGAAAACGACATGAAAATTCTCCTGACTGAAGATGACCCGATGACCCTTGAAGCCTTGGGGGAGCTTTTGCGAATGGAGGGGTTCGAGGTGGTGGAAGCAAGTGGCGGTGAGATGGCATTGAAGCTTTGGGATGAGGTGCACCCTAATTTGGTTTGTCTCGATATTATGATGCCGGGGATGGATGGATACGAGGTGTGTCGGAGGTTGCGTGAAAAGGATTCTCGAACTCCAATTTTGTTTCTTTCTGCTAAAAACGAGGAGAAAGATATCGTTGCCGGGCTTGAATTGGGGGCGGATGACTTTATCCGGAAGCCCTTCACGACGGGAGAGGTGATGGCTCGAATTAGATCGGCTTTACGCCGTGCCTATCCGGAAAAGGGAAGTCGGAAGATTCAAATGTCCGATGTTGTGATTTGGCCTGATGAATTGCGGGCCGAGCAGGGAGGGAGGGGAATCGAATTGACCTTGCGCGAGGTGAAGATGCTTTTACTACTTGAGGAGAGACGAAGTTTGCCGGTGTCGCGAAACGAGTTTTTGGACCGTTGCTGGGGAATGGATTATTTTCCGGATTCTAGGACGCTAGATCAGCACATACACATGTTGCGGAAGAAGATCGAAAGCGGAGGTGAGTTGATTGAAACTGTTCGTGGGGTTGGATATCGGTTTCGAGGTTAAAAAAAGTAACGGTTGCTGATTCTTGACTTGGAGGCGACGCTTTCAATCATGAACGACGATGAAGTCCAATGCCCTTCCTGCGGCGAGTGGTTTGCTATCGCAGCAGTTGCGCCCGAGGATTATGGGAGCCAGATGGATTACGATTGTGAGGTGTGTTGACGGCCGTTGACGCTCATGGTCGATGAGCAGGGCGGGGTAAGCGCGGCCGGAGGTTACTAGATGAATAATTTGGTATCAGTGGTTTTTCCGGTGGGGCCGGCAGTCTTTCATGCAGGGCTTGCTCTTGGCGACTTGTTGGAGCAGACCTATCCTGATCTTGAGATCCTGGCGGTGTTGAATGGTTGTCCTGAAAAAGTGCGACGGGAGTTCTTGGATCGGTCAGATCCACGGTTGAGGGTGATTGATTTGGGGGGTGAACCAAGGTTGCTCGATGCGCTTGATTTGGCGGCTCAAGGGAGCCGTGGGAAATGGATGGCGAGAATGGATGCGGATGATCGATGTGATCCGACAAGAATTGCGAAGCAGGTTGCTCTATTGGAAGGCGGCGAGTGCGAGGTAGTGAGTTGTGGGATCATAGTCGAAGGAGCCTTGGGTGAAGGAATGCAGAGGTATGTGGATTGGGTGAATGGTTTGAATACGCCCGAAAAAGTTTCACGGGAACGATTTGTGGAAAGCCCAGTGGTGCAGCCCACAGTTGTGATGGCGAAGTCTTTGTTTGAAGAGGTTGGTGGTTATCTGCGGAACGGTTTTGCGGAGGACTATGACCTTTGGCTGCGCTTGCTGGAATATGGAGCGCGATTCGGGAAGGTTTCGGACCTACTCTATCATTGGAATGATCGGCCGGATCGGCTGACTCGAAGTGACCCGCGTTTTGAGCACAAAATGATGCTCGCCCTGAAAGCGGACGCTTTAACTCGCTTGCCGGAGATTAAAGAGAAAGGAGTCGTGATTTCGGGTGCCGGGCCAATTGGAAAGGTGCTTGGGCGGGAATTGATCTCTCGAGGAATTGAAGTCCATGGCTATTTTGAGGTTAGTCCGAAGCGGATTGGGAGTACGTGTCAGGGGGCTCCGATTGCCGGCCCGGAGGAATTTGGACGGCGCTGGCCGGATGCGATTTTGCTTTCCGCGGTGGGAGTGAGTGGAGGACGATTCAAAGTGAGAGAGCTGGCTGAGGAGGCCGGATTTGAGGAAGGAAGGGACTTTTGGTGCTGTTGCTGAGCATGATGGGAATATTTTCTGGGGAAAGGCAGTGATTTCGGCTTGCCAAATGTCGCTGTCTGACACAGTTTCCCGCCCTCGAAGTGACGGGGAGTAGCTCAGCTTGGTAGAGCGCTGGTTTTGGGAACCAGATGTCGCAGGTTCGAATCCTGTCTCCCCGACCACTTTGCTCTTGAGACTGCCCATTTCGGTAGTCTTTTTTTTTGGAGGGAACCAAGGAGAGCTTTAAGCTGCTCGAGTGCGATGGCCCAAATATCTAGGACGATGCCTTGGTGGTCGGTAAGGGACTGAATCTGGGGGATAATCTTTTTATCATCCGGCCTGCGAAGAATGAGGACAACCCCTGGCTTCTTATTGAGTTGAAAATTATACCAAAGCCCTTGGCCACATCCTTGATGCCGTTTGTGGATTCATTCAATCTCGATAGCGTGCTTAAAAGCAATCTGACTTGAGGGAATTTGGTGATCCTGTCATTTGTTCACTTGATGAAAATTATTGTGCTGACATTGGCTCTTTCATGCGTGTCTCTCCATGCCCAGCAAAAGCCCGGCAAAAAGAAGCAGCCCCCATTTCGTTGGAATAATCTGCTGCCGGCCAAGTATGAGAAAGAGCGGGTCAAACATGGGACCTTCGAGAGCAAGTTGAACAAGGCAGCAGTGGGCTACAATATCCTCCTGCCCGAGGTTTATGAAATTGAGAAGGATCAACGTTTCCCCGTGGTGTATCTTTTGCACGGTGGTCGTCCGGGAAGTGAATCAAAGCTTCTCCGAATGGCAGGCTTTGTGAATGAGGCAATCGAGAAGGAGATCATTCCACCTACGATTTATGTTTTCGTGAACGGTGGCCCGGTAAGTCACTATGATTATCCAACTCCCATCAGGAGTTTGGGCAAGGAAGTCGGGACAAAGGGGAATTCCGCTTTTGCCAAAGAGCTCATTCCCCATATAGATAAAACGTATCGCACGATCGCCAGACGAAAGGGGCGGATCCTTGAAGGATATTCGCAAGGCGGTCGTGGAACGCTGCGCACTGCTTTCCGTTATCCGGAGATCTTTGTGGCCGCTTCGGCTGGTTCCGCGGGGCTTGCGACGGAGTTGCGAATCAGTCGGGAGGCTGGCAAGGAGAGCGAGGATAGGCAGTTTTCGCCCGGAGATGATGCCTACACGCTGGCAAGGAAATATGTGGAAAAGAAGGAGGAAAGACCGATAAAGCTGCTGCTCTATAGCGGAGATACCAGCAAGGATTTTAATTGGGAGGGCAATGTTGCTTACTCAAAGTATTTGAAATCGTTGGGGATCAAGCACAGGCATTTGCTAATCCCTGGTTGTGGGCACTCGAGTTATGAGGCTTACACAATTTCTGGAGAGGAACTCTTCAAGTTTCTTGCGCCGGTTCTTAGAGCTGCTTCGAAATAGAATTTCAAAAATCATGAAGGGCGGAATTTGATTCGACCGTTGGCTTCGTTCACTTCATGGGTATGTAGTGCTTTGCAAGCGGGGCGGCGTGCCGGACTTCCGTCCTGGAGGTTAAAGCGCCCGTTGTGTTTCGGGCACTCAATCATTTTTTCGATGACGAATCCGTCGGCGAGATGGGTTTTTCCATGAGTGCAAATGCCATCGGTTGCAAAGAGTTCTCCTTCACTGTCTCGATAGATCGCGTAGGTTTGGTTGTTGCAATCGACGCGGATGACCTCGGAGCTTTCCAAGGCTGATGAGGCGCAGATTTCGAACCAACCCTCGGCGTTTGCAGGAGATGGTGGTCTGATGGCGTGCTTCTGTTCGCGGCCGGCGTTGGTAGGCAGAGCCCTTCTGACATGGTGTCCTGGTTGTTCGGTTTGTCGGGCGACTGTTGGAATGATTTCTTTCCAGCAGGCCCACAGGCTCGGGTAAGGAGCGGGGCAATCCTCTTTTATAATTTCATGAAGGCTGGGGAGATTGTAATAGGGAACGAGGGGGAACATATGGTGCTCAACATGGTAGTTCATATTGAGATAAAGGAACCGGTTTACGATGTTGGTGAGGAAGGTTCGTGAGTTGAGCCGGTGATCGAGAACATTTTCGGCAAGGCCGGTGTGTTGGGTGAGCCCGTAAAGCGACATCAACCATGTGCCGAAGAGGTTTGGGAGCCCGACGAGGAGGAGGGGGAGGATACTTCGGGAAGCGAGAGCGATGACAATTACAAGAAGGTAAAGTGCAAGATGAATGCGGGCGGTCCGAAAGACTTTTGGATGTTCATCGTCTGGAATAAACTCACGCTCTCGCTCACCAAGTTGACCACGGGCATGGTGGAGAAGATTACCAAAGTATTTGGGGTAGCGTTTGATGGCGAAGCAGCCGAGGAGCATACCTGTGATGTCAGGAGGCCGAGGTGCTGCAATCTCGGGATCGCGGCCCACGATAATGGTGTCGCTGTGATGCCGAGTGTGGGACCATCGCCAAACTGTTGATTCGCGAAGCACCATGAAAGAGGCGATCTCGTAAAGAGCGCTGTTCATCCAATCGGTTTTGAAGGCAGTGCCATGCAGACTTTCGTGCCAGCGGGCGTCGGCACTTCCAGCAAAGAGAGCGGCATAAATCAGGTAAGGCGCGATGATCCACCATGTCCCCCAAAGACTAATGGTTGCTGCGGCAAGTGAGAAGATCAGGCTAAACCATATTAATGTGTCACGCAGTGCGAGGCCATCGCGGCGAACGAGTAATTTGCGCATCTTCGCACGGGGAACCGGGCTTTGATACCACTCGGCCTCAGCCAGTCCGGCCTTTATCGCTATTTGAGAATTTTTGTGGTTCAACAAGTAAACCGACGGGTCGGGAAAGGCGACCTGATCCGTTGGTTTGGTGGTGGTGGACATGATTTCTGTGTGACTATTCTCTAAGACCAACTTGATCCATGAGGCGGGCTGTTTGCGTGTAAGCTTCCTCAACCCATTCGACGATACGGTTTGGATCGGGAGAATATTCCAGTTCGATGGAGATGGCTCCATCGATGCTTAGTTCTTTGATCGCCTGCAAGTAAGGTGCGAATTTAACAATCCCCCGGCCTGGGGGAAGGTCACCGTGGACTTTTCCATCACAGTCACTGATGTGTACGTGTATGGCCTGATCTTTGAGTTTGCAAACTTCTTCGGGACCGTTATCGGCGAGGACGAGGTGGGAAATGTCAATATTGGCTCTGACACGCTGGTGGTCACATTCGCGAACAAAGCGTGACATTTCATCGATACTGCTCAGAAGGCTGAGACGAAAAGGTTCGAGTTCGAGAGCAATATCAACTCCTTTGCTATCGGCATAATCACCCAGAACTCGACAGGACTCCAGGCCCCAGCGCCACTGTTCCTCCGGAGGAATCACTTCCCGTTGCCATAGGTATTCGCCAAGCACGAGGAGGATGTTGCTGGCACCCCAATGGGCGGCGAGGTCGATGAACTCCTTACAACGGGAAATGTGATATTCACGGACGGGATCGTTAAAATCGATCAGTCCGATTGCAACGACGGGAAGAGAAAGGATTGGAAGATTCCTGACTTCGCAGGTTTTCGTAATTGCCGAGACTTCATCAGCCGAAATCCTAGTTGGCTCGGTGAAGATATCGACCGAGTCGAAGCCGATTCGTGCGATGTGCTCAAGTCCGGTGATGGTGTCGACTCCAGCTTGACTGAAGGCGCTGTTGATAATTCCAAGTTTCATGTAGAGAAGCTTTTAAGAGTGAAAAATTTCGTCGAGAAGAATACGTCGTTTCTCGGTGGAGCTGATGACTGCTGCTTCGACCAAGGCAATGGTTTTCAGATTATCTCGACCGCAAAGAGTGAGTTGTGAATCGTTTTGAAGAGCATTTATGAGGTCTAACATTACGCCGCCGAATGCGTCGGGAAACCAACTTCCCTTAAGATCAGATGTAACGAACCCGGAATCCCCAATCGCGGCATGGCGGAGAGTGGATGGACTTGTGTAAGGATCCTGACACCAACCGATTTTACCAATGGCGAGACCTTTGGTTCCCTCGATACGAAATTCGATATCGATATCGGACGGGCAGCCTTCTTGTGCCGGTCCGGTCCACACGTCATCGATAATAGTGGCCCGGAAGCCATTGGCATATTCGAGAATGCTGGTGCAAATGCCATCGTGGTGGGGAAAGGTAGTGCGTGGGTCGGTGCGGGTGCTGCAATAGATCGCTTCCGGATCACCGTGCCAATGGCGAAGGCAGTCGAAGTGATGAATAGACATGATCTTGAGCGTGGCGGATTCGAGCTCGGCCTGCCACGGCTGCCAATGAGGGATGCCACGCATGTTGATGGTGGTGAAGACCGGATCTCCCAATCGCCCTTCCCTGAGGAGTGATGATGCTTCAACCACTGATGGGTCAAAGCGCATATTTTGATTCACAGCGAGGACGATACCAGCGGCCTCGCAGGCTTCGACTAGGACTCGCGAGGTGTCAAAGTCTAAAGCAAGAGGTTTTTGGGCCAGGATACCTTTTACGATGCCCCGTTGGCAGGCAGCGAGGATGAGTTCCGGCTGATGTTGAGGGGGGATCGCGATGTCGAGAATTTCGAGGGTCGGATCATCGAGAAGGGCGTCGATGTCTTGATAAACCGTCGAGATTTTATGAAGATTGGCGATCTTGAGAGCATGTGCATGGGTTCGCGAAGCGATCGCGGCGATATTGAGCCCAAGATTTCGATAGGCAGGGAGATGACAATCGCTGACGATGAAGCCACTTCCGATAATTCCTATTTTCAGGCTAGGTTTCATGGCTACTTTTTTTCGATTTCGAACCTTAACATTCTCATTTGCTATTTGGCGATCTTCTGTTTGACGTCTTCGCTGGCTTGCATCCACTTAAAGATTAATTGCTGTTGGTTCAGGAGACACTTGGTTAGGGGTTCTCTAAAATACTAAGTTTCGCCCTCTGAAAGGTCCATTGCTTCGATGAATTCCCTGTATTAGATAGAAGCCCTATCTTGATTCTTTCTTTGATGGGGGAATTGCCTTCTTTGCTCTGTATCAACTCGTTCATGGAGCGGGGTGGTTTGGGCTGGAGTGGCGATACTGATCTGGATTTCAAGCGGCCGGTCTTTGCTGTGCTTGTCATTTCCCTATTGGATTTTGAGTCATCCTTGCGGCTGGGTTTTTGATCTTGTGGTAGTTTGGTTGGTTGAACCAATCTGTTCCTGTCGTGATAGGGTTTTGACTTGTTGGGCAATGCCATCTGGTGATCGTGGTAGCCAGAGCGCTGATAAAAATTCATTTTACAAGTCTTTTGGAAATCTTTCGGAGATGATAGAAAAAATTGGTATCACTCTGGTTTAAGGGGCAGGTTCTTCCCCATGAAAACTGTCATTTTTTGTGCTCTGGCTCTGTCAGGATTGATTCGGGCGGAATTAACCAAGGAAGAGGCTTCAAAAATAGTGGCTGAAATATACAAGGAACTTTCGAAGAAGCGCGAGCTTGAGATGAAGGAGGCCAAGGCTGGTTTTCAATATTTTGAGATCAAGACGGCAGAGAAGACGATGAAGTGTGTAGGAAAGCTTTATGGTGAAGCCGAGGCCGGAAAACGTGCTCTTTATATTTCAATGCACGGAGGAGGTGGTGCTCCGGCCCGTGTGAATGATCAGCAGTGGAATAATCAAATCCAACTCTATGTTCCTAAGGAAGGTTGGTATGTGGCACCACGCGCCCCGACCAACACCTGGAATCTCTGGCATGAAGGACACATCGATGCTCTCTTTTCCAAGCTCGTTGAAGATATGGTTGCCCTCAAAGGTGTCGACCCCAACCGGGTCTATCTGATGGGATACTCGGCGGGTGGCGATGGTGTTTATCAACTGGCACCCCGCATGGCAGATCGATTTGGCGCTGCCACCATGATGGCAGGGCATCCGAATGGAGTCTCAGCAGATGGGCTCTACAATCTCCCGTTCCGAATCTATATGGGAGGGAAGGATGCTGCATATAAGCGAAATAAAATTGCAGGGGAGTGGAAGGAGAAATTGGCTAAGTTGCAGAAGGAACGTGGCGGCTATGAGCACAAGGTGACAATTTATCCTGAGATGGGTCATTGGATGGAGAAGAAAGATGCCGAGGCTGTGCCGTGGATGGCGACCAAGACCCGGAAGGCATGGCCTAAGAAAGTGATTTGGGGAAAGACCGGGAAACGTTCGGAGCGATTCTATTGGATTGGCGGAAAACCAAAAGATGTGGTTACGGCATCGGTGAAGGGCCAGACAATTTCGGTGAAAGGTGCTGGGGATGTCGCGTTGACTCTTTTTTTGAATGATGAGCTATTAAACCTCGATGAACCCGTGAAAGTGATCATTGACGGCAAAGAGGTTCACAATGGCAAGGTGACGAGGACGCGTGATGCGATTCAACAGTCTTTTAAACAAAGGCTAGATCCAGCCATGGCCGCTACTGCGGTCTTTTCGACTAATTAATAGGGTGTGGTAGACTTATGCTAGGGTTATAAAACCCGCCATTTTCTGGAACGGCGGGATTGTTGCTTCGGCGGGGTTGACATGCTATTACGTCTCCCCGCTGAGGCGGATTCGTGATGAATCGTAAATTGAGTGAACGTTGGCATGGTCCCTTTTGGTTGGGGGGGATCGTGCTCGGATTGCTCCCGTTCTTTGTGGCGATCGGCTTCAATGGCCCACGGGCTCCATGGGTTCTTGGTTCCGGGAATTTTGGCGACAATGTTATTCTGGCGATTTGGTGGGCGCTAATTGGGGCTGTAATTGGTGGCCTGCTCTGGATCAAGTTTTCGGGGCGCACTATGATCGGGAGTTTTCGTCGGTGGTGTGCCGAGCATCATCAGTTTCATTGGATGTGGTTCGTGCTTTCTGTGGGTGTTTTTGGATTCCACGATTATCTCTTTTTGGAAGGCTTCCGGTTCACTCTGGTTGAGAAGATGAGTACGATGTTCGGCCGCGTCCTTACGGGTGCAGTCGTGGTTGGGATATACTGGCTGGCATGTGGTCTGGCTGGGGCTCTGGCTCCGAAGCGCATGCGTCGTTGGCCCTGGGTGGTGGCAGCGTTTTTGCCATTCGTAATGTTGGCAGATTTCGTGGCCATTCTTTACTGGAAAAATCCGGTCATCAATTTGCTCAATCAGTTGGATGGGATGGGGAGCTTTGATCTTAGTTCGAATCTTGCATCGAGCGGTGTTCCGGTTCCTCCCTGGGCTGTTGTATTAGTTTTTCTTTTGGTGGTCTGGCTTTTCTACCTGTTCTTTCACTGGCTGGCTGCCCGCGACTGGGCTTCACGCCTTCGAATGCCGCGCTGGATTTTACTGGTTTTTCTGGGCGGTCTCTGGGGAGGTGTTTGGGCCGAGAAGGTGGTTGGAACCAGTTGGAAGTCCCGCAATGCTCAAAGATGGGGGCACAACGTCTATGATGTTCATGTCATTGCTGGTTTCGAGCCTCCGCTGGGGGTGGCTGAGTTTAACGTTAAGTTTTATCCGAAGGCGGTGATCGAGCTAGGGATTGCGACGGAAGAGGTGGGCCCGGAGGTTAAGCGTCCCGACATTTTCGTTATTATGGTGGAGAGCACTCGTCAGGATGCCATCGCGCTGGAACACGCTCCTTTTCTCACGGATTTTCGTGATAATGAATGCCAGCAAATTGGAACAACCTGGGCCTCTTCGAATTCAACCGCCCTGTCATGGTATGGATTGTTTCACGGTGTCCTTCCGGTATTTTGGGCGGGCGATAAGGCTGAGTCTGTCAGTGAAAGCGTACTGGCGACACCATCTTGGTTTCGACAACTCCAACAGGCCGAATACCGGATGGAGATCCGGACGGTTTGCGATCTGTCCTATCGAAACATGGGCGCGACAAGCTTCGGAACGAATCACGAATTGTTTCGAGTTTATGAACAATCGCCCGCCGGTGAGATTCATTGGCAGGATTATTATGATCAGATTCCACAACGTGAGAAGGCTTCGTTTGCTGCTACGATCGAGGCCTTGAAGTCGGCTCCTTCCAGCGGGAATTTTCACTTTATTGCTCTCGATTCCACTCATTATGGATACCGGTGGCACGAGGATTTTAATCCTCCCTATACTGATTATCACGACGATGCAGGGGTGCCCGGATTTCCAAATGACGAGGATATCGCGTCAATCAAAAGGCGTTATCACAACTCCGTATCGTGGGTTGATTTTCAAGTGGAGGAATTCGTTTTGGAACTCAAGAGACAGGGCCGATACGATGAGAGTGTGATCATCGTGACCGGAGATCATGGGGAGGAATTTTACGAGAACGGAAGTTGGTTCCACAGTTCATCCCTGTTGCCTGCCCAAACACAGGTGCCGCTTCTGATCAAGTGGCCAAAAGGAGTGGAGGCTCCGTCCCAGCCTTCGGCGTCACATCTCGATCTTTTGCCAAGCTTGCGCGACTTGCTTAAACTCCCCGAGATCCCCGGAATGCCCGGGAGCTCTCTTCTGAGGGCGTCCGAAGAGGAGCGAACCCAGATGTCGTTCGCCTGTAATACCGGAGTGAGCGGAGTTTGCATGGCCTGGTATCGAGATGGTTGGGTTGCGACTTTTCGCTGGGAAAATCCCTTCTCCTACGGTCCTCCAGAAGAGATTCATTTGGATGACATTATTGGGCCGAATGGCAGTGTTATGGAACCAGAGGAATCATCCGAATGGTTGGATTTGCTACTCCAAAAATTTCCTGATGCTCCGGGACGATTGTTCTCCGAGTTTAACCTCGTCATTCAAGAGCCGTGAGGGATTGCGTGTCAGGTTTTCGAGTGTTAGAGTTCCGCTCCTGCGTATGAAAGAGAGTCCTAAATCACTGAGTGTGATCGTCCCGTGCTATAACGAGGAGGATTCACTGCCGGCTCTCTTTGAGAGGATCGAAAAGATCTCGGGAGATTGGCCCGAGGATTATGAAGTGGTTTGTATCGACGATGGCTCGAGCGATCGCACGGTTGAATTACTCCGTGAGCAGAACGAAAGGAATCCTTGTTGGAAGCTCGTAATCTTGAGCCGGAATTTTGGGCATCAGGCAGCGGTTTCAGCGGGTTTGGAATCTGTCACCGGAGAAGTTGTGGCAATCATTGATGCGGACCTTCAGGATCCTCCCGAGTTGATTTCAGACCTCATCGACAAATGGCGTGAGGGTTTCGAAGTGATTTATGCGGTGCGCAAAAAACGGAAGGAAGGAATCTTTAAGCGGGCTGCCTATTTTTGTTTTTATCGCCTGATGAAGTCGATGACCGAGATCGAGGATTTCCCGCTCGATTCCGGTGACTTTAGTCTGCTTGACCGTAAGGTTGTTGATACACTGGTTGCGTTCCCCGAAAAAAATCGCTTTCTTCGCGGGTTGCGGGCTTGGTCGGGTTTTCGGCAAACCGGGTTGGAATACGAGCGCAGTGCACGTTTCGCAGGTGAGCCGAAGTATACTTTTAAAAAGTTGCTTGGATTGGCGAGTGATGGACTTTTTTCCTTCAGTGGAGTTCCTCTGCGATTGGCATCGTATGTCGGGTTGGTGGTCTCGTTTTTCTCAGCGTTGGGAGCAATGTTCTTCATTGTGCAGAAGCTATATCCGGCTCCATTTCGCGAGATGGGCCTGCCAATCGTGCCCGGTTTTGCTGCCACCATTGTGACCATCCTCTTTTTGGGGGGGGTGCAGTTGCTCTTCCTTGGAGTGATTGGAGAGTATCTCAATCGAATTTATACCGAAGTGAAGGGGCGTCCTGAGTTTTTGGTCGCTGAAAAGGTGGGCCTTGAGAAATCTTCGTGATGAATTTGAGTTCTGAATCAGCTTCACTGTCACCTGGAAAGATTCGGGGGCTGGCCATTGCATTGTTTGTGGTAATTTCGGGATCGCTATGGATTGGGTTTGCTGCGGATACCTACTTTGCGAGTGATGGTTCGTTCTATTTTGCGATCATCCTGGATAATGCGACTTTCACGAATATCGCGCCTTCCCGGGCTCATGCCGAATTTCTTACCCAATGGCCCCTCGTTATGGCGGTTCGCTCGGGGGTAACTGATTTGGGAGCTCTGGAGATGTTTTTTGGAATGGGGATTTGGTTTCCGTGGGTTCTTTCCTTTGTCATTTCGCTTTATGCGACCCGCGAACGTCCGGCTCTTATTTTCTTTTTCCTGATCTCCATGGTCAGTCTCAACCTCTCGGCATGGTGTTTGATTTATGGTGAGCATCTCACCTTGCTTTCTCTGGCTTGGCCTATTTTCTATTTTGGAATCCTTCGGCGACGGCTCACGTTTTTTGAGCAATCGCTGACTGCTTTACTTTTGGTTGCACACCTCAAACTTTACGAAACAACCTTGGTATCGGGTGCGATTTTCACGGTGATTTTCACTTTCCGGGCCTGGGTTGAAAAGCATCCCCGCGAGCGATGGGGGAGCGGGATACTGGCAGCATTGGCTCTGGCCTCGGTGGTGATTGCGGTGACCTGGATTCTATTTCCGCGGGATCCTGAAAACCGGGGGCATTTTCTTGGCGCGATTTTGGCTTCCCTTGGACATCCTTATCCTTGGATCGGAGTTTCCTTTGTTATCTTAAACACCGTTGGAATTGTTTTTTCATCCTCTCGGGCGTTGCTGGCGGCGTGGGTAGCGCCTCTGGTCATTGGTGTCGTTTCATTGCTTTCGCCGGGGATCATGGGTGGAATTTCCTTCTCGACCCGCACGCTCACTTTGACTGCTTTGCCTTTGTTGATGCTAGTCACCTTTATGTTTAGCCTTTCACGGTTTAAGTTGACCAAAGACTGGGCTCTTTCTGTTTCAGCAGTCGTCGTTGGCATATCTCTGCTGCATGTGAGGCATCTTCAAAGCTGGGGGTCCTTTAAAGGGGAGTTTCAGGAAATCCTGAAGGAGGAAAAGGGATTCGTGAAGCCCGCTGATCATGACGATATCGATCATTGGGGGTGGACGAATCCTCTGCTCAGTTACGTTTGGGCTGATGGTGAGGTAAAGGCGGTGATTTTAAATCGCAACGAGGGTGGATATGAACCCTTCGCCCCTTATACTGAAATGGTGATGGAGAGGTATCTCGTCCGGAAGCCGGACTTTCTCCGGGAGAAGAAAGAGGAGTAGCTGGCTGCTACTTTTCGAAGACTAGAAATTTCCGGCACACAAAGTTCACCATCGCCGAGGAGATGATGAATGAAAAATGAACGACGGGGCGGGGGAGATCCAAGTTGTTGATCAGCCAAAATGGGAGCATCTCGCCTATCGAAAAGCTTACGAGTGAGATGATCGTGAAAAGGATCATTTCCTTTTTTACGGAGTGTCGACCGGGAGTGAAAACGAGCCATCGATTGAGTCCGTAAGCCACAAAGTTTGATGGAACGAAGGCAATGAAATGTAAAATAGCGGTATTCCAAGCAATGGTTTTATCCGGCAGATTGTCCGAGAAATACTGCGGAGCCAGGGCTTCGCCAAGGTAAATGACGAGTGCGAGCACCACCACCGAGATGACTCCGCACACGCCATATTTTCCGAACTGAATCAGAAACGGGGCTTCGCGTGAAAGAAGGGTTTCCTTGAACCCTTTTTCACGGAAGAACTGCCAAGCTTTACCAACCTCCCGCGTGATCATTCGACGAGAGTGGCGAGGACCGCTTTCTGGGCGTGGAGTCGGTTTTCAGCCTGCTGAAAAATGGTGTCGGCGTGCGCTTCCAGGGTCTCTTCCGTGATTTCCTTGCCGCGATAGGCTGGAAGGCAGTGCAAGACAATGTGATTGGCAGAGCAGTGCGACAGGATGTCGGCATTGACCTGGTAATTGCCAAACAGTGCCTCTTTTTCGTCCTGCCCTTCTTGGCCCATTGAGAGCCAGACGTCAGTATTGATGACGTCGGCATCCTTGGTGGCAGTAAGCGGGTCTGTAGTCAGGGTGACATTGGGCGCATTCAGGCGGTCCATGAACTCCTTGGGAGGAAGGCAGGACTCGGGAGCTGCGACGACGAATTCGAAGTTCAGATGCTTGGCGGCCCACATCCACGAGCGAGACATGTTGTTGTCGCCATCGCCGATGAAAACGACTTTCTTGCCATCCCAGGTGCCGAGCTTCTCACGAATCGTCAAGAGGTCGGCAAGAATCTGGCAGGGGTGCTCTTCATCAGTGAGGGCGTTGATCGTGGGGATACCCGAGTAGGTGGAGAAGTCCTCGACATCTTGCTGGGCAAAGGTCCGAATGACGGCCCCATGAACCATGCGCCCGAGGACGCGGGCAGTGTCTTTGATGGGTTCGCCACGACCGAGCTGGATATCGTTCTTGGAAAGGAACATAACGTTACCGCCAAGCTCACGAATTCCAACTTCAAAGGAGACACGGGTACGCGTCGAGGCTTTAGTGAAAATGATGGCCCAGGTTTGTCCAGCGAGTGGTTGGTTGGGGTGCGCACCGCGGGTTGACTTCATCTCGGCTGCGAGATGAAGAAGTGACTCGAGTTCGTGGGAATTTGATTCTTCGATTGAGAGAAATTTCATCTTTGAAAAACGGGGAAGCGCACAAATTGGACTGAATTTTGGGAAATTTCAAGTTTTCCCTGAGGACTTTTTGCGGCGATGTTTCGTCAACAACTTGATGGGAGGGGCGGAGAACAAAACGATTCCCACCGGTTCGATCTTCCGTGGTCGCTGTCTTCTCAAAGGTGGTGGGACGTGGCTGCAATTCAAAACTCTACCGGGAATTCCTCGGAGCATAAACAACCCAGAGCCCTCGAATTGCTAGCTCTGATTCTGTTATGTGAGGTTTTTGATCCTAGGAAAGGGGAGGTGGGGCCTGAGTCGGTCCGGCTTTTTTTGAACCGAGCAATTTGACCAATCCGATGATTCCAAAGACGAGGGTCAGTAGGAAAGTGACGGCTGCTACGCCAAATGCTCCCAAGCCTTTGCCAAGCATGGATATGATCACGTCGGAAGAGACATTTGAGATCCACACGGTGCTGTTGTCGACTGCACCTTTGGCTGCTATTTGATAGGTTTTATCTTTCTCGGCGCTAAATACAGCGAGAAGATGTTTTCCGTTGATGAGGCCGGTGCTTTCAGGCTTGGTGGCCTTCTCCGTGATTCCGGTTGAGGTGTCCGTGAATTCAAGTTCGACTTTGGAAAGGTCGAGGTTTTCATCGCCGGAAATCCAAGCCGTGATTTCAGTGTCTCCCTTTGGGGTGTAGCTGAGTGTCGTCGGGGTTACGAAGGATTCACCTTTATCGATATTCCCAGTGAAGTCTTTGCCGGAGTTGAATGCTCCGATGCCTAGAAAGGCGGCGATGCCTCCACCTAGAAGTAGAACGATGAGAGCAGTGAGAAGGAAGCCATAGCCTCTTTTTTGTGTAGCCATATTAAGTTGGGAGGCATTTGAAGTAATTACTTATTGGAGAGGGATCAATTTGAATTTTTAATGGGACTCAGGCTGGCAGGTCGGGCACCAGGCAGTGGTCCTAGTAGCGATGGTATCGCGGGCAAGGTCGGTCTTGCACTTGGGGCAGATTCCTCCTTTTTTCCACCGGTGCTGGAAGAGCCAGTTTTTTGGTGGGACGTTGGAGACGTAGCTGCCAGGCGCGAAACCATCGGATGAGGCGGTGGTATTTTTTTCGGCGACGTGTTTGAGGGCGCCAAGGGTGACAAAGCGGATCTCTTTGCGAAGCAGAACGGGCTCGAGTTTGGCGGTGGGGATGCCGGGATAGAGTCCAAGCCGCCAACAGATTTCATCCGCCATCCAGTTGCCGATGCCGGGGCAGGCGTTTTGGTCAAGTAAGAGAGCTTTGAGAGGTTTTTTGGGGTGGCGTTCGATGAGCTTGCGAACGCGGGCGAGGGAGAATTTGGAATCCTGCGGTTGGGGCGGAAAATCGGCCCATGGGTCTTCGCAATCATGAAGCATGACGCGGCCGAACATGCGGTAGTCGTTAAAGATGAGGGCGGCCTTGGCGGTGCGGAGGATGAGGTGGTCGTGCTTTTGTTCTTCGTGGGCTGGTGGCGCTGTGGAGAGTTTGCCGGACATGCCTAGGTGGACCTCAAGGTGAAGTTCGGGCCCAAAGGTGAAAAGCATGCGTTTGCCGTGGGCGCGAGAGGAGAGAAGGGGTTTTCCCTCGAGAATGCGCAGGGCTGGGGAGGGGCAGTCGCGATAAATACGTGCCTTGGGGTGGACATTAACGTCGATGATGGAGTCTCCGTGGAATGCGGCCCATTGGCGGCGGGCTAGTTCGACTTCGGCGAGTTCGGGCATGTCAGGAGCGAGTCAGTTTTTTGATCGGGCTGCCATCGAAAAATGCAGGGAAGAGAAGATTTAGCCAATCCCCATTATTCGGAGGCGGTAGGCCAGCCAAATCAATTCGTTGAAGCCCGGGCTAGTTTAGATTCAGATCTTTGCAGCACTGCGTGCTATTTTTTGTTTCCGCTGGCCAGCTTGTCGAGGTCCTCCACCTGAAAGCGGGTGGTGAGAATATAGGGAGCTTCTCCTTTACTCCAGTGACCATAGGTCGTGGTCACGAAGGTGCCGTTGGGTAGGACCTCGACTCCGGGGTATGAAGTGTCGTAGCCTTTCGTGTTATCCTTCAGGCGGAAGAAATACTGTCCGTGGTTGCCTTTGACAAGGTCGTCCCAGGTTCCGACCCACCCGACCCAGTCGCCCTCAAACTGCCGTTCCTTGACTTGAGCTTTGGGAGAGATGCAACGGTAGGAAAGGAAGAGTCTGCCATCGGGACCATATTTTCCGGTATGTCGGTCTCCGGTGAGAGTAAGGGGGAGTTCACGGGGCTCGCTCCATGTTTTGCCTTCGTCTTTCGAAAATATAATATGGGAGTTTTTGCGTCGTGCATTCTCGCGGAGCAGAACGGCGAGAGTTTTTCCATCGGGAGAACGAACGCAACCGGGTTCACAGAGGTGGACCTCGGATGATTGGTAAACTGCCTCGGGCTGCGACCAGGTTAACCCGCCATCGGTGGATTTCGTTTGATAGAGAGTAAAGGTTCGAACCTTGTCTTTAGCGGGTTCTTTTTCAAAGAAGCGACCATCATCGTGAAACATGGCCAGATAATGGCCGGGGCCGGTCTTGAGAGCCTC
Organism: Akkermansiaceae bacterium; assembly: GCA_039768565.1. GTDB lineage: Bacteria > Verrucomicrobiota > Verrucomicrobiia > Verrucomicrobiales > Akkermansiaceae > SW10. Next base: position 15,389 of record JBDNAG010000065.1, on the reverse strand, counting down.
CACGAATCCCATCACAACGATTCCGCCCCAGTCACCAGCGGGTTTCAATTCGCTCCAGCTGGTGCCATTATCTTCACTGACCGACAGTCGTGCGGGATGGAGGCCTGACCAAACAATCAGGCGTTTTTTTCCATCGGGATCGACGACCCGGTGGATGGTGGGGACTTCTTTGGATGTGGACCAACTTTTCGGAGTGGGGAGTCGTTTGCTCCAGGTGAGCCCACCGTCGGAGCTTCGCTTGTAAACGATTTCTCCCCTGCCGTGGCCCTTTGGGTAAACGCAAAGAATAGTTTTTCCGTCCTCAAGCAGGGTCGTGGTCGGGTGGCCCAGATACTGTCCCTTTTCGCGATCGACGACGACCTGATGGGAGGTCCGGTGGTCAAGATCCAGTGTGATGGCGGGGTCTGCGAAGACGAGGGTGGGTAAAATCAGAGCCAGCGAGGTAAGCTTCATAGCATTAACGAGACGTAAGAGGTGAGGTTAATGTTTCGAGATTTTCTTGCCACGGGTTTGCTCTTCCTGCGAGATCTGGAAAACTGGTTTTGTAAAAACACCTGTTCTAATTTCTTAGGAATTATTGGATGCAAGATAAAACACGAACGACTAACAAAAACTCCAGTTGTTCAATGAATCTAAAATCTCTTCTTCCCGTTCTTCTCGCTGCTCCTCTTGCCCACGGCGCAGTTATTATCGATGTGGCTCACAGTGGTGGTGGCGCCCGGGCCAACCTAATATTGACCCAAACATTCACAACCGGAGCAATCGGAGCTGAAACACAGCTTTCCGAGATTGGGATTTTTGCGGCAAGTGCAATTGGAGGTAGTGATCCAACAGGTCCATTTTCGATCGAAATTTGGACGGATGCAGATCAAAATGCGGAGACTCAGGGACTGGGGACATTAGTGGCTTCCTCTACCAATACGATTCTCTTAACACCCGCAAGTGCTGAGTTAACTGCCAATTTCTCCGGAGGGATTCTGGCTGATGATACGGTTTACTCTTTGATTGCAACCTCAGGGGCGTCAGGAACACCTGTCCGTGCTCGTGTTGGCTTGAATGGCCCAACTGCGGGAGGAATCTTGGGGACTGACGGAAGTCTTTTCGATGGAGCGGGACAACCATTCGGTAATCAATACGAGCTGGCGTTCAACGTGACTACGGTGGCTCCTGTTCCTGAGCCGACTTCAGCTCTGTTGCTTGGCTTGAGTGGAATGCTGCTTGGCTTCCGCCGACGTCGCTAGTCGACTTGAATTCAAATTCTCTAAATTCTGGACCTTCGATTGAAGGTTCGGAATTTTTTTGCGTTCGGGATTTGGCACGGGATGCGCTAGGAGAGAGTCAAGTGGCTGATGAAACGATGAAGTTGATGGTGGTAAGCGACCTGGATGGGACGCTTCTGGACCATGATGACTATTCCTTTGATCCTGTTTTGCCGATTCTGGACCGGATGGATGAAGCTGGAATTCCACTTGTGGTCAATACCAGTAAGACCAAGGCTGAATGGCTGGCAATGCGCGGTGAATTTGGGAATCTGGATCCCTACATTGTGGAAAATGGCTCGGCCATTTACGACGGTGAGAAGGTCGAGGTTTTCGGGGTTCCACGAGCTGAAATTCTGGGCGTTCTCAAGCCGCTGCGGGCGAAGTTTAAATTCACGGGCTACTCGGATGTTGGAGTGCCTGAAATCATGCAGTGGACCGGATTAGGGCGCCAATCATCGGAGAGATCCGCTGATCGGCATTTCAGCGAGCCATTGGTCTGGCAGGATACGCCGGAGAAGGAGGAGGAATTTTGCCAATTGATCAAGGACCGAGGCCTGACGACCCTGCGTGGAGGGCGTTTTCTGCATGTTCTGGGTGAGACAAACAAGGGGAAGCCTTTGCAGCATCTTCGAAATGACAAGGTGGCCATCATCGCACTCGGAGATCGGCCCAACGATCTCGCTATGCTGGAAGCGGCGGACATCGGAGTGATCATCAAGGCGCCCGGTGACTACGTTTTGGAAGCTGAGGATATGCTTCGCAGCAGCGAGACCGGTCCGCGCGGATGGGCCGAAATGATGACCCAAATTCTCGACCAACTTCAAATTCCACAATCAACAACAACACAAAATGGCTGATTTTCACCAAGGCGGTTCCGTCGCCACCCTGCACAACCTGACCGACAGGTCACTTGATGAATTGGAGGCCGAGCTCGTTGGTTTTTCAAAGAAAAGACCAATGGGGCTTTTGCTGCCATCGCTCTTTTCCGAACTCGAAACCGAGGCGATGCCTAAGATTCTTGAGGAGGTGAAGAAGGTTCCTTACTTGAGCCAAATCGTAATTGGTCTGGATCGGGCAACCGAGGACCAGTATTGCGAGGCGCTGCGCTTTTTTGGAGAGCTTCCGCAGCATCACCGGGTGCTTTGGAATGATGGTCCACGTTTGCGTGCTCTTGATGCCGAGCTTCAGAAACAGGGGCTTGCGCCGGAGGAAGAGGGTAAGGGGAGGAATGTTTGGTATTGCCTGGGCTACATGCTGGCGACTGACAAGGCCGAGGCGATCGCGCTGCATGATTGCGATATCGTGACTTACGATCGTTCGCTTTTGGCCCGCTTGATATACCCGATGGCAAACCCTCAATTCAGTTATCAATTTGCGAAGGGATACTATCCACGGATTGCCGACGGGAGTCTCAATGGCCGGGTCACCCGTCTTTTAATTACCCCGCTTTTGAGGTCGCTGGAGCAAGTTTGTGGTCCCAGTGATTACCTGCGTTATCTGGATACTTTTCGCTATCCTTTGGCCGGTGAATTCTCTTTCCGCAAGGGCGTGATTCCCGACATTCGTATGCCGAGCGATTGGGGACTCGAGATGGGAACGCTTTCCGAAATGTTCCGGAACTATTCCAACAACAAACTCTGCCAGGTCGATATTGCCGAAGTTTATGATCACAAGCATCAGGATATTTCAGTCGATGATCGGGCCAAAGGCCTGTCGAAAATGTCGATCGATATTTGTAAACTAGTTTACCGGAAAATGGCTGTTATGGGGACCGTGTTTAGCAAAGAGGTTTTCCGCACCCTTAAAGCAGCATACTTTCGGAATGCCCTCGATTTCGTGGAGCGCTACAAGAATGATGCCGTCATGAATGGGTTGGATCTTGACGTTCACAAGGAGGAGGAGGCAGTTGAGCTTTTTGCCGAAAACATCATTGCGGCTGGTAAGAATTTTTTGAGTTCGCCGCACGAAAAACCATTCATTCCAAGTTGGTCGCGGGTGCTTAGCGCGATGCCCGATATTTACGATAGGTTGATCGAAGCGGTAGAGGCAGATCAAAAAGAGTTTTCTCAAAAATGAGCCCCCTCGATCACCTCAATCTTCGGATCGAGACCCATCTAACCGCGATATACGGGGAGGGGGATCACTCGGTGCTCGTTGGGCGGTTGATCGAGGCAATGCGCTTGCACGAGCACTTTTTTGAGCCGGTTCCTTTTACGAATCACTGGTCTGAAAAAGACATCGCGCTGATCACCTATGGTGACTCGATTTTACCTAGGGAGGGCGCGCCGCTGAAGGAGTTGGCTTCGTTTGTTCGAGAGAGGCTGGGTGACTCCATTTCAATTGTTCACGTCCTGCCCTATTTTCCATGGACTTCGGACGATGGCTTCGCAGTCTCGGATTATACTCAGGTGAAGTCCGACCTGGGGGATTGGTCGGATCTCGAGGACCTCTCGCAGGACTACCGGATTATGTCCGATCTTGTTGTGAATCATTGTTCGACTTCTCACGAATGGTTTCAGCAATTCGAGAAGGATGAAGAGCCGGGGTGTCGCTTCTTTGTGGAGGCATCGCCGCTTGACGATCTCAGCGAAGTAGTGCGCCCCAGAACTAGCCCTCTTTTGCGTGCTACTCCGACGCCGTCGGGGATGAAACATGTGTGGTGTACCTTTGGGCACGATCAGGCTGACCTTAACTTCCGCGATCACGATCTCCTTGTTGAGTTGGTGAAGATCATTCGGAGTCATTTGGATCATGGTATCGGTGTTTTCCGCCTAGATGCGGTCGCTTTTGTTTGGAAGGAGCTTGGAACCAAGTGTATCAATCTTGCTCAGACCCATGAGTTGGTTCGTCTTTTCCGGACTTTGATTGAACATGTGAAACCGGATGCGGTGATCATCACTGAGACCAATATTCCTAATCAGGAAAATCTCTCCTATTTTGGAAATGGAAATGAGGCGCATGGCATCTACAATTTCTCACTTCCTCCGCTTCTTTTATATTCTCTCACCTATGGGGATTGTCGTTGCCTGATTCAGTGGTTAATGAGAATGCCTCCGGCCCAGCCCGGAACAATGTATTTTAATTTTATCGCATCCCACGACGGAATCGGTCTCAGGCCAGCTGAGGGATTGTTATCCCATAACGAGATCCAATCGATGGTCGATAAGATGGTGGAATACGGTGGTTTCGTTTCGGAGCGTGCTCTTCCCGATGGTAGTAAACGTCCCTACGAGATCAACATCAGCCTCTTTGATGCGCTCCAAACCGAGGAAAGATTTCTATGCGCACATACCATTTTATTGGGTCTGGAAGGGATTCCGGCATTCTATATCCACAGTCTTTTGGGGACGCGGAATGACCGGGATGGCGCGGTCAGTTCCGGTATTAATCGCCGCATCAATCGTCGTCAGTGGAAGGCGGGTGACCTGGATGCCGAACTCGATGATGTGACTTCGCCTCATACCGGCGTTTTGAAGAAATTGCTTCATTTGATTAAATTAAGAAGAGCGCAAAATTCCTTTCATCCTAATGCGACCCAATTCACTCTCCACTTGGGGGATTGTGTTTTTGCCTTTTGGCGTCAATCTGTTGATCGGCGAAATAACGTGTTTTGTTTGAATAACGTTTCGAACGAGGAACAACGAATCCCGGTAGCGTCCATTAACTTGATTTCGACCGAAGAGTGGTTGGATTTGATTTCAGGGGACGTTTTGGAGGATGAGGAGGGCGATATCATCCTCGCGCCATACCAATGTGTCTGGTTGGCGAACCGCCGGAAACACCTTCCATATTAGGCGCTGCCGTCGAGGTCTTCGAGAAAGGCGCCAACTCCAGGCGAGTCTTCGTCGGGAGACCATGGAGCAAATTTCTTGTCTGTTTCGGGATTGTAGGGGCCTTGTTTTGTTTCAAAAATTACCGTGTCCGGGGCGTGAACAATCATACCATGCCATGTCCTTGGTTCGATATCGATAAGAGGGGACGTGTTGGTCAGATGGTGCCGGGCCTGAATTGATCCTTCGGGGGAAAAAATAAGAACCTCCAGGTGCCCGCTCAGGAGACACACTGATTCAGTGGCATGATCTAGGGGATGGCAATGCGGTCGAATGTAGGTGCCGGGCTGAAGGAAGTTCAAGAGACGCTGGACCTTCGCGGATTGCGCGCGCTGCACAGGCTGGATCATTCGGAGGCGAGGGCTTTTCCTGGATGCACACTTTCCTTTGTCGAAGAGCGAGTCGGTGAGAACGAAGACTTCTCCGCTTGGATTTGGCAGGGCATTGGGCATGGATGCTGGGAGTAGTGTGGGGTTTCAGTTCTGGCTAACAATTATTTTAGATGGATTAAATAATATTTCGAGGTATCATTACGTTCATGAAATTGACCCAAAGATTTCTCGCGTGTTTCATGGTCGGTAGTCTGGCTCTGAGTTCCTGTCAAACTGCAGATCCCTACACCGGGGAAACCAGGCAGGCCAAAGCTACGACTGGAGCGCTTGTCGGCGGGCTGGTTGGAGCAGGCATTGGCGCCTTAAGCGGAGGGAATAGCAAGGAGCGACGGCAACGTGCTTTGATTGGTGCCGGGGTTGGTGCTCTGGCAGGTGGAGGGATTGGAGCATACATGGATAAACAGGAAGCCGAACTTCGTCGTGAGCTTGAAGGCACCGGTGTTGGGATTAGTCGCAATGGCAACCAGATTAGCCTGATCATGCCTGGAGATATTACTTTTCCAACGGGTAGCTCTAGTGTCAGCAGCCAGTTTTATCCAACCCTGACCTCGGTGGCGAAAGTCCTGAACAAGTATGATAAGACCATGGTTGCGATCACCGGACACACTGACAATGTGGGTGATCGAGAGTTCAATAAGCGATTGTCTTGGGACCGGGCTCAAAGTGTGACCGGTTTTCTAGGTAGCCAGAAAGTGAATCCACAGAGATTTCAGGTCAGTGGAAGTGGCATGGATCAACCGGTCGCCAGTAACAATACCGAGGCTGGTCGAAAGGCTAATCGTCGTGTGAATATCCAGTTGGCCCCGTTAAACTAAAGATTTTCGAATTCAGACAAATGGTGAGGTGGTTCATTCGCCTCACCGTTTTTTGTTGGCGTTTTAGTTGGATATGAAGGGAGAAGAGGCGCATCTTCCTCCCTGCCGTCGACACCTATGAAGTATTATCCAGCCGTGATATGCGCGCTATCTCTTCTCCAATCCTGTGCTCAGAAGCCAGAGGATGAGCCAACGCGCCGGGGCCCGCCGGAGGTGCAGTTCATCACTCCCTGGCAGCCAGGGGTAGGGATGGGGCTTTATGTGCGTACGAACGATGAGCCATATCCAGTGGAGGAAAACATTCGCAACTTTTCCACGATCGACAGGAGGCAGTTCCTCGAAAAGGGAATCCCGCCAGAGGCCATTTCAGCAGCCAGCTTTTTGAAGACCGGCGAGTCGAGGGATGATTTTCAGGCCGTCTATGCGATCAAAGTGGATGGCCAAATCCAGGTTTATCGAGGATACTTCGTGCCGGGTTTTGGAGGTCCGGTGGAATGGGAGAGAGTGAAGCTCCCGTAGTCGGAGAGACGGGAGTGTGCTTCGTTTTCCAAACAACTTGTCAGGGGAAGGAAAAGTCGAGGGAGACGACGAAAGCCGAGTGGGTGGTAGATCCAAAGCTACCTACTCTTAGATGAATTCCTGATAAGTCGGTTTGATGACCAGCTCAGGCACGACGACGTGCTTTGGAAGTTGCGCAATGGCTACGATGAGAGAGGCGATGTCCTCAGGGTGAACCATGCGCGCCTTTTGTTCGTCGGGAACTTTTACAGGGCGCTCGTCGAGGATGGGGGTGTTGATCTCGCCGGGGAAGATGCTGGTGATGCGAATGCCATTATCAGCTTCCTCGGCATTGATGGCGGAGGCCATGCCGGAGACACCGAACTTGGAAGTCGCGTAAGCCATACCGGCGAGCGGGTAGGCGCGCTTGCCGGCGATGGAGGAGATGTTGAAAACGAGTCCGTCCTGGCGGTCGCGCATGGTGGGAAGGGCGGCGTGAACGAGGTTGAAGAAGCCGGTGCAATTGATGGCGAGAAGCTTGTCGAAGTCGGAGGGATCGATCTCACTGACCTTACGTTTTACGATATTCACGCCGGCTGAGTTGACGAGGATATCAGGCGTGCCGAGTTCGGTGATCAGGGTATTCACTTCTCCGCGATTTGAGATGTCGCAGACCCGTGCTTCGATTTGATCACCGGCGACGGCTTGGAGTTTTTCGAGATTGCGGCCGCAGATGGTGACGGTGGCTCCGGCTTCGGCGAGTGCTTGGGCGGTGCCGAGTCCAACTCCGCTGCCACCTCCGGTGACAAGGGCTGTTTTTCCTGTGAGTGGTTTCATTTAGTCAAAGATTGGGTAAAAGGTGTTGAATGCTTTTTCACCGAAGACGGCGGGGTCATTGAAGCGTTTGTGTTGATCGAGAGCCGAGATCTCGTCGAGTTCCTCAGAGGTGAGGGTAAATTCGAAGATGTCGAAGTTTTCGCGAAGGTGTTTAGGAGATTGCGTCTTCGGAATGGGAATGGTGCCGCGTTGCATGGCCCAGCGAAGGGCGATCTGGGCGGTCGATTTTTCATGCGAAGCTGCGATTTTTTCGAGGACTGGATGTGCGAGGATACGCTCGGTTTCTTCAGCCATACCAAGAGGAAGGTATGAATCGGCTCCGAAGGGGGAAAAGGCAGTGACGGCGACATCTTGTTCCTTGCAAAAGCGAAGGAGATGCTCCTGGCAAAGGTAGGGGTGCATTTCGACCTGCAAAACGGCGGGCTTGATGCGGGAGTATGAGAGAACTTCGCGAAGCATGGCCGTTCCGATGTTCGAAACACCAATTCGCTTGGTGAGGCCGGCGTCAACGAGTTCCTCCATGGCACGCCAGGTGTCCGAGTAGGGCACGGAGATAGGGCTCATGGCCTCGCCTCCAGCGGTCCAGCCGGGAGGATACATGGTTTCGAAGGGAACGAATTCGAGAGCGATGGGAAAGTGAATGAGATAAAGATCGAGTTGTTCGAGTCCGAGATCAGACAGGGATTTTTCGCAGGCGGCACGAACGTGTTGGGGTTCGTGGTAGGTATTCCAAAGTTTGCTGGTGACCCAGAGATCGTTGCGATTACAGAGGCCGGAGCTGAGCGCGGAGGCGATTCCTTTTCCGACAAGTGCTTCATTGCCGTAGTCAGCGGCGCAGTCGAGGTGGCGGTATCCGGTTTCGATCGCTTGATGGACGATTTGCGGGGTGAGTTCTTCCGGGATTTTCCAGGTGCCAAGACCGGGAGAGGGGAATGCGGATCCGTCGGGAAACAGGTGAGCTGACATTTCAGGGGAAGCTTAGGAAATGAGGAGTGCTTCCGGCCAATAAAAAAGCCACCAACGCTGAATCGTAGTGGCTGAAAATAAGAAGTGCCAGGAAGCCACGGCAATGAGGGACAAGCTGCGGCTGCTACGTTTCCGTCCTGACCGGGTCCACAAGCCCACACTCCGTGACTCCTGACGGGGGGAGAGGTAAGGGAGAGCCGCGGGAAGGGCAATGATTTTTATTGTTGAGCTTAAGAAAGCTACCAGCCCTGCATCCAAATGATGAAGGCCATAAGAAGTAATCCAGTCAGAAAGATGGCGCTTACAAATCCCAGACCGGTCTGATGGGGCGATGGCGAGGGATCGTTAATCCCGAATTCGAGGGGTTCTTCATCGAGGAGAAATTTGACGCGGGGCTTTTCCTCCTCCGCAGGCCGCGTTGCCCGGTTTTGGCGGCCAACGGAATAGCAATCAGCATATGAGGGGGAGCCATGTCCTTTTGGGCCAGGGAAAGTTTTTCTCATGGCGGAATCATCTCCAATCCAAGCTCTGTCAGCCATGGTAATGGGGGTGTCCGTTTGTAACGCCTGTTATTTCGCAGCGTTCCAGTGCTCGTCCATTTGTTTGAGCGTGGCTTCTTCCAATGTAAGTTGATCCTTTTTGAGGCCCTTTTCGATTTGGTCGAAGCGGTGGAGGAATTTTTCGTTGGTTCCCTCAAGGGCGACTTCGGGATCGACGTTGAGTTTACGGGCGAGGTTGGTGACGATGAACAGGAGATCGCCAATCTCGGCTTGAAGTTCTTTCGAGGCGGGAGTTCCAGGCTCGTGCTTGTCGAGCTCCTCGCGGACTTCGGCCAGTTCCTCGTCGATCTTCTCGGCGATGCCGGTGGTATCCGGCCAGTCGAAGCCAATCTTACTGGCTTTCTTCTGGAGTTTTGCGGCCTTGAGTAAAGCTGGAAGTCCTTTGCCAACGCCGTGGAGATAAGGCTTTTCTTCGTGGCCTTTTTCGGCGCGTTTAATGTCTTCCCACTGGGCGAGGACTCCGTCGGTGCCGCCAACTTTTGAGTCTCCATAAACGTGGGGGTGGCGACGAACCAATTTGTCGCTGATGCCGCGCGCGATATCATCGAGGTCGAAACGTTTTCCCTCTTCGGCGAGTTCGGCGTGGAAGACGACTTGCAGGAGAAGGTCGCCGAGTTCTTCTTGGAGGTTTTCCTCATCGTTTAAGCGGATGGCGGCGACCGTTTCGTAAGTTTCCTCAATGAGGTTGGAAACGAGCGACTCATGGGTTTGCTCGGCGTCCCAAGGGCAACCGCCGGGAGCACGAAGTCGATGCATGATGGCGCGAAGCCGTTCGATTTGGCGACCGGACTCGGCGCAGTTGATCATTTCGTCGTCGGTCATTATTGTCGTCGGGCTTTGTCTAGAGTCTCTTTTTCTTTTTTGGTCAGGGACTGAATGCCCTGCTCACTAATTTTATCGAGGATGCGATCCACTTCCTTTGTGAGTTCGAGAGGGGAGCGTTTGTTTTCTTGAACGATTCTACCGTCGCGAGTCTGCCTCCTCTTTTTGGGGTTATTTTCACCGATTTGAGAAATCTTGATTACGAAAGGACGGAGTGGAGGCCATTTAAAAAAGAGATAGCCAAAAAGTGCGCCGCCGAGATGGCCGGCGCTGCCTCCCGAATTGTGAAGGTCGAACACCACGATACACGATTCATAAACGAGAAAGACGATGGCCATTGTCTTGATGGGAACCGGGATGATCAAAAAAACCATGACGGTGGCGTTAGGCGCGATGAAGTAAAAAATCGCAAGGATGCCGAGAACGCCGCATGACGCGCCTATGGCTGCGGAATCGAGAGAATGGCTTTCGAAGAGACCCGGAATGAAGAAAAGCGTGGTGTAGACCAAATCGCCAAAAATCCCGGCGAGAAGATAGAAGACAAGATAGGGGCTGCTTTTCATCCACCTTTCCACATGAGGACCAAAGAAAAGAAGTCCAAGACAGTTGAAAAAAAGGTGTCCAAAATCAGCGTGAAGAAATTGTGAGGTGATGAGGCGCCAGAGTTGGAACTTCATGAACGTGTCCCGTATGCTGGTATCACCCCACGATTGCATGAAAAGCCGTTCACCTTTTCCAGTGAGGAGGATCTGCAGGAGAAAAATGCTTACATTTACGATGATCAGCCACTTAGTGACCGGAGCTCCGTCGAAGAAGCCAGGCATACGGGGGCGCCCCGATTGGAAGTCGGGCTGCATGTATTCTCGATCGTTGTATCCCACCTCCAAGAAATAGCAGTGATTGGCAGGAGTGGAAAATGAAACTTTTTCTCAAGGCCATTCCGGTTTGAACTGATACGCGATGACGCTGAGCGATCTCGGATGGAATGATGACTTTGAAAGAGCCTTTGACGAGGTCTCGAAGGATGGCTGGGTGCCCGGGCGCTTAATCCGGGAGACCAAGATCAATTTTACGGCTTTACTCGATGATGCCGAGGAGGTCGATTGCGTGGTTGGCGGTAAGGTTTGGCACGATGCCTCCTGCGATGCCGAACTTCCGGCTGTGGGGGATTGGGTGGCTATTGAGCTGGGCGCGGGGGAGAACGACGAGCACATCATTCGTGCGCGGCTTCCGAGGAAGACCTGTTTTTCGCGCAAGGCTCCTGGAAAGAGTAGCGAGGAACAGGTGATGGCGGCGAATGTCGATATCGTGGTCGTGGTGACCGATGCGGGATCTGATTTCAACCTCCGCCGCATGGAGCGCTATTTTACGATTATTCAGAAAAGCGGCGCGCGTTGCGTGGTGCTGGTGAATAAGTCGGATCTTTTCGAGGCCGAGGTGAATGAGAAAGCTCGCGAGGAAATTCAGGAGCTGGCACCCGAAGCAGAAGTTTACGTGACAAGTGCGACGCGGCACGAGGGATTGGATGTTTTAACATCTTACCTGAAGACTGGAATTACACTCACCATGGTGGGTTCCAGCGGGGTAGGGAAATCAACGCTAGTGAATCAATTGCTGGGTGAGGAATGGCTGTGGACTGGCGAGGTAAATGAGGTCACGGGCAAGGGGCGCCATACTACAGTGTCCCGGGAGTTGGTGGTTCTTGAGGAAGGGGGAATGTTGGTTGACAATCCGGGGATCCGCGAAGTCCAGATGTGGACGGACGAGGATACTCTCCGGGACAGCTTTGCGGACGTGGAAGATTTGACGAACCAATGCAAGTTCCGCGACTGCAAGCATCAGGGAGACAAGGGTTGCGCGATTGAGGCAGCGGTGAAAGAAGGCGAATTGGATCCGGCTCGTTACGAAGGGTATTTGCGGCTCGACGAAGAAATTGAGGAACTCAATTTTAGGCGCAAGAAGCGCCAAATGATTGTCGAGCGCTGGAGCAAGCGGAACAACCGCGTGAAGGCGCGTAATCGTGATGACCGGATCGAGCTTGAGAAAGAAGAACGGGGTGAGCTTTGAGAGGTTAGCTTATTGTGTGCGTCCTCGTTGCCAGCCTTCTACCCTGCCATTGATAAATCTCACCCAAGACGAGGCTCGAGGAATGTAAGCGATATCCGTTCCGACACCATTGTTCCACCCCCAAGGCCCCCAACCAGGGCCGGCAATACCACTACGGCGAACACCCCAGCCAGCTCCGTAGCGATAGCTGGGGCCGTAACCCCAACCTCTCCATGCCGATTGCACGACGACGGGTGAGAGAGTGTTGTAAATCCATTGCTCGTAGCGTTTGTCATCCTTCTCGCCTTCAGCTTTGCTGTCAGGGCCGCCCCAAGCTAGGAAAACGGCGGCAGGAGTCATACCGTTTTTAATTTGACCGACTTCGACCAGAGCCTGCTGCTCCGGCTGAAGGGCCCGAAAGATTTGGGGATTCTTCTCAATGCGAGAGGCAGGGGTCCGCGAGCTACTGCAGCTCACTGCGAAAAGCGCGAGAAAAGGGAGGGAGAAGAGCGTCTTCATCGTTACGAAACTAGACGGGGCGTTCGGTAGGCGCAACCGGTTTTGGATTACTTTCCCAATAAAGAGGAACGGTAAGTGAGTCCCTTAAGAATCACTGAGCTAGCTGAATTTTTCTGAAAAATTGTTACTTTGTCAGCCGGTGGAAGACCTGAAGGGTAAGTTTGCCGGTGTTTTCGAGGGCTCCGGGAGTGATCTTGTCAAGGGTGTCACTTTTCTTGTGCCAGTAGCTTGCGTCGCTGAAGTGTCCGATGAGGTGGAGGACCGCGAGATTGGCGCGGTTCATGAGAGGGACTTGATCGTCGAGAATGGTTCCGTCGTAGGGGCGAACCCAGTCTTGTAAATTAAGTTTTGAAGCGGCGGCCTCGGTGTGGCTCCGGAGTTTTTTGTGGGTATCTCCACCGATTAGGAGAGGAATGTTTGGGTCGCCGACGATATCGAGAACGATGCCGATTTGTGGTTTGATCGAGCGCTTTTCCAGTTGAGAGGCGTAGTAACGGCTGCCGTAAAGACCGTCCTTGCGGTTGATGTTTTTTAGAATGGCTTCTTCCCCGTCAAAAAAGACAAGTTCGACGTTTTTGGCGCCCTCGTTTTTAATGGAGAGAACGCGGGCCATTTCGACGAGAACTCCGGTGGATGATCCACTATCATTGGCGCCCAGGAATTCAAACTCGGCAAATAGCTTGGTGTCGAGGTGGGAGCAGAGGAGGAATGGGGTGGAGGAGTTCCAATCGGGATCGATATCGGGCGAGTAGCGGGCGAGGAGGTTGGTGAATTCTTGCGGGCCGACGGGGGTGATGCCGGTGAAGGTTTGGCGGGTGGTTTTCCAACCCAATTTTGCGAGCTCGGTTTCGAGATATTTAAGGCTTTTTTGGTAAGCTTCGGATCCGATGGGACGGGGGCCGAAGGCGGTGAGGGCTTCGACGTGTGCGAAGGCGTTCTTGCCTGAGAATCTGGCGCTTGTTTCCTCTGAGATGGTGCCGGCGAGGGGAGCTCCGGCGATGGGCCCGGCCTTGTTGTCTTCTTTTTCGCCACAGGCGATGAAGAGGAGAAGGGTAATGATACCGACGAAAGTGGTCTTGATCACGCGATTAGTCTAGGTCAAGCCCCAGAAGGTTCAAGATTCTCCCAAGGTCGTCGTTGCCGTAGTATTCGATCTCAATTTTACCTTTCTTATCGGTGTGATGAATGAGGGTCTGGGTGGCGAAGTGATCGCGCAGGCGATTCTGGATCGCGGTGATGTGGGGATCGACGACCTTTCTTTTTGCCTTGGATTTTTTTTCTCCGGTTTTGTGATAATCTTGGACGAATTTCTCGGCTGCACGGACGGTCATGTTCTGCCGGAGAATCTGATCAGAAACGGCGATTTGTTCGTTGGGGACCTTTACCCCGAGGATGGCTTTGGCGTGACCGACAGTGAGGTAGCCATCAGCAAGATGCCTCTGAATGGAGGGCTGAAGATCGAGAAGGCGCATAGAGTTGGCTACGCTGGCGCGAGACTTGCCGACGCGTTTGGCGATGATGTCCTGCTTGAGTCCGAAATCTTTGGCGAGGCGCACATAGCCTTCGGCTTCCTCGATGGCATTGAGGTCCTGTCGCTGCAGGTTTTCAATGAGGGCCATCTCGAGAACCTCGCGGTCGCTGGATGGACGTTCGATGACGGGGACAGTTTCCAGCCCCAGTAGTTTGGAGGCCCGCCACCGACGTTCGCCGGCGATGAGCTCCATCTGGCCATCGACCTTCCGAATAATGAGCGGTTGGATGATGCCGAGTTGATCGATGGATTGCCTGAGCTCGTCGAGGGAGCCTTCGGCAAAGTGCTTCCGTGGCTGGAGAGGAGATGGGACAAGGTCGTTGATAGGCACCTGACTCACGCTTTCGCCTGGTCTCAGCTCGACCTTGGCATCTGGGACGGTATCAGAAGTTGCGCCCTTAATGAGTGCTCCAAGTCCTTTTCCCAATGCCTTTTTTGCCATACGCACTAGGAAATATCGAAGGTCCTTGGGAAAGGAAAGACTGTAATGGATCCTTAATTCATCCGAAATGCCGGAGTGCTTCCGTAGCCTTGACGTGGCGTGGATCTCAGGGCATTTCAGAGGGGTGAAGACGCCACTCCTACTGTTATCGTTCGTAACCCTGAACGCCTTCTGTCAGAGGAATGACGTTCCACTCTCAACGGTTCCCAAGCGAAACATCGTTCCGATGGATGTGAAAGAGAGGGCGCAGGCGGCAGTTCAGGTCGTCGTCAATGAGACGATTCGTGGTGATTTTAAGGCGGCCTTGGATTCGATGAATCCCGAATTTTTGAATATGATTGCCCGTCCCTTTGGAGGACCGAAAAGGTTGAAGGCCCAGTATTTGAAGCAGATGAAGGAAATGGGGGCGAACGGGGTGACTTTTCAGGCTGCCATTACCCGGAGGGCTGACAGCGCCTTCGAGGTGGATTATGGTTTTGAAGATCTCCTTGTGGATGGGCAAAAAGTGATAGGACCGGATGGTAAACCCAAGCAGGTGGCCCGCTATCGCAAGTGGATGGTTTTTGTTCCTACGGTAAAAGATTTTCAGTATCTCGATAAAGCGAAGAATCCCGCGGAACTTCGGCGATTCCGCAAATGGGACTTTGAGATCGCAATTTCACCTAAGGGTCAGGAGAATTGGACATTTGTGAATGGTAACGGAATGAATGCGTTACAACTGAGGAAGGTCTTTAAGTTTCTCCCAAAGGAGGATAAAGACTATCAGTTCCCCGAAATCAAGAACGAGGAACTCAAGTAACTCCGTTTCAGATTAAAAATGGGCAAGAAGAAAAAGAAGGATCGCAAGCTTTCCAAGCACGAGGAAAAGC
>JBDNAG010000303.1:0-16362 GCA_039768565.1 Akkermansiaceae bacterium | reverse complement strand
GAGTCCAGAATTTTGGAGTTTAAGTCTAATTTACTTGGGTTTTTTATTTAAGAAAAGCGAAATAACTTGCATTAAGCTAATATTTTTTCTAATTTCACTCCATGGATGACTCCTCGGCCCTAAAAAAAATCGCTGAATTAGCATGGTCTCTCGAGTTAGACGGAGCCAAGGCTGCCTGCGACGTTGTCCAGAAAATCGTCGAAGCCAAAGAGGCCGTGGAAGGTGGAACCGAGAAGATGGGCATCCGCCAGGATCAACAAACGTCGGATGAACTCCGTGAAGTCCGACGCTTCCTTGACAACGGTAGTCTCGAACTAAACGGCCCCGAGTGCGTCCTCCTCGGAAGCTTCTTCAAACATCGCGAAAACGTCGATCTCCTCGATACCCGCTCTCTCAATGTCACGCTCGATAGTTACGGACGAAAGCCCTCCAACACCACCAGCACTGTCGAAAATCTGGAAAAGAAAGGATTAATGGAGTTTGTGGCCGGCGAAAATCTTCACGCCCACAAAACTTTCCGGCTGACCGGTCAGGGATTTACCGAAGTTCGAGACTTGATGGGCAGACTGGCTCGCCAGAATTTCTCTGCAGTGGGCTAGCCGACTTCACCCTCTTGCAGATCCGCGGAATTGTCTTTTATTAAGGCCATGGGCTCTGCTATTTCTCCCCCGCGCCGCAACCTAGACACCTAAATTCCCAAGACCATGCCGATCAATATTGAAATGCCTAAACTCTCCGACACCATGACCGAAGGCACCGTGGTACGCTGGCTCAAGAAGGAGGGTGAGGAAGTCGAAATCGGCGATATCATTGCCGAAATCGAAACAGACAAGGCCACCATGGAAATGGAAGCCTTTGACGAAGGCACGCTTTCTAAAATCTCAGTTCCTGAAGGCGGCAAGGCCCCTGTGGGATCCGCCATCGCAGTTCTCCTTGAAGACGGAGAAGGCGAGGACGAGCCAGCTACGGCCGCTGCAAGCGCTCCGGCCGCCTCATCAACCGCCCCCCCCGCTGTTGCCAAGGCCCTCGAATCCGCAGCAGCCACCGTCAATAAGTCAAAAGCAGCTGCTCAGACTCAAGCTCCTACCGCCACCAACGGTGAGCGCATCAAGGCTTCTCCACTCGCCAAGAAAATTGCTGAAGCTGAAGGGGTTGATCTTTCCACGGTATCTGGAACAGGCCCTGGAGGTCGAATTGTAAAAGCTGACGTCGTTGCAGCTCCCGCTGCTCCTGCTGCAGCTGCACCTCCATCCTCCCCTCCTCCAGCAGCAGCGCCCACCCCCACCGCCATCTCACCAATAGCCGGTGGCGAAGACCAGATCGTCCAGCTCTCCAGCATGCGCAAAATCATTGCCGAGCGACTTCTCACCTCAAAGGTCACCATCCCGCACTTTTACCTTCACCTTGAAGTCGATGCCGCTCCGCTCATGGCACTTCGTAAGCAGATCAATGCCCAATCTGAAGCGACTCATGGAAATAAATACTCCGTGAACGACTTTGTTGTTAAAGCTCTAATCAACGCTTCCGTCGCCGTCCCCGAAGTGAATGCTTCTTTTAACGGCGACCACATCGTCCAATTCGCTCATATTGGTATTTCAGTCGCCATCGCTGTCGATGATGGCCTTGTCACTCCCGTTGTGAAAAACGCCGAGCAAAAATCACTCCTCGCCATTTCGAAAGAGATCAAGGAAATGGCGGTTCGGGCTCGCGACAAGAAACTTGCACCCAACGAATTTGACGGAGGCACCGTCACCATCTCTAACCTCGGAGCGTGGGGCGTCGAATCCTTCGATGCCATTGTCAACCCGCCACAGGCCGCAATCCTCAGCGTTGGTGGCATCATCGAAAAACCTGTCGTCAAGGATGGTGCAATCGTTCCCGGCTTGCGAATGAACCTCGGAGTCAGTTGCGACCACCGCGTGGTTGACGGAGCTGTTGGGGCCAAATTCCTTGGAGAGATCAAGCGCCTCCTGGAGAACCCCGCCCTCATGTTAGTTTAATCTTCGCCTCAGATTTCGAAGCGCAGAGTTTCCGGACGGTCCAGACCTCCGAAACTCTGCGTTTTTGTTTCATCCCCCTGCCTGCCGATGCTCATTGCCTTCAACAAACCCTATGGCGTTCTTAGCCAGTTCAACTCAAATCCCGGAGACGTGGGGCAACGTACCTTAAAAGAGTTCGACTTCCCGCCCCGGTGCCTACCGCTTGGACGCCTCGATATGGATTCTGAAGGCCTGCTTCTCTTCACCGACGAAAAAGCCCTTGAGGATCGCCTCCTTAATCCTCGCTTTCAACATCGACGTCGCTATCTCGTCCTCGTGGAGGGACAACCCGAGCCTGCTTCCCTCGACAAACTCCGAAGCGGGACCATCGTCATTAAAGGCCACAAATGCCTTCCTTGTCGCGCCAGATCACTCAAGCAAGGCCCACCCATTCCCGATCGGGATCCGCCGGTGCGCTATCGCAAAAACATCATCGACACCTGGATTCGGCTCGAACTGCGTGAAGGCAAAAACCGCCAGGTCCGCCGCATGACCGCCGCAGTCGGACACCCCTGCCTCCGTCTTCTTCGCGAAGGGATAGGAGCCTTTCCTCTCGGCGACCTCTCTGTCGGAGAATGGAAAGAGCTTACCACCGAAGAACGCACTGCAGTCTTCGCCCGATAATCAAAGCATCGTGAATTTTCATCAGGAAGACGCTTCATAAATAGATCATGCTTAGAGCGACCTCCCCTCACGATCCCTCTTCTCTTCCTAGCCGGTTGCTTCCATTACCTCGCTGCGAGAAGACCAACGAAAGCAACCACCTCTAAACTTATACCCTAGTTTAAAGTCTGCCCCAATCAAAGCACGCCGACATGCTACCCCTTATGACGAAGGCCGAATTCTCGCGTCGCAAGAACCAACTCATAGAGATTCTCTATGCAGGAGGGCCATCGACCTTGGCACAAGGTATCTCAAACATCCCAGATGGTCTCGGTGCGGAAATCGAGATAGCTTGGCAACTGTGAAAAAATCCTACTTAAGCCCATCGTCACAGAGAATAGGTCTCAGGAGCAACTCTCTAACAATTCCTAAATGTAATTCCATTCTAGCAATTCGTATATTAGTGTTCATTTGAACGATGAAACTACAGAAAAAGCTCGAGATTCTTGCGGACGCCGCTAAATATGACGCTTCCTGCGCCAGCTCGGGAGCCACCCGCAAGAATTCCTCAAACGGTAAAGGAATTGGCTCAACTGGTGGATCTGGGATTTGTCATTCCTATGCGCCCGATGGACGCTGCATCTCGCTCCTCAAAGTGCTACTCACCAATCGTTGCCTTTACGATTGCCACTACTGTATCAATCGCCGCTCCTCCAACGTGCAGCGAGCCGCCTTCACCTCGGAGGAAGTCGTCAAGCTGACCATCGACTTTTATAAACGAAACTACATCGAAGGCCTCTTTCTCTCTTCAGGAATCATTCGTAACGCAGACTATACCATGGAAATGGTCATTGAAGTCGCCCGCTCACTCCGGGAAGACCACGACTTCCGAGGCTATATTCATCTCAAGACTATTCCCGAAGCTTCCGTCGAACTCATCGAAAAAGCCGGTCAGTTCGCTGATCGAATCTCCATCAACATTGAGCTTCCGGACGAAGAAAGCCTCAAAACCTTCGCTCCGGAAAAATCCCTCAAACGCACCCGCATCGCAATGGGAAAAATCCGCCACCGCGTCGAAAACGCCAAAGAGGTACGCCGCGAAACCCGCAGCCGCAAATCTGCCGAAGCACGCTTCGCCACCGGCCAAAGTACGCAGGTCATCGTAGGTGCCGATGAATCAACCGACCAAACATTCCTCAAGCGCTCTACCGATCTCTACTCAAACTACCGCCTTCGTCGCGTTTATTATTCCGCCTTCAGCCCAATCCCGGAGCCTTCGTCAATTCTACCGATTAAATCCCCCCCGCTCATTCGCGAACACCGGCTCTACCAAGCCGACTGGCTGATGCGCTTTTACGGATTCGATGCCACCGAGATTGTCTCGGATAACCTCCCAAATCTTGACCTTGATCTCGACCCCAAGCTCTCGTGGGCGCTCCGCAACCGGCACCTCTTCCCCATCGATCTCAATCGCGCTGAGAAGCTCATGCTCTATCGTGTTCCCGGGCTCGGGGTTCGCAATGCCGACCGCATTCTTGGTATCCGACGTTACGGGACAATCCGAATTCAAGATCTCATCCGTCTGCGGGTCTCGCTCAAAAAAGCCCTCCCCTTCATCATCACAGCTGACCACACCCCAAACACCCGGGAGCTGGATCACGAAAATCTCCGCTCCAAATTTACCCCGCCGCCGGAACAGCTGGAACTCGCCCTCGCACCTTCCGACCAGGGCTCGCCCCTTGGCAAAGTCATCGATTGACTAATGCTCACTTTCAACGTTGAAGATTATTTTGAAGACTGGCGGGAAAAAGCCCGCAGACTTCTCCTAGCTGGTGTTTCGCCGAACGAAATCATCTGGGAAGAACCTGGTCAAAGTGGGCTCTTTGCCAACGGGGACGGCTTTCCCCCGCCACGTAAAATTCCCGCCCCAAAAGTTACCCGAGAGTTTCTTGCACTCGCCGAAACCATTTCCTACCACCATTCGAACGAGCGCTGGGCATTGCTCTACCGCACACTCTGGCGACTCACGCTTGGCGGCGAAAGCAATCTCTTAAAGATCGCAACCGACCCCGACATCTCACGCCTTCTCCGCATGCGAAAGGAAATCTCACGCGACATTCACAAGATGCACGCCTTCGTTCGCTTCAAAAAAACCGGGGAAGATTCGAAAACCGGGCGCGAGCAATTCGTAGCTTGGTTTGAACCGGACCATCGCATCATGCCGCTGACCGCAAAATTCTTCCAAAAACGATTCACCGGAATGAATTGGACCATCTTCACTCCAACCGGCTCCGCTTCCTGGAATGGCCAAACCCTCCGTCTCGGTCCTGGGGTTGATAAGGTCAACGTGCCCGAGGAGGAACTGGATGAACTTTGGCGTGGCTATTACAAGAGCATCTTTAATCCTGCCCGCCTCAAGGTGAAGGCAATGCAGGCCGAAATGCCCAAGAAGTATTGGCACAACCTTCCCGAATCAGACCTCATCGAGTCCCTCATCTCCGAGAGTCGTCATCGCGTGCAGAACATGCATGAAGAGGCACCACGCCCAACCACCAGTGGTGGTCAAAATCCTTACCTGAAACACCTTCGCGACCTCACTTCGCAAGATGAAAACATCGTTCTCAAACCAGACGAACATATTGGGCAACCGCTCAGTCGACTCAAGAAGTTAGCAACTTGTTGCCAAGCTTGCCCCCTCCACCAAGCTGCCACCGGAACGGTGTTCGGCGAGGGTCCGGCCGATGCCGAGATCATGATTGTGGGAGAACAACCTGGCGATCAAGAAGATTTGCTCGGAAGTCCCTTCGTCGGCCCAGCCGGACGACTTCTCGACCTCTTTCTCGCGGAAGCTGGGATTGATCGCGACAAGTGCTACGTTACCAATGCCGTGAAGCACTTTAAGTTCACCCCACGCGGAAAACAAAGGCTACACCAAAGCCCCAATCTTGATGAAATTTCACGCTGCAAGCCCTGGCTGGCCGGAGAACTTCTTGAGGTCAAACCACATATCTTGATTCTCCTTGGCTCAACTGCCGCACGCTCTTTGATCGGGACTCATTTTAAGATCACCGAACAACGCGGAATCGTCCACGACACCGGCCTTGCCGACAAGGTGATAGTAACCGTCCACCCCTCCTATCTACTGCGACTCCAGAGCTCCCAGCAGCAGCGCGAAAAAGCTCTCTTTTTAAAAGAGCTCCAACTTGCAAAATAGCCGATTCCTTTTCACTCCAACAATATCATCTTGTCTTGCCCTTCATAAGAAGCTGACCTTACCTCATGAAATTCGCGCCCTTATTTCCGGGACTTTGCTTGGTTTATTTTTCTGCGATTGCCGATGAGCAAAGACCATCGGTCGACTTTGCTAAGCCCGCAAAAAAGGAATCTTTAATTAAGATCGATTCCGCCCTTTTTCCAAAGTCACTGGGCTACGAATTTCGAGCCAACGATTTTGAGAAAAATCCCAACCGCCAACTCTTGGCGATTGTCAAAAATGCCAGCCTGCTGGTTGAAGTCCGCGGTCGCTTCACTGAAGAAAAAGAAACCCAGGAATGGATCATAATTTACCGCGAAGGTTCTCCGGTTGTTGCCCAACTCAAGAAATGGCGAAAAACCAAAATTGGGGGCGAGGCGCTGATCAAAATTCTCACTCTTATTCCGGTCAATGGCACATTCACTCCCGAGGACGAGGCACATAAAAAATGCCTCAACTCGCTGCTTGCCTTTTCTGAGATTGAACTCGCAGCGGCAAAAAAAGAAGTCGACGAATAAGAGCAGCCCCTAGCTCGTCTCTGCCTCCTGCTCTTCCTGAGCTTCCCCAGGAAGCCTCACAAAGCGCAATTGCTCGATCCGGCGTCCATCGGTGCTGGTTACACTGGCTTCAAACCCCTCCACCTCAATCGTCTCGCCAGGGTCCGGCAAATGTCCAAGTTGTTGAACAATATATCCACCAATCGTGCTAACCTCGCCGCTTTCCAAATCAATCGCAGGCTCGTGGTCTGAAAGTTCATTGAGGCTCAATCCGCCTTCAACGACGAACTCTTCTTTGTTGATGCGAAGAAAATCCGTCTCCTCTTCTTCATCAAATTCGTCGTGAATATCACCAACCAATTCCGCCATGATATTGTCCATGAAGACCAGCCCCGAGGCGTCGCCAAATTCATCGACCACCAAAGCCAACTGAGCACGCTCCTTCAAAAAATACTGGAGCAAATCGTCCAGCCTCATTGTCGACGGCACCATCTTAAGCTCACGACGAATCTCCATGAGATCGGGTTCCTCATTCTTGAGTAGGCTCACGACATCCTTGATATGAATCAATCCTTCGGTCTCATCAAGATGGCCCGTTACGAGAGGAAAGCGGGTGTGCTTAGACGCGATTGCCAACTCCAAGTTCTCCTGAAAGCTCAGCTCTAGGTCCAGCACTACAACCTCACTGCGTGGAGTCATGACGTCCTTCACTGAGACATCATTCAATTCTAAAGCATTGATGAGGATTTCGCGTTCGGTTTCGGTTACCTCTTGTTGACGTTCGGATTCCTCAACAAGAAGCGCCAACTCCTCCGAGCTATGAACTGCCTCTCCTTCTGAAACGGGATCGATTTTGAAAACCCTCTTAAGGAGCCAATTCGCCGTTCCGTTCAGGACGTAAATGAAGGGCCGGAAGACCGCATAGAAAAGATGCAATGGCCGAGCAATGGCGAGGGTCGTTCCCAGCGACTTGCGAATAGCGATCGACTTGGGCAAAAGCTCTCCGATCACCACGTGAAGAAAGGTAAACGAAAGCATCGCGGTCATAAAAGTGATAATTTTAATCCACTCCTTGCCCATCCCGGTCTTCGAAAGACTTGGGCCAACCAACTTTGCGATGAAAGGCTCACCAAGGAACGCGAGAGCCAATGAAGCGATGGTGATCCCGAGTTGGTTCGCTGAAAGATAACCATCAAGATTACTCACCACGTGCTTGGAAATTCCCGCACGGCGCGGCTTTTTATCCAACTCACCCTCAATTTGGCTTGGGCGGACTTTGACGATGGCAAACTCCGACGCCACAAAGAAGGCGTTCAGGAGGAGAAAGAAAATGATCCCCAGAAGATACCAGGCAGCTTCCGCCCAAGTGGGATACTCCGGCGGGACTTCTCCCGCAGCAATTACCAGGCTGAATAGCGAATCAATCATTTCAGTGAGTCGCTAGACCTTGTCGTAGCCGCCGTCGCAGTTCTTCTTGAGAACATTAAAACCAGCGGACTTTGCCTCGGAGTCGGAATACTCTTTGGTGGCAACCTTTGTGTTGACCCGGCTGATCAACTTTCTCACCGGGCGGCGACAGAGAGGACACTTTTCGAGCGCCTCCCGATCTATCGGACGTTGTAGCTCAAATCCTCTTGCACAGACGCTACAACTCCCCTCCGGATCATCCGGATCTTCAGACTGATATTCGTAAATTGGCATGGTCGTAAGCCAGAAAAGGGTGCCGGCCAGAAAACCGCACCCTCAAAATTCTGACTGGGAAGCCTAACCTACCAGGAGGACTTTGTCACTCCAGGAATCATGCCGTGTGATGCCATTTCGCGGAAGGTGATCCGGGAAAGGCGGAAACGACGAAGGAAGGCACGGCGACGGCCAGTCACCTCGCAACGGTTCACGAGCCGGGTTGGGCTTGCGTCACGTGGGAGCATTGTCAAACCGACGTAGTCCTTCTCCTTCTTCAACTGGTGACGAAGGTCAGCGTATTTTGCTACAGTCTTTGCTTTGCGCTTGTTGCGCTCAATCCAGCATTTTCTTGCCATGGGAGGGCTGAGATAGGGGAAATCCTCGCTCAGGCAAGGTTTTTTTAGACTTTTGGAGAGGAATTTTCACGAATTGCACCTGATCCGCTGATTTAGTTAGAACACCTTAAAGACCTACCCACGAGATCAAATCAACTTGCCTTCAAGCCGCAAGGAAACTAATTCCGCGTATGAACCGACCCGATGGACGTGCAATCCCCGATCTCCGCCCGATCTCTTTCATTCCCAACGTAGCCCCGCACGCCACTGGCTCGGTGCTGATTTCCTTTGGCAATACCCGCGTCATCTGTGCGGCGACCGTAGAGGAAAACGTTCCCCGCTGGATGAAGTTCCAAAACGTCGAAGGAGGCTGGGTGAGCGCGGAATACTCCATGCTCCCATACTCGACCCACGACCGGAAGCAGCGCGACGTCAACCGGGGCAAGCTTGATGGCCGTTCATCGGAGATCCAGCGCCTTATCGGTCGCTCGCTTCGTGCCGTCATTGACCTGAAAAAGCTAGGCAAGCGCACTATTTGGATTGATTGCGACGTCCTTCAGGCTGACGGAGGCACCCGCACCGCCTCCATCACCGGAGGTTGTGTCGCCGCAGCTATCGCCATAAACCGCCTGATGTCCCAGGGAAAACTCAAGGATTTCCCTCTCAAAAAACTCGTTGC
Organism: Akkermansiaceae bacterium; assembly: GCA_039768565.1. Lineage (GTDB taxonomy): Bacteria > Verrucomicrobiota > Verrucomicrobiia > Verrucomicrobiales > Akkermansiaceae > SW10. Next base: position 7,273 of record JBDNAG010000303.1, on the reverse strand, counting down.
CGCGGTCAGCGCTGGAATATATCGGGGTGAAGCCATTCTCGACCTGAATTATCCGGAAGATCGCGATGCCGCTGTCGACTTCAATGTCGTTATGACGGAAAGCGGCGAATACGTCGAATTGCAAGGCAGCGGCGAGGAGGATGTCTTCACCAGTGAGCAAATGGCGGCAATGCTCGACCTCTCGCGCCAAGGCATTGCCCAATTGGTTAATTTGCAAAAGGAAGCCATCCTCGCCGCGGACAAAGCTACCGGAGCTGATCTGGAAGGACTTGCAGCAGCATTTAAATAAAGCATCTCTTTTTATTTAACTTGCGGCGACTTTGCTGCGGGGTAGATTTTTGTTACAGTAATTACTCTCGAGTAATTTCTGTCATTAAAAACCGGGGGGCGACCTCCAAAACATAAACAAGATAATGAAACTGAAAAAAACACAGAAAATGAAGGGCTTCACCTTGGTGGAGCTGCTCGTGGTGATCGCAATCATCGCGGTTCTTGCCGGAATCGCAACCCCGCTCATCCTCAAGGCCCAAAAGGCCGGTGACCGAACCAAAGCACTCGCCAACGCCAAGTCAGTTGTGGGTGGCTTGCTGAGCTTCAAGAGCGACAAAGGGGCTTACCCTTGCCAGTCCACTCGCGAGCTCCTCGAAGACGATGGCATTGACTTCCTTCCTCCTGGGAACGACGCCAACGCATACCTCGCCCAGTTGGTCGCCACCGACAATATCGATACGGAGAAAGCTTTCTTTGCTCCTGGCGTCATTGGTGCCAAAGAAGGTGACAACATCAAGGGAAGCTCCGATAAGCTCCTGGCCCGCGGAGAGAACAGCTTTGCCTACATCATGGCAGAGGACGAAGCTCCCCTTACCGACACCAAGAGTTATACTCCTCTTGTGATCGCTCCGATCAAGAGCGGTGGTGACAGCCCAAAATTTGACGGTGGTCCTTACGGAGATAAGTTCGTTTATGGACTCGTCGACGGATCATCCACTGCCGGTGACATTGCTGAAGACGGAAGTGCCAAGTCCTCAGGACGCGACAGCTTCTTCCAGACCGGCCGTGACTCACTTTTCGGAAACGACACCCCAGTCGTGAAGCTCCCGACTGGCATCCAGTAGGTCCCGGTTGATTTAATCGAAAATCATCTTTCAGAAGCGGTCCTCTCACGAGGCCCGCTTTTTTGGTGCCCTCAAATTCCAATGGCTTCACGCCATGAAATCATACTCGCTTCACAAGGGCGTCAGCTGGCCTACTGTCCTCTTCGGACCCGCTGTCTTCGTCGTAGCACTCGGACTCCTTCACCCCTTCTTTTCTCGTCATAAAAGCAAGGGAGGCAACCGCACCAAGGCCTTGGCCAATGCGAAAGCCATCGCGGGTGGATTACTAGCCTTCAAGTCAGAATACAGGGCCTCTCCATGTAACCCTACATGCGTGATTCTCGAGGAAGATCCAAATGATAAAAATTTGGAACAAATTCAACTCACGGGGGTCGAACCTGACGTTCGTCCTTCGGGAACCATTGCCAATGCTTACCTCATACAGTTGATTGCGAGTGATATGATAGACACCAAAAAATTCTTCATCGCTCCCGACGTTCCGGGAACCAGAGCAGGTGACGGAATCATGGGCAGCGCCGACAAACTCCTTGCCCCAGGTGAAAACAGCTTCGCTTAGATCATGGCTCCCAACGGAATGCCTCTCACTGCTACACGCTACTTGTGCTGGTTCCTGTAAAGGGGCCGGGCGAACACGAACCAATTTTTTGATCCTAAAATTTATGGCGGCCAACTTATCTATGGCCCCGTCGATGAGTCCAGCTCAGTTGTCGATATTGACAAAAACGGTCACGCCTTATCAACCGACGTCGGCAGCCTTTTCCAAAAAGGACGCGACTCCCTCTCCGGAAAAGACACTCCGGAAATAGCCTACCCGCTCCGCTTGCCCAAAAAAATAGCAGGAATCACTCCTGCAAAAATCTCGTTTGCCCATCTCCAGACCTCTGCCATGTTAGAAAAACGAAATGGATATGGAAGAGCTTACGACTGACACCCTCATCAACAAAGGGGCTTTTATGCCCTACCCGGTTTCGACCCTAAGCCCCCGAATCGTTCCCAACGACCTCTCCACTTTCAAGTCCCGCGGCATCAGTCAGGTCGAACGCGAACTCCAGCAAAAGCTCGTGCAAATGCGGGAGGAATACATAGCCACGATCGAGAACTTTAACTGGAACAAGCTCGTTTACGAGGCCGACATCAACTTCGAACCCATCGTTGGCGAGACCTACCATCTTTATCGTATTCGCGGAAAAAATACTCTTTCCATGATCGCGCCCGACCAATGGCCCCACCCTCACCTCGCCAGCTTCCGACTCAATGTCGACCGCCAGTGGGAGCTCACAGAAGCCAGCGTAGAAGGGCGCTCGCTTTTCACTGACGAAGAGGTTAGAGATCTCTGAACGTCAGCATGATCCATCCAACAGCTATCGTCTCCCCCGACGCACAGATCGGCACCGCCACCGAGATAGGCCCCTATTGCGTCGTCGAGGCCAACGTCCGCCTAGGCGACCGTTGCAAGCTCCACTCCCACGTCGTCATTCACGGACACAGCGAGATTGGCGACGAAAACGAATTTTTTCCCTTCGCGGCCATCGGAATCAAGTCGCAAGATCTCAAGTATACCGGTGAACCTACCGCCCTCATACTAGGTGATCGTAACGTCTTCCGCGAAAACGCCACCGTCCACCGAGGGACTGACGAGAATAGTCCCACCCGTGTGGGTTCAGATAACCTCTGCCTATCCTACTCCCATATTGCACACGACTGCCAAGTTGGAAACCATGTCATTCTTTCCAACAATGGAACTCTGGCCGGACACGTTCGGGTTGCTGATTACGCCATCATCTCCGGTCTCACAGCCGTTCATCAATTCTGCCGAGTCGGAGCCCACTCGATCACCGGAGGAATCTCAAAAATCGTTCAGGACATCCCGCCCTTCACCATCGTAGATGGAAATCCCGCCACCGTTCGCGGAGTCAATCAGGTCGGACTTCAGCGACGTGGTTTTAGCGATAAAGATATCCGTGCTTTGCGAACAGCTTATAAAAAGCTCTTTCTCAAGAAGGACAATAATCTCACCGAGGCCGTCAAAGCGCTCGATCCGTCACTCGCCGAGAATCCTGTAGTTGCCGAACTCCTTGCCTTTATTGAGAAATCGGAACGCGGCGTTATTCGCTAGCAGCTCAATCCACGAACCAAATCGAGCAAGCTAGCTTCACATTCATGTTTAGTATCGGCGATCTGGTGGATCGAGGAACTGCCAAATCGGCCATTTCTGAAAGTCACCACTCGATTGGTATCGCCGGCTAACAGGTGATCAACAGCAGCCACGGCAAACTTGTAGGCCATGATCCGGTCATAAACCGTTGGAGAACCACCTCGCTGAACATGCCCTAAAACGGTAAGACGGGCATCCATTTCCAGCACGTCACCCATCCAACGTGTGAGCGGTTCCGCCATTCCGGTTCCTTCCGCAACGATGCCCAAAACATATCGTTTACCGGCCTCACGTTGCTGCCGCAGTCGTTCACCGACAGCATTGAGATCATATTCGATTTCAGGAACGAGACAAACCTCGGCTCCATTTGCGAGAGCACTTACCATCGCAAGATACCCACAATCACGCCCCATAGTCTCGATCACGAACGCCCGCGAAAAAGAAGAAGCCGTGTCGCGAATACTATCAACGCTCGAGCGAATCATATTGAGGGCTGTATCAACTCCGAGGCAGTAATCCGTCCCCGAAATATCATTATCAATCGTCGCTGGAATGCCCGCAAACGGCACTTCAAAATCCACGTAGAACTGGTTTAGGGCACTGAAAGACCCATCCCCGCCTATGATTATCAATTTAGTGATCCCAAGCTTTTGAAGATTGTTAAATGCCTGCCTTCTGAACTCATATTCAAAAAATCGCTTCGATCTCGAGGAACCAAGAGCCGTACCTCCCCGGTAAAGCATCCCTTCCAATCTATCAGGAGTCGCTTCCTTGATCCATCCTTCAATAAGACCTCGCAGCCCCCATTCAACCACATAGGGAATCATTCCCTTTTGACGGGAATATTCAGCGGCGGATTTCACCGCGGGATTCATTCCAGCAGCATCTCCGCCGGAAGTTAGAATTGCAATTTTCTCTCTCAAGATGCAGGTCAAATATCACAGAAACTAGCGATCTCAAGTCCGGCGCTCGAATTCGACCCCCAGAATACAGAGATCATCCTCAAAACCTGCTTCGGCTGCGAAATCAATTGCCGCATTCACCATCCTGTTAATGGCATCCCCCCCCACCTGCCCATTCTTCAAGGCTTCGCACATTCCAGTCTGGCCAAATTCCTCACCATTCGCGCCCAGCACCTCAAAGACCCCATCGGTAAAGCACCAGATTCCTTCCATTGACTCAATTGGTAGGTTCATCTCGGGAAATTCAAATTCCGGAACCATTCCCAGCCCGGGACCTTTGGCCTCAGACTCCAGTTCCAAAATTTCAACCACCCCATTACGTTTTACAATAGGGTCCGGGTGACCGGCCGAAGCAATCTTAAACTCGCCCTTTGTCAGGTCGACAAAGCCATAAATCGCGGTCGCAAAGATTAATTGACTCGTTCGCTCCAACAAGTGGCTCAACCCATCATTCAAGCCTGTTAAAAACGCCCCGGGTTGATCACCCAGAGCATCACCCTGCTTCTCGATCAAGCCACGCAACATCGAAACAATGAGAGCCGATCGAACGCCGTGCCCCATGACATCGCAGACAAAAAATCCCGCCTGCCCTTCGCCCAGTGGAATAACCTCAAAAAAGTCCCCCGCCAGATGAGAAGCCGGCTGGTAGCGGTGATGAAAGTCTGCTTTCCACTTGCCATCGTTAGAAGCAATCGCCGGAATGACACTGGGTAAAGCTGCCTGCTGAATCTCGCGCGCCAGTCCCAACTGCTCTTCAAGAGCATCATTTTGACGCCCCAGAATCTTCGCTATATTCTCAAGTTGCTGCTTGGTCTCCACCAACGTTGTGACATCAGACGATATCCCAAAAGTTCCACGCAAAGTCCCATCCGGCAAATACCATGGATACTTCGATGATACAGCCCACGACACATGGCCATCCTTCCACCGGATTTTCTCCAGCTTCTTAACAACCGGCTTTCCTGTCCCCATGATCTTCTGCTCGTCAATTGCTGATTCCCTGACCAGCTGTTTTCCAAAAAAGTGGGCATCACTCTTCCCAACGACATCTTCCGGCGATCCTGCTCCAACCAAATCCGACATTCTCTGGTTCACGAGAACGAATTTTGAATCCACACCCTTGAAGTAGACAAACACCGGCATGTTATCGATGACTAGCCGTAGAAGATGCCTCTCCTCGCTGATCTCGTGATTCACCACCTTCAGCTTATCCGCAATCTGTTCAAGATTCCGCTCCGTTTCAATCAATTCGGTCACATCGTGGGTCAGACCAAACGTTCCCAGTAACTCACCATCCAACCCCCGCCAAACTTTCTTGGTCACCAAGCTCCATGAATCGTGACCATCCTCCCAGATCTCGTGTTCCAGTTTCTCCTCCTGACCTTTTCCGGTCTCCATGATCTCTAGCTCCCGTGCCCGGGATAAATCAGCGTGCTCCTTTTCAAAGAATTCGTGATCAGTTTTCCCAACCAAGTTTGCAACTGTCCGAGCTCCAACGCGCTTTGCAGTTGAAAGATTCGCCCGCATAAAGCGGGACTCCTTGTCCTTAAAATAAACATTGATCGGCACCCGGTCTAAAACCAGATCGATCATTTTGCGCTCCTCTGCCAGCGCATCCTCGGCAAACCGGCGCTTGGAAATATCAATCAAACTTCCAACCAATCGCAACAGGGTTCCATCCTCCTCCCGACGAGGCAATGCCCGGGCCCGAAACCATTTCCAGCCCCCTTCGTTCGTCCGAATTCTCGCCTCGTCTGCAAACAACTTTCCACCCCGATGTAAAACCCGGTTCAACTTCCGGGTAAAACGGGCCAAATCTTCAGGGTGAACATGCTTCTCCGGCTCCTCCAAAAAATTTGGTGCCCCAAACCGTCCGTAACCCAGAAAACCCAACAAACGATTGGAGTAATAGATTTCTCCCGACTTGAGATCCCAATCCAAAATTCCCTCATTCGAAGCTTTGAGAGCCAAATCAAGCCTCTCCTCTTCTACAGTCATCTCTTGATCTCCCATCCCAACAAACAAATCGTATTTTCAAATTTCTGATCCCCACCAAAACTCTTCACCTCTTCAGCCAGCCTCTCCATCACCCGTTCCAGATCACCGCCTCGCTCGATTTCTTCCAACATCCTCGTGACTCCAAATTTTTCGCCGTCTGCATTACATGCATTCTGAAGCCCCTCGGTGAAACAAATTAACCTTCGCAAACCTGGCAATGGTGCGGTCACCGTTCCATATATGGTATTTTCAGCGACCCCTAGAGCAGGCCCACAGGCGTGAGCCGGGGGCACCAGTTGACGAACTCCATCCCCAAAAACAGCAATCGGGTTCACATGTCCCGCTACTGACAAATGAATCTCAGCCTTTATCAAATCAACCACTCCATAAAATGCAGTCGCTTTGACTTCATGTCCTGATTCCATCAACAAATGGGCCAAGCCTACATTAACTCCCGTCAAAAACGCCCCCGCGTCTCCGGCCGACGCAGCTTCCTTCTCGATCAATCCTCGCAACATGGAAACGATCAAGGCCGAACGCACCCCCTTATCAAAGACCTCGCCCATTAAAAAGCCAACTCGGCCCGCCCCCAACGGCAACACTTCAAAAAACTCACCCGTTAGCTGCCGAGCCGGTTCATACAGACGGTGGAAACTCATAGTCGCTCCCCCACTAGAAATCTTCGGGAATTCATCCGGCAAAAGCGCCTGCTGCACCTCACGTGCAAGCTCCAGCTCCTCGGCCATCTCGCGATTCTTCTTCTCGTAAGTCCCAGCCAACTTTCGGAGGTCCGACTGAGCCACCATCAAATCTGAAACATCACTCGAGACTCCGAAGGTCCCCACAACAATTCCCTCACTATCACGCCAGGGATATTTTGAAGTCATCACCCATGTATCTTTCTTTCCACTCCAAACCTCCTTCTCAATTTCCCCAACGATCGCCTCCCCCGACTCCATGATCTGCTTCTCATCAACTTCCGTCTTTCCCCAGTGTTCCTCGGAAAAAATATCCCGGTCCGACTTATCATAAAGCTCTTCCGG
>JBDNAG010000302.1:0-2808 GCA_039768565.1 Akkermansiaceae bacterium | reverse complement strand
CTCCTTTGCGGTCAGGGGAGCAAACTCAGTGGCAAGAGGCCGGAGCGCTCCGTCAACTCGCAGCGTAGGACTGCGGTCTGGTGCGAGGTGAATATCCGAAGCTTTTCCTTCGACTGCGAGCGTTACGAGTTCAACCAGGTTCATTATTATCAGGCCTTAGAGGTTATATTTTTTTCCCTGCAAGCTGCGTGAGCTCCCACATCGGTAAGTAGATTGCGAGGGCAAAAAATCCCACCACCGCGGTGAGGGATACGATCAGGATTGGCCCGATGGAATCCGTCATTTTTTTGAGCTTATGGCTCGTTTCCTGATCATAATGCTCGGCGACGTGATTTAACATCTCATCGAGACGGCCGGATCGCTCCCCAATCCGGACCATATTCACCAACATGGGAGGGAAGTATTTGCATGATGAAAGTGGCCCCGAAATGCCACGCCCTTCTTCTAGCATTTCTCGAATTTTTTCGAATTCTGCAGAGATCGCGGCGTTCCCCATTGCCGTTGAGAGAATGCGCAAGGAATCGAGAATCAAAACGCCGCTTGATTGCAGGAGGGCAAGAATACTGGCAAATCTCGACATCGAGGCTTTGATTAAAATCGGTCCCACCAAGGGCAAGCCGAGCATGCTCCGATCACGAATCATGAGTCCTCGCTCTGTCCGATTAAAAAAACGATGACAGCAGAATGCCAAAACCAAGCACCCAAAAAAGAGAGCGGCTCCGTGATTCGAAAGGAAATCGCTCATCGCAATGCAGATCCGAGTTGGCAGGGGCAAATCGAGATTTTGAGCGGTAAAAAAGCCCACAAAACGGGGAATCACGAATCCAATCATGATGAGAAAAGCGACGACGAGAGTGCCAACTACCATCAAGGGGTAGCGGAATGCGGTCTTGATTTCTGCTTTAACCTTTGCTTCGTGTTCGGTGAGAAAAAGAAGACGATCCAGAACCTCGGGAAGAGTCCCACTCGTTTCTCCAGCCTCGATCATACTACAAAACATTGGTGAAAATACCTTGGGGTGTTTGCTGGCTGCCGCCGAAAGGCTCATCCCTGCTTCGATATCCTTTTGGATAATCCCAGCCAAGCGGCGGAGTCTGGGCTGCTCAGTCTGGTCCGCAAGAATCGCAAAAGCCTGAGTCATTGGAATTCCTACCCGAATCATGGTGGCCAGCTGTTTTGTGAAGACGATGAGTTCCATTGCTGGAACCGGCAAGTAGTGGGTTTTAAGACGACTTAAGATACCGCCTTCGTTATTTCCCGCCTTCTTGAGATCAAGCGGCACGAGACCTGAACCTGTGATTTGGGCTAGGGCCTCCTCGAGAGTTTCGGCGGTGAGTTGACCGCGGCGCAATTGCCCGCTGTGGTCAGAAGCTTGATAGGAATAAACAGCCATCTAGGAGAACGCTAAAAGGTGGAGGTTGAAATAATGAGGGAATGAGGGAATGAGGGAATGAGGTGCCGTAATATGCTTGGAAAAAGGGTCTTAGAGGACAACTTCTGCGGCTGCTTCTTCGAGCGTGGTGTCACCTCTCTGAGCTTTGAGGGCTGCGTCTTGCCGCATCGTGGTAAAGCGACCGTCTTGCATTGCGCTTTCCTTTAAGACCGCTTCACCAGCCCCGTTGGCAATGAGCGTTTGGAGTTCGGCATCTACTTTCAAGACCTCATAGATTCCGATACGACCACGATACCCAGTATGGTTACACCGGCTGCAGCCTTTCGCCTTCAGAAAATTGGCGTTTTCATCGGGCTCTAGTCCCCAAAAAGTTAAGGCTTTCGCGGGAGGGGTCCATGTTTCAGCACAGTCTTGGCAAACTTTCCGAACTAAGCGCTGCCCGATCACACAAGACAGGACCGAGGAAATCAGAAAGGGCTCGATGCCCATATCCATCAGTCTGGATACCGTTCCAATCGCACTGTTAGTGTGAATAGTGCTCAGGACCAGATGGCCAGTCAGGGCTGCCTGAATCGCAATATTTCCTGTCTCGGTATCACGGATCTCGCCGATCATTGCAATATCTGGGTCTTGGCGAAGCATGCTCCGCAAACTCCCGGCAAAAGTCATGCCCGCCAGCCGGTTCAGTTCGACCTGACGTATGCGGGGAATCCGATATTCCACGGGATCCTCAACAGTAATGATATTCACCTCAGGCCGGTTCAGCATGGAAAGAATGGAATAGAGAGTCGTAGTTTTACCACTTCCTGTCGGTCCGGTGTTGAGAATCATACCATGTGGCTGGGCGATCGTTTGCTCGATCTTGCGGACATCTTCGGAACGCATCCCTAGTTTTTCGAGTTGGAAAACTAGGGCGTTCATATCAAGAAGGCGCATCACAATATTTTCCCCGTAGATTGTCGGCAACGAGGACACCCTAACATTAATTTCTCGACCGCAGACACGAGCGGTGAAACGACCATCTTGTGGAATACGAGTCACGGCAATATCCATGCGCCCGAGAATCTTAAGACGTGAGACGACGGACAGCAGCATCGACTTGGGAATGGGAGGGAGGTCCTTTAAAATCCCGTCAATTCTGAGCCTTACCAAGACGTGATTTTTTTCGGGAGAAATATGAACGTCACTCGCACCTTCGCGAACTGCCCGCGTAATAATCCAGTCGACATTATTGACTGCCGTAGCGCCCTCGGCAATATCCCTCAACTCCTCAAGCTGTGATGCTTGTGCCTCTTCACCCTCTTCTTCCTCTGGTCCCGTGCCATATTCGACTTGCTCGATTTCGTCTTGCAGCGACCTCGCTCCAGAAGCGAGTCCATAGGCATTATTCATTAACTCGTTGAACTCCGCCTCCG
>JBDNAG010000301.1:0-10688 GCA_039768565.1 Akkermansiaceae bacterium | reverse complement strand
TGTCCTTGGTGTCCTTGGTGTCCTTGGTGTCCTTGGTGTCCTTGGTGTCCTTGGTGTCTTTTTTGGGCTCTGGAGCAGGTTTGGCTTTCAATACCTTGGGTTGGTTGTCCCATTTCTTTAAATCGCAATAGACGGCAGTGCCGTCCTTTGACCAGCTAATCCTGCCAGCAGGGAGGAACATTTTTTCCGAGAAAGCTTTATCCTTGGTGTGTTCGTAAATGTGCTTTTTAGGTTTCTTTTTATCGACGCCCTTCCATGCAACAAGAGTGTGAGAAACGTCTTCTTTCTCGGCATGTGCCATCTCGCGTAATACCGCGAGGTCGAATGAGTCCTTGCGCCACAGCAGGGACTTATATTCACGCTCACTTGATTCGAGCGTTCTCAGGACTCCGGTCTTGGGTGAGAAGATTTGGAGTGAATTGCTGATGCTGGGTGAATCGATGACCATGGCGAGGTGGGCTCCGGTGTCGCTCCAAGCATGTTGGATGACATTGCCGAAGGTCGTGTCGCTTTTATCGGAGAGGTTTCGAATAATGAGGGCTTTTCCTGGGGATTTTCCGTTGACTTCGATTGCGGCAAAGCGGCTGTTGTCACTGAAGCGAAACGCGCTGGCATTTTTGAATACGGTCGTCTCTTCACTGGCGAGATGACGAAGATGAATAGTCGCGCCGGGCGGTTTTTCCTTGGATTCTTTTTTGGCTTCTTCAGGTGATTTTCCGATTGTCATGGCAAGCCACGAGCTGTCATTCGAAAAGATGGGACGCATGCCATATTTGAAGCTATCCACCTGGCGCATCTTTTTACCCTTTAAATGGTGAAGGTGCAGAGTTTGCTCCTTATCAACGCGGGTCACGCCATAAACTAGCCATTCCCCATTTTGTGAAATTTGGCGATTACCTGGATCGAGACGTTCCCATTGGGCGTAGTCAGTCGATTTAATGGGGGACTTTCGTTTCCGCTTTTTCTTTGGCTCCTCCTTTTTAGGAGGGGCTTCTTTGGTTGGCTCGTCGGAGAAGCCCGGAAGAGAGAGGAAAGAGAGAGTGAAGAGAAGGACAAGTGATGACCGCATGATGAATTCGTTGGCGCACGCCATAACGAATTTTTTGCGATGTTGCGATCTCTAGTTCTGGATTCCAGAAATGTAGGAGGCTTGTCTTTAAAACAAAATCTAACAAGGCCCTGCGGCGATCAGCACCCGTGTGATTGATCGAAACAGGCTACACATTCGCTTCCTCGGCAGCCAAGGGAAATGAGCAAGTGTTCAGGTATTCGAATTTTTCGGTCAAGCGCGAAGAGCCGTGTGGAGAATTTGCGCTGGATGGAGCGCGGTGCGTTGGGTTCCATCCTGAATTTGGTGGCGACAGGAGGTGCCGGGGGCAGCGATGAGGTCGTCTTTTTTTGCGTCGCGGACGGCCGGGAAGAGGACGAGTTCGCCGATTTGGTTGGAGACTTCGAAATGTTCTTTTTCGTAGCCGAAGGAGCCGGCCATTCCGCAGCAGCCGCTGGGGATGATTTTGACGGTGTAATTTTTTGGCAGAGCGAGGGCAGTCTCGGAAGCGGTAATACCAGCGAGGGCTTTTTGAAAACAGTGACCGTGGAGGTGGATTGTTTTGGGCTCGTTGGTGAAGGACTCGGAGGAGATTTTTCCGGCTTCAATTTCACGTGCGAGGAATTCTTCGAGCATGAGGCAGTTGGGCGAGATGGTCTTGGCAGAGTCGTCGTCGCAGAGGTCAAGGGCTTCGTCTCGGAAAGTCAGGATGGCGCTGGGTTCGAGTCCCACGAGGGGAATCTCTGCGGTGATCTGATCTCCGAGTAGACGGAGGTTCTCATTAATGATCTCTTTGGCTTCGCGGACGAAGCCTTTGGAAAGGTGAGTGCGGGCGCTTTCGTGATGCTCCGGTATTTCGACAGTGTAGCCAAGATGTTCGAGGAGCTCGATGGCTGCGATTCCAGCTTCCGAGTCGTTGTAGTTGGTGAACTCGTCGTTAAAAAAGAAGACTTTACCGGAGGTTCCGGCGTTTTGGTGTGGGGTATGATTTTTGAACCAACGTTCGAGGGTTTGTTTCGGGAGCAAGGGGATGGTTCGGTCGGGATGAAAGCCTGAAATTCTATTAAGAGTGCGGCGGATGGGTTTTTTTCCAAACATGAAGTTCCATGCCCAGGGGAATTGCGAAGCAAGACGCTGAGTGATGGTGAAGTTTGCGATGAGTCTGGAGCGCAGTGGTGCACCGTTGGCGTCGTAATCCTGCTGCTGAAATTCGGCCTTCATTTTGGCCATGTCGACGGTGGACGGGCATTCCTTTTTGCAACCTTTGCAGGAAAGGCAGAGGTCGAGGACTTCGCGAAGTTCGTCATTGGCGAGCGGGTGTTGCTCGCGAGAATTTGTGATGACGTTTCGTAAGGTGTTGGCGCGGGCGCGAGTGGTGTCCTTTTCGTTTCGCGTGGCCATGTAGCTGGGGCACATTGTGCCTCCGGCGAGGTGGATCTTGCGGCAGTCGCCGGAGCCGTTGCACATTTCGGCAGCACCGAGAATACCTTTGGTTTCCGACCAATCGAAGACGGTTTTGACTTCAGCTGGTTTGGCTTTGGGGTCGTTGCGCAGATGAGTGTTCATCGGCGGGGTATCGACAATTTTGTTGGGATTGAAGATGCCGTGTGGATCCCAGGTGCGTTTGACTTTTTCGACGAGGCGGTAGTTATTTTTGCCGATCATCTGGGCGAGAAATTCGCCACGGAGGCGACCGTCGCCGTGTTCGCCCGAGAGCGAGCCGCGATATTTTTTAACGAGGGTGGCGATGGTTTGAGCGACTTCGCGAAATTGTTGAAGGCCTTCCGTGGTTTTCAGGTTGAGGATGGGACGAAGGTGAATTTCTCCGGAGCCAGCGTGAGCGTAGTGGACGCATTCGAGATCGAAGTGTTCCTTCAGCTCGCGATTAAACTCGGCAATATACTCGGGAAGGTCGGCAACATCGACGGCAGTATCTTCGACGACTGGAGCAGGTTTGGCATCACCGGGCATGTTGGACATGAGCCCGAGGCCTGCTTTGCGTAGGTTCCAGATCTTCTCGGTGTCGGAGCCGAAGAGGACGGGGTAAGTGTAGCCATATCCGGTGGACCGCATTTCGGCTGCAAGTTCGCAGGTGATGGCAAGGACTTCGTCTGCGGAGTTGCCACGGATTTCGGTGACGAGAACGGCGGCAGGTTCGCCTTCGAGGAAGAACCGATTTGCACGGTGTTCAAGGCTACGTTTGGTGCAGTCGAGAATATAGTGGTCGATAAGCTCGACAGCGAAGGGATCATGCTTGATTGCGATTTGGGTGGCACGGAGGGCTTCGTCGACTGACTCAAAGTGCGCGCATTGAAGCCCCGTGACGGCGGGTGGGAGCGGATTGCAGTGGAGCTTGATTTCCGTAACGAGACAGAGAGTGCCTTCGCTGCCGGCGATAAGTTTGCCAAAGTGAAAGGGTTTGTCGCTTTCAGGATCGAAGCAGGAGGCATCCATGAGCAAATCCAAGGCGTATCCGGTGTTGCGACGAGGGATGGATTTCTTGGGAAACTCCCGTGTGATTTCTTCGCGAACATCGTGTGGTATCAGAAGGTTGCGAATCTCGCAGTAGAGTTTGGTTTCGAGAGTGTCCGGACCATTGCACTTGGCTGCGAATTCGTCTTTGTTGAGAGGACCGAATACTGCTTTTGATCCGTCAGCGAGGATTGCGGTGACTTCGAGGACGTGATCACGGACGCTTCCGTATTTGATGGAGTTTGATCCACAGGAATTATTTCCAAGCATTCCACCGAGCATGGCCCGGTTTTGGGTGGAGGTTTCCGGACCGAAGAGAATGTCGTGAGGCTTGAGGGCGCGGTTGAGTTCGTTACGAATGACGCCGGGTTGTACGCGCACCCAGCCTTCGGTTGAGTTGATTTCGAGGATCTTCGTGAAGTGCTTCGAGACATCTACAATGATTCCTTTTCCGACGACTTGCCCTGCGAGCGATGTTCCGGCGGCGCGGGGAATGATGCCAATCTTTTGATCGGCGGCGAAGCGGACGATTTTGACCAGATCGGCTTCCGATTTTGGGATGGCGACTGCTTGGGGTGTCTCCTGGTAGGCCGAAGCATCGGTGGCGTAAATGCCCCGGATGAGATCGTCGGTGTGGAGTTCGCCGTCGAGAAGGGATGCAAGTTTGGAAAAGAAAGGATTGTCTGTCGAAGCTCCCATGGAGGGGGGAGAATGGCAAAAAAATTTGAGTGTTGGTAGGAGGGAATGCTAGAAGTTCAGAGCAAGAGGTAGGGTCTTGTGAGCGCAATGATTCGATGGCGAATAATAGTGATAATTACTTTGCTTATCTTTGGAGGCAGCTCCTTCGCGTGTCCGTTTATTTTTCGAATGCAGGGGCCGCACACTTGGTTTCGCGCTCATCAAGGTCTCGAATGAGCCACTTTATCCTTGGAAGAATATCATTCGCTGGAAGGAAATTATCCGGACGAAGAAACTGTAAACTTGTGGATCGAATTAATTTGGGCGCAGGATGCAGAGAGTTCTCCGAAATCTGAAGGAGTCAACTTTAACCTCTTCGAGTTGCCTCGCAACTTGGCTCGAGGCCTTCTCATTAGTTGGAAATATCCGTTTTAGGTGGTGTCGGACCATATTCCGGGTGTCCATATATTTTACAGTCCGAGTGAGGGTTTCAAATCTCCAAGCAATGGGGATGCCGCCGACAATATCAATTCATGGGATTGTAATTCCAAGACGTATTGCCTTAAGAAGGAGCGGAAAATGAGGCGGTTGCAATATGCCAAATCTCACGTCGAACCTGATCTGCAGATCCTCGAAAAGAGACGCTGCAGGGCGAAGCTCATTTCCTTTCTCGGCGGGCATATTTTTGGTCCGCCAAACGTGATCGAGAAGGCGATGAGGTGGGTCAGCTAAAATCCATTGAAGGAGTTGCTTTATTCTCCTGTCTCGAGGCCCAGCCTGAGGTAGGCATTGTTGAAGATGCCTGGGACCCGAAGGGTGATTAGGTCTAGATTTTCTTGTGGGTTTATTGAAATATCCTCGGGTTGAGGGGTGAAGGGAGCCCAGGAAGCCAGATCGCTGCTGGCTTCGAAGATGACGTCTTCGAGGGATGCCGCGGGGTCCTTTGAGAAGGTGAATAGCGAATCCAAACCGTCCGGAGAAATGGAGGACGTGATTACGATCGCAGGGCCTTGCTGGAGTGGTGGAAGTCCGAAGAAAAATTCCTGAATATTGGGAATGCCGTCTGCGTCGGCATCTTGTTCTGGAGCATCCAAGTTATCAGGAAGTTGCTCTGTGGCTACCCATGCCTGATAGGGCGATAGGCGGGTTAGAGAGATTCGGTTCACAACCCATTGGTTGGTTGCCCCACCGAGATCCTCGAAGGTAAGATCCAAGGCTCCATCGTCGATTTCGACAATGAAAATTGTTTCAAAAAACTCGTTTGCGGCAGGACTTATGTTGTCTTGTTGAAGGATGCCTTCCGCTGAAATGGCCATGCTGTCCCGCGGGTCGGTTTCATCGCCTTGAAGGACGGCGACCTGCCAAGATCCGTTTGTGATCAGGTGACTCCATGTCCTGGAATTTTCGGAAAAAAGGTAATCTCGATCGATCGGATCCGGGCCCCCACGATCTCGCGATGAGACGGAGTCGGACCAGGTAATGTCGCCCCGGGTTACGGGGGAGATGCGAATGTGACCGGGCGCAATCGGGCTGGAAGCTTGGCCAAAGTCGTAACGATAAGTTTCGGCAGATCGGTCGACGACCATAATGGTGGATGTTTCGGAGGGGGGTGAGTTTGATATCTGCCCGATTGCGACGATCCGGTAGAAGAGGTTGGTCCCGGTGAGTGGGGCCGGGTCTTGAAAAGATTCAATATTAGCGCTGACACTGGAGTAAGTTACCCAACTTCCTTCCGTCTCTTCTTTCCGCTCGATTCGAAAGCCGGTTTCGTTGTCGCTGATATCAGTCCAGCTGAGAGCGACTTCGCCGGAGTTGGCAAGCTCGGTGGTGAGATTTATTGGAGCTGCTGGCGGGCCGCTCAGATTAACGTCTAGAGTGTAAAGTTGAGTGTTGTCCGTGGAGTCTCCGCTGATGCGAAGATAGTAGTCACCTGTGGAGGGGGCTTCGAAAGCGATAATCTCCTCGGCAGTGCCCAGCGGTTGGCTGTCAGCCTGGGTCAGGATAGTACTTCCGTTGGATGCAACAATGGCCAGCGCAAGATCGTGGATGTTGGTGAAATCAAAGTTGGATCCGGCGGAGCATGAACCGTCGGAGTTTTGAGATCCTTCCTGAAATCCGGAAGGCGTGGTGACCGGGCTAGCCCGGACGGTGATTGAAGTGCCCGCGGGAAGATTCTCGAGGAGGTAGAAATCGACGTCGGCATTGTCATCGATACTTAATGTTTCCCTCTCAAAAGTCCCGCCTGCGGCAACTGGAAGAACGGCGGCATTTTCGGGTGAGTCGTTGTTACGATCGCTATCCTGCTTCTCGTAAAAATCACCATAGAGTCTGTTGAGCGAGAAGATGTCGTCAAGTTGTAGCCCACGGAATCGTCGGGAAATGAATGGCTCCATGAGCTTTGTTTGAGTGATGGGGCAGACGTGGCTGAGGCCTAGGCCGTGGCCGTGCTCGTGTTCGACAACGTTGCGAAGGTTGAGCGAGTCCGAACTAGTATTACCAAAAAAAGAGGTGTTGCCGGTATCGATGATCATGTCGCCTCCGGCCCCGGGAGAGAAGTTGTAGGCCAGAGTGTTCGAACCGGAGTCACCATCGACGAAGTGACCGCCAATTCGGATGTCTCCCCGAACCCCAATACTGCCGACGGGACGGGAGAAGTTGCTTAGACTAGCTCCGTCGTCGTTTGGTTCGTAAATGTAGGTGATGCCTGTCAACTTGGAGATATTGTTGAATGCTGCCTCGAAGACGGAAAACCAAGGCCTTGTGGTCAGGTCCGAACTTCCGTCGGGCAGTCCGGTCAGATTTAAGTCAAAACTTATGTCCGAGCTTGTCCGGCTCGCTTGGTGGATCTCGACAGCGATGGTGTTGCTTCCAGCTTCGAATGCCGCTGGTGGAAGGGTGCGTGAGGCGGTTCCATTTTCGGAGCCAGTACCACTGGCAAAGTCATCGAAGGCTGGGTTGGCTGAGATGTTTTCGCGGGCCACTTCAGAGCCATTGAGGTAGATGATGACAGCGTCATCGTAGGTGAAATTGAGGGCGAAACTGGCGAAGTCATCCGGGTTGGCGACCGTGAAGGTTTTTCGAAAATAAGTTGTGACATGTTTGTTGCTGGAGTTCCCCCCGAAGCCCACGAGGGTTGCCTCGTCGCCATCTCCGTATCCAAGCTGGGAAGGTCCGCCAGTCCAGCTGGTGTCGTCGAATCCCGGGGCCCGCCAAGTCGTGCCTTGATTACTCCCGTCATCGAGATATTGCCAGTTATCACCACTTTCGATGAAAGGGGTGTCCCCCCCCCCGCTGGTGACTCCGTATCTGCTATCGAGAAAAGAAATAAGGTCACTGTCCGAAGTGGGTTCTCCGTTGAAGCCCGCAATGCTGGTTCCATCTTCCATGAAGCCCCAGCGAAGGGTTGTCGGAAGTCCTTGTTCTCCTCGCTCAAGATTGGAGTTAAAAGTCGAGGTCCTGGCCCAGCGATCGCCATCACTGAATTGAGTGGCGGCTGATATCTCCGGAGATTCTTCGGCTGCCATTTCTTCAGCTGAGTGAAACGCTTCCATGACCTCCATGGAAACTCCGGGCGCCCAGCACAGTGTCATTGCAGGATGATCCGGATTCAGGCGGTTTTCAGTAAAGGTCGCCAGCCGTATTTGCACCTCGGGCGAAAGAGCTGTAAATTGATCGAGGGTGAGTTTCTCGGACAATTTCAGGAGTGCTTCGTGATGGGGGGCGAGAGATGCGCGGTATTGCAGGTGATCTTCCCATCGTATTCGTTCTAAAATTGGGTGGGCCGAACCTGATGTTTGAAGATCTGTTATTTGGGAGAGAGGCTCGGTGGGCTTCCAAACGAAAGGAAGAATCGCTGCGACCGGAGCTAGAGGCAGGAATAGCCGTAAGTTGGTCAGGAAGTTTTTCATTGATTAGGTAAAGTTAAATCACTTTTTGGGAAGAGCAACGAATTGGAGAGGGGTATAGATGGTTGGGTTGAAGCTTACTTTTGATTTAATAGGGTTTCCGTTAGAAAGTCTTGGGAATATTTATTGTGCTCTAATTTTCACCTTTGTCGGATGGTGCAATTCTTCAGGCCCGTGTTTTTGCCGACCGGAAAGGCCCGACTATTGACGCGCAGTTTGGTGAGGCCACGGAACGAAACGAAAAGGGACCGGCACTTTCTACGAAGTGGAACATGAGATTGCTGGAATAATGTTACAGCTCGGCGAGCTCCTCGGTAAAGCCGGCTGATAGGACGGGAAAGCGGCACCAGGACTTTGGATCTAAGTTTTGGTCGTCCACGTGGAAGGCAACGGCGTAGCGTTCACGCTTCCACTGGTTCCGACACCAGAGTTTGTAAAACTTCTTGGTCCAGTCGATCAGCTGTTCTTCCTTGTAATGAGGATAGGTTAAGCGGATGACTTGGAGGGTAGATTTAGGTCCTTTTTTGTCGCGAATGGCGGCTCGCTCAAGAGTGTCGAGGACCTGATAGGGCATGAGATCGTCTTCATCCGTTTGCTTGGCGTCCTGTGGGCGAAGTTCGGCCGTCGGATTCTGGACGTTGATGTGGGAAAGCGCTTCAATAGGAGGACTATCCGGGAGGCCTTCGGACTCCATGAAGCGAAGCCATTCGCGAAGGTAGTGTTTGTCGATCCCGGCGATAGGGCTGAGCCCGCCTGAGGTGTCGCCATCCATGGTCGCGTAGCCAACGGCAGCTTCAGAGCGATTTGAGGTTGCTAGGAGAAGGGCGTTACGAATGTTGGCAAACATCCAAATGGCCGGCGCGCGCACACGGGCCTGGATGTTCTGTCGGGTGATGTCGTCGGTTTTCCAGCTAAGTTGGCGATCGAGTACGGTCTCGATCGTACTTTCATATCCTTCGACGAGTTCGTCAACCTCCCACTCGGCATAGTCACAGCCCAAGGCTCTAGCAATAGAGCGGGCCGCGTTGCGGGTGGTATTACCTGAGTTTTTGGTGCCCTGATAAGCGCAAAAGAGAAGAGGCTTCATCCAGTCCTGGGTTTTCTCAGGTAGATTAAGGTGAGGCAGACGTTTCCGAACACCTTCTTCGCCAAGTTCGTAAAGCGCGAGGTCGAGCATGATTTTCACAAAGGAAGAAACTGCAGCCGAGTCTGCTCCGCCACTCAGGGAGACCACGAATCCACCTGACCACGATTTACGAAGGTAATCGAAGTAAGCCAATGCTATGGCGCGCGTAAACTCCTCATTTTTGGACATGGGAGGAACAGGCTCCTGTCCATCCCAACACGTGACTTCGGGCCATTCGAAGGGAAGTTCAATTTCGGAGAGTCCCTGTAGGTCGATTTTTCTACTTACGGTGCGGGCTTGATGGAGTCGGTTGCGCTCGATGTCCACAGTTTTGTGAACAAGGGTGGTTTCTTGAAAAGAGAAGCGAGGGCCCTCAGCTACGATTTGGCCTGCCGAAGCGATAAGCCCTCCACCATCGTAGATTGCCCGTCCGGCCTCGTTTCCAAGAAGGTTCGCATAAACGTAGGCAGCTCCGAAGGCACGTGAGCCTTCGATCACGAACTGCTCCCGCACTTCTTGCTTTGCGAAGGCAAAGTGGGAGGCCGAGGGATTGAGAATGATGTCAACGCCACTTCCAGCGAAGAGTCGACCGGGACGATCGGCCACCCAGGCGTCTTCACAAACTTCGAGACCGATACGAACTCCCCCGAGCTTGAAGATTGGATCGCCGATAGGGAGGTGCAGGTCACCGAACTTATCATTGACGATAACGCCTTCTGGCCAGGCGTGAAACCATCGGGGTTCGTAGTGGAGCCCGTCGCCGGCAAGGTTCTTCTTAGCGACTAGGCCTTTGATCTCTCCATCAACGAGAACTGCGACAGCATTGTAGATTGCATTTTTGATCCAAACAGGAAGGCCGACTGCTACCACCATACTTTTGGTGTGATTGGTAATCTCGACAAGGGATTCCCATGATCGCTCTGCAGCTTCCCTGGAGAGAAACTGATCCTCGCAGCCATATCCAGTAATGGCGAGTTCCGGAAGGCAAAGAACGGAGACGTCTGCTTTGCGTGCCTCGGCGATAGATTCGAGAATGCGCCGGCGGTTGCCGGACCAGTCGAGAGGGAGTTGATTAAGGCAGCCTGCGCCTACGCGGATCGTGTCAGCCATGGTCTGACTCTAGGCGACATGATTGGGAAAGAAAAGAACCAGTGGGATGTCTGGGGATTGGAGGCCTTGTTTTTTGACGGTTTAGGGTATCTTAAGACGAATTCTGTAGAGGAGACCGGTTTTTGGGAAGGAGAAGCCAATCATACAACAGTCTCAGCCTTATTACCTGAAGATTTCGGCAAAAAATGAATTCTCAGGGGGCTGTAAATAAGTCGGTTATGAAGGAAATGAATATTTCAAAAAAAATAACGACCAAAAACATTGACGTGAGCTCTGAAATCATTAGGGTTGCCCCCGCAGCCGCTACCGGCCGCGACTGAGAAACACTCGAAAGGGCTCGCTTGAATGA
>JBDNAG010000064.1:0-19385 GCA_039768565.1 Akkermansiaceae bacterium | reverse complement strand
CTTTTGGAGGAGCCAAGTTCCCCCTTCGCGGAGTGGAGCCCGCTTTTGGAGGAGCCAAGTTCCCCCTTCGCGGAGTGGAGCCCGCTCTTGGAGGAGGATATAATATTGTCTCCAGCCGCGACGGGCAGAACACTGAGGGCAAAGGATGCGAATCTGAATTTGAAGTTCATGATGAAAAAGGTGTTTTGATTATTGGTCGGCATCTCTCTGGATGACCCGGTAGAGGCGGAGTTTTTCCCCGGAAGGATGGCTGGCGGTTTTGGGCGGCCCGTTATCGATCCATTGCAATCGCGTTCCACCGGCAGTGATGTTTGGAACGACGTTGGTCCAGGCCTCGCCGTTCGAGCTGTATTGCACGGTGTAGGTTGCGCTGATTTCAGATGGGAATTCAATCAGGACATCGCCATTGCTCAGGACTTCACAGCGGTCCACTTCGACTCCCCCACCAGCAAGCTGCTCTTCGATTTGATCGAGCAATTCGATTTCAAAGGTAGGTTCGAATCCTCCCGAGGCATCCGCCTGAAGGTATTCGACGGTGAGTTCGATGTTTTCGCCGCTCTCAAGAGCTTGGTTGAAAAGGAGGTAGGAATTACCAAGAATTTCACCCTGCGCGTTGGCGACGGTGACTCCTGCGGGAAGCCCCCCGACCAGGACCCTGAAAGCAGGAAGCGATCCGGGGTTGTTGTTGGTGATGGTGACGGTTTGCTTGAAGAGACCGGTTTGGAAGTCGAGTGCGATGGCGCCGCCGGCGATGTTCATACTCGCGGGGCTCACAACGTCGGTGGCGATCGAGCTTGCGTCGTCATCGGTGTTCAGGAGTGGCTCGTTGGGGCTATTGATGGTGGCTTGACTTGAGATGAGATCGACACCGCCCGTCACAGTTCCGGGAACCTGAAAGTAGTAGATGATGGAAGATGAACTTCCAAAGCCGAGGTCGCCCACGGTCCAAACTGAATCGGCGAAGTCACTTCCGTTTGCTGGGCTGATGGAATCGATGATTGCTCCTTCGGGCAGGACTTCACTGAGGTTCAGGCTGACTCCGGAAGCATCACTGGGGCCTTGGTTGGTGACAGTCAGGGTGTGGAAGAGATTCTGTGGAAGGTTGAACCCGGCAAGGACCGGATCGCGGGAGCTTTCAGCAGAGACGGTGAGATCGACTTCGCGGGTGATGTCGCGATTGGCGGTGACCGATTCGTTACCGGAGTTGATCTGGGCCTGGTCGACGGCACTGACCGAGGATACGCTGGTGAATCCGGGTGAGGCAACTTCGGCAGATGGACTGACGGTGACGATGACTTCCAGAGACTCGGTGGCGCCGACTGCAAGGTCTCCGACGTTCCAGGTTTGGATATCAAAAGCGCCAGCGCTCGGTGTGACGGAGTCGATGACGATGCCGTCTCCAAGTGTCAGAACATCTGTCAGTGCCAGTCCGGTGGCGTCGAGAGGGCCTTGGTTGGTAACCTCGATAAGATAGCTCAGATTGCCAGTGGCGGAACCAGCGACCACGGGATCATCTGATCCGGTTCTGGTCACGATGAGATCAACTCCAGCGATGATGGTGGTCGTTTCGGTGACCGAGTTGTTGGTGTTGTTACTGTCAGTTCCCGAGGCGGATTCGAGGCTGGTGGTACTGCCAATTGTTCCGTTGTCAGGCGCACTGGCATCGACATCTAGGGTAATGACTAGGTCGGAAGTTTCTCCGACGATAAGGTTGAGGGTCCAGAGGCCGTTGGAATTATTTGCCGGAGTGAAGGTCCCATCTACTGGAACAATCGATTGCACCGTGACGCCGGCCGGAAGGCTCAATACTTCGCGAATGTTGATGTCGCTGGCATTGGAAGGTCCACTGTTGGTAGCCGTCACAATGTAAACGAGGTTCCCTGGTCCTGATTCGGCTGTTACCGGATCAATTGATTCCCTCGTAGAAAGTGCGATGTCGAAGACATTGCTAACCGACGTCGGGTCGCTGGCGGAGTTATTGCTTTGGTTTAAATTCAATTGATCGACCGAGGTCAGGGTGGCGGTGCCTACAATCGTATCGCTGCCCTGCGGGGTGCTTTGTGGTACCGTGTAGGTAATTCCAAGAGTGGCTTGTCCTCCGGTGCCGAGGGCGGGAATGCGCCAAGTAGATTGATCAAAGGTGCCAAGGCCAGCCAGCGCGTTTTCGGCGACGACTCCGGGAGGAAGAGTCTCGGAGAAGTTGATGGCTAGGTTGGTGGCGGTGGAAGGGCCGCTATTGGTTACGACCACAACGTAGCCAAGGTTTACCTGACCTGATCCGGCGACCACGGTGGGGGTGGATCCGGTGACGCTGAGAATAATTGAAACAGCTGCTTGGACATCCAGCGAGTTGCTGGTGGTGCCGCTATTGCCAAGGGAGCTGGTGAGTTCCTCGCTTGTGTTTTGGAAATTACCTCCTTCACTGCCTGTCACTCCCACAGTGACGCTGCACGTTTGCCCGGCAGGGATGGTTCCTCCGGAGTAGGAAATTTGATCGGTTCCGGAAATGGTAATGAGGGTTCCTCCTTGGCAGGTGGTGGATGCGTTGGAAGGGTTTGCGATGATGAGACCGTCCGGTAATTGGTGGGTCAGATTGAGATTATTTGCCGGAAGCTGCGAAGCGCGGTTATCAATGATAAAGGTCAATGTTGAAACCTGTCCCGCGGTAATATCGTCCGGGGTAAAAGACATCGATAAGGCGGGCGGGGGACTGATGGTCAGAGTCGCTGTGGTCGTGCCGCTGTCGCCAAGGGTGGAAACGAGGTTTCCGCTGGTTGTGACAAGGTCGTCGCTGGTTTGCCCGGTTACGTTGACTCTCACTGTGCAAATCTGACCAGCGGGAATTGACCCGTTGGAAAAGTTGATGGAGCCGCTTCCGGCCACCGCGGTGAGAACTCCTCCACAAGTTGAAGTGGCCCCGGGAGCCGCGGCGACGACCATGCCATTGGGAAGAATGGTAGAGAATGTGATATTAGTCGCTTCAACCTGGCTTCCGCGGTTGTCGATGGTGAAGGTGTATGTGCTTGTGCCGTTCGCGGGAATATCAGCTGGTGAAAATGAACTGGAAAAAGCTAGGGGCAAAGGCACCACGCTGAGGGTGTCAGTTGCCGGGAAACCGACCAGTGTCCGCCCGCCGACCTGAGTAGAGATAAGGGAGGTCTTATTTTCGTAATCTCCAAATGGAGTCGAACCCGGAACAGTTACGCCAACCCGGAAGGAACAAGACTGGCCGGGGGCAAGTTCGCCACCAGCTAGGGAAAGAACATCGCTTCCGGTGATTTGTGAATTCGGCCCGCAAACCGCGGCAGGTCGTAGTGGAGTGCCAATTGAAATGTCATCAAAAAATACCTCGGTGACCTCGGTGCCGGAATTGGATTGGTTGTTATAAGCCCCGACTAAAATAGTGTGCTCGCCAGCGGCCAGAAAGATGGAAGTTGTGTAAACCTGCCAGCCGGAATCCTGGTCAATTCCCGCTCCTCCGTTTAGTTGGGCAAGCGAATTGTTGGCGCTATTTCCATAGCGGGCTCCATCGATTTCGAGCAGGGCCTGCCCAAATTCATCGCCTTCGTAGGTTTCATCGATAACAAGGCGGTAGCGTAGGCTCACTTCAACGGAACCAGCTTCAGCTATGTTGAAGGTTCTGCTCCATCCACCCGAGCTTGGCGGATTGAAGAAGCCCGCGATAAAGTTTTTGCCTCCTACGGTGATATCAATGCCGCCCCCCGAGAATCCACCCGTTGGGTTAAGTGTTCCATTTGCAGCACCGGCATCGTTGGTTCCTTCAAAGGTATCGTCTGAATAGGTGAAGCCACCTGTCGGAGAATTGGAAACAGGTAAAAGATCGAGCAGGAATCCTGCATCACTACTGTCGAGTGTGGTCTGGTGGAGTTCCACTGCGATGGTGTTCGAGCCTTGCACAAGGACACCCGAAAGATCGACCTGGCTTGATGCTCGGTTCACCTCTTCTCCGAGTTCGGAAAGAGTTGTCGTGGTGATCGGGCCGGCGGGCATGCTGGCGGTACGGAAGACCTCGGTCCCATTGATGTAAACAATGGCTCCATCATCGAAGACGTAGTCGAGCGACCAGTCGCTGGTCCCGGCCCGTGCGGCATCAAGAGTAAATTCTTTTCGAAAGAGGTAGGTTGTGACCAGGTTCTGTCCATTGGCCGCTGTGTCGATTCCTCCAAGAACCGCCGGAGTTCCCGGCGGGAAGGCATCAATGACGCCGGCTTGGAAGGGGGCGTTTCCCGCAACCCATGGTCCGATGTTGGAAGTTGCCGGATTGAATTCGACGGTGTTCCACTCGTTACCGGATCCGTCAAAAGGATAGTTGTCACTTCGACCGTTTTCGTTTTGGAGTTGGTCAAGATAGTCCCAGGAGGAATCTAGAACCGAGGCACCGGATCCGTCGAGCTTGGCATCGATCAGAAAGCCCCCCTCTTGTGGAAGGCTGGAGGCAATGGCACCTGGAACCATGGAGTTGAGATCATCCGAAAAATTGATGTTGGTGAAGGTCTCCGTTTGGCTGTTGTTGGTGATGGTAAAGAGCAGGTCGGTGGTCCCGCCGGGATCAACCGAGTTTTCTACAAAGGATTTTGAGAAGGTAATGTCAGCGAGGTCTTCGGATGGGATCACATCGAGTGCTCCACATGCTCGACCGGAGGGAGTCGGATTACCGCCTGCAAAGTTAGATGAGATATCGCTGGAGATACTGATGCTGCGGCCTGCGACAAGTCCCACGACATCCAGCGAGATGACGCAGGTTTGACCTGCCGCCAGGGTGGCTCCGCTGAAGGTAATCGATTGAGAACCCGCGATTGCAGTTAGGGTGGCGCCGGGGCAGTTGTTGACGATGTTGGGTTGACTCGCCACAACAATTCCCGGCGAAAGGTCGTCGCTGAATGAGATCCCTTCTGCATCGGTCTGGGACTGGTTTTGAATGGTGTAAGTCAGCGTGGTCTGACCTCCCAGCCTTACCGGGCTTTGAGCAAACGATTTTGTAAAGCCAAGGGCCGGCCCGCTCGAAGGAGTGCCGATTGAGACAGTCGCGTTGCCGCTGTTTCCGGCGTCCGAGGTCAGGTCACCCGAGACGAGGTTAAAGGGACCTTCTGCTAAAAGAGTCACTCCAACGCTTGCCGAGCAGCTCCCGTTGGCGCTTACCGAACCCCCGCTAAGCGTGATGCTGGCTCCGCCATCTTCCACGTTTAAGGTGCCTCCGCAGTTGTTGATCGGATTGGCGGGATTACTCAAGGCGACCCCGGCTGGCAGGTTTAAGGTGAAAGCGAGATCATTGACGGCGGCGCCGCTGTTATTTTGCACTTCGAAGGTGAGCTCAGTACAGCTCCCAATTCCGATCGCATCCGGAGATAAGCTCATGGAGAAGTTGGGGGCTTGGGCCCGAACAATCGCCGAAATCAAAAGGGGAGCGACTAAGGATTTAGACAAGAATGTGTTAAGAAGGCGTCGCGAAAGAGATGGAAAGGCGTTCATTGAGCGAATTGGAATAGTGAAAAAGTGGCTTCCCTCAATTTTATTGAGGGCACGGATGGTGAAACTACGGAAGCGATTGAAAACAAAAGCTTTCTAAAAGTCCAAGTGGCAGAATCCTTGTCCCATGAAAGCGTATGAATTCCTTTACGCTTTAACTTCTCTGAAGGTGACAAAATAAAAGTCAGGAAGCTCTATTTGGCGCATATCGACGAAATAAGAACGCATATAAGAAGGTGTTAGATGTGCGTTTTGTGAAGAAGTAACGTATCTCTTAGTCCCAAAAATGTTTGTTTCGCCGTTTCAATCCATTGCGTTATTGAAAATATTCGCGCAATTGCGTGGGTTTTTCTGTCCAGTGATGATTTGGGTCCTGCCTGTCGGAGCATCGGGCACCGAGACTCTTCTAAAAAACTACTGCTATTCCTGCCATGACGAATGGGAGCAGAAGGGGAATTTGCAGCTTGATGCTCTCGGGTCGCTTCCTTTGGAGTCACGATTGAATATGCTCAATAAAGTTCAAGAGCAACTTTACTTTGGGCAGATGCCACCCAAGAAAAAGAAAAGGCAACCAACCGAAGCGGAGCGAGCGAAGATGTTGACTTGGGTTGGAGCCGAACTCAAGAAGCACAATGCCTCCACGCTCGAAGACAAACTTCGCTACCCAAATTTCGGAAACAACGTGAGCCACGAAAAGCTCTTCAGTGGGAAGATTAGCGAAAAACCATATAGCTTGGCGCGTCGTTGGCTGGTCAGTCCCCAGATTTTTATTGAGAGAATCAATGCCGTCTTTGGGCTTGAGGGTGGCTCCCGCCAGCGCTCGTTCTACGGGATCACCATTCCCGTCATTCTTCCAGATCATTCAGGAGTGCGCTATTACGACACCACCACTCTCGACGGTGGGCATCTTCTTATGATGCTGACCAATGCCGACTGGATCTCCAAAAAGCAGCTTCGCGAGGCTCGCGTGAAGAGCGGGGAGATCAAATCGAATGAATTTCCCAATCCGAAGGATCGGTGGAGTCCGCGTAAAACGCCGGAGGCATTCGAGGCGGTGGTCACCAAAAAATCCAAACCCTCTGATGCTGAGATGGTCGCAGCCATTCAGGCTCAATATAAATGTGTATTGCAACGCGACGCCAGCAAGTCGGAGTTGGAGAGACACCTCAAGCTTCTTAAGGAGAGTATTTCCCTCGCAGGAAATACCGAGGGCCTCCGCCAAATGTTGGTGAGCGTTCTCCTTAAGTCAGAGTTCATGTATCGCTACGAATTTGGGGCGGGTGAAGCAGACGAACATGGTCGGCGAAAGTTGTCACCACGCGAGGCCAGCTATGCCATCGCCTACGCTCTTAGCGATCGAAATCCTGACGCGGAGTTGGTTAAGGCCGCTGGAGAAGGACGGCTCAAAACCAAGGAAGATTTCCGCCGCGAGGTGATTCGAATTCTCAAGGATGAAAGCTCTCTCGCCGGCCCCGGTGGTCCGGAAGTGAATGGCAAAGGTCTCAATTCCCATCGCGTCACTCATCCCAAGGTAAACCGTTTTTTCCGCGAATTCTTTGGCTACGTCAATATGACGAAGGTCTTCAAGGACACCAAGCGAAGTGGTGGTTTCTATTCCAATGCCGGACGTGGGACAGCGGGCACTTCCGGTCATGTCATTGATGAGGCTGATAAAATCGTCGATTACATCCTAAGGCAGGATCAGAACGTTTTCGAACAGCTTCTCACCACCGATGAGTATTTCGTTTATCATACCCGTCCGAACGAGCAGACGGCGGTGGTGATCGATCGCTGGCGCGAAGCTTACGAAATCCTTAAGGACGAAAATTGGCGTGATGATCCGGAGGGCGTGAGCATGAAGCACGAAGAACTCCTTGAGAAAAATCTCGGTCTCAAAGCACCTCAGACCAAGAATGTGAAGGGACGGCATTCCAATACTCTCAATCGTCTCATGGAGTATTTTGAAACCACCTTTGGCCGGGGCACCACTCCTTACACGAACCCTCCTTGGGCTCATGGATTCCGCCACCAGTATTCCGAGATTTACAACCTCGCTCCAATTCCAGGAACGAGAGGGAAAGACACCGGCCTGAAGGGTTGGGATTTTCAAGTGCAACAGCCTTTCAAAATCCAGAATCGCAAGGGTATCCTCACTCACCCGGCATGGCTGCTGGCTCACTCGCAAAACACCGAGACCGACCCGGTCCGGCGAGGGAAGTGGATCCGCGAAAAGCTCCTCGCGGGCTATGTTCCAGAAGTTCCCATCACCGTGGATGCCCAGATTCCCGAAGACCACCATCGCACACTCCGCGAGCGCCTGGATAGCGTGACTTCGGCGCAGGAGTGCTGGAAGTGCCACGTTCACATGAACCCGCTTGGTCTTACTTTTGAGATGTTCGATGACTTTGGTCGTTTCCGCAAAACAGAGGCCTTGGAGCATCCCGATAATTTGATCAAAGCCGGAAACGGAAAGAGCTCCGCCAGCGAATACAAAACGAAGCCGCTAAACGTGTCTGGATTTCTCGAAGGGACAGGCGACGCCGCTCTCGATGGAGAAGTGCGAGATGCTTATGACTTGATTGACCGCCTTGCCAAATCACGTCGCGTCCGGCAATCGATCATCCGACATGCCTTCCGCTACTTTATGGGGAGAAATGAACTCCTTTCCGATTCGCAAACTTTGATTGATGCCGAAGCCGCTTACGTTAAGTATGGTGGTAGCTTCAAAATGGTCATCGTCTCCTTGCTGACCTCCGATTCCTTCATCTATCGAAAAGAAACCCAATCATCCCAATGAACAGCCGAAGAAATTTCCTGAAACAATCGATGCTGGGGGCTGGCTCCATGGCGCTCACGCCCGGACTCTTTGCCGCAAATGCCAAAGGAAAAGCTCCCAAGCGATTCATTTTCATTCACAAGGGGAATGGCTTGCTGCCCAATACTCTCGCTCCTTCGACCTTGAAAGGTGCGGAGCTTGAGAAAGAAAAACGCAAGGAAGCCTTCGAGGTTTCGCTGAAGGATCACGAGCTTCCGGAGTGGATGGGCGCGCTCAGTAAGCATAAGGAGAACATGACGATTCTTCAGGGGCTTTCGGGTAAGATGTGCACGACGGGTCACCACACCTGGCAGTCTTCGCTCGGAGTTTACAAGGCGAACGAGCGACTTAGTTCGATCAAGTGGGCCACTGTTGATTTTGAACTGGCGAAGCTTTTCCCATCCTCGCTCGAGCACATCGAGTTGGCCTGCTTCCCCAGCGGTGGAGGAAATTCACGTGGAAACATTAATGGGATCGAGAAAGGGTTTTCAGCTCGCGGGCCGCAGCAACCCAACTATGCCTTCGGTTCGCCAAAGGTCGCGATTGAGGAACTCTTTAAATCTGTGCTGAGCGACAAGGAGTCGAAGGTTCAGTATCAACTCGAGCGTCGTTTGCTTGAGTTTGCGGCTAAGAATGAAGGTGCGATGGCGGAAGAACTTCGTGGTATTGAGAAGGCCAAGGTGAAGAATTATTCGGACTCAATTGAGAACATTCGCGAACGTAATCGTAAGATGGACGCGATGTCTGATGTGATTCGGAAGCATGCGCCTCGGCTTGATGAAAAATATTTTGCGGATGATATTAACACCGTGGACCGTCAGATTGGCCATGCTGAGATTGCTCTCTCGACTTTGATTTCCGGCATGACGAATGTCGTGACTTTGACTGCTGATGAGCTCGGCACGATTTATACCGGTGTTACCGACATCGAGAGGGAGAACGTTAATCTTCACGATGTGGGTCACGGGAAGCCGGTTGGGAAATTCGAAGCGCTGCAGGTTCGCGAAAAGGTTCGTAGCCACCATATGAGCTTGATCGATCGTCTGGTGAGCCGGCTCAAGTCTGTTCCCGAGGACGGGGGGTCGATGTTTGACAACACCATGCTTCTTTACTTTCCCGATAATGGTGAAACCCATCACAGTAAGGGAACCGAGTGGCCGTTTATTGTCATGTCAGGCAAGAACGCCCAACTCGATATCACCGGGAAATACATTCGCCTCCCGCATTACGGAAAGGAAGGTCATAAGACCCTCGGCAATTGGTATACCTCCATTCTGAACGCTTACGGAAATCCTCTTGAGCATTATGGCGCCATCGATACTGGTTTGGCGCACATGGACCAGAAGGGGGCGATCAAACAGTTCCTTGGATAGGGTAATGTCATGAGCCCATTTCGTCTTCTCGCAATCGCCGGATTGGTTGCATCTTTGCAGGCCAAACCCGCGGCGATTCTGGAGAACTATTGTTTTTCCTGCCACGATGAGTGGGAGAAAAAGGGAAACATCCGGCTGGATCAGCTGGACAAGCTACCTCTCGAAAGTCGGCTCGAAATGCTCAACAAGGTTCAGGAACAGGTCTACTTCGGCCAGATGCCGCCCAAAAAAAAGAAAAAACAACCCGGCGATATCGAACGAGCGGAGTTGTTGGCATGGTTGAAGGTGGAGCTCGGCAAGCACAAGGCTTCCACCCTTCAGGATAAACTGCGCTATCCCGGATACGCGAATTACGTCGACCACGAAAAGCTCTTTAGTGGTGACATCGAAGAAGAGCCATATACGCCGTCACGGCGTTGGTTGGTGAGCCCCCAGATTTTTGTTGAGAGAGTGAATGCGATCTTCAACCTCAATGGTCGTGATCGGCAGAAGAGTTTTTACGGCGTGACTGTTCCGATAATTCTGCCGGACCAATCTGGTGTCCGTTATTATGACACTACGACCTTGGATGGGGGGCACTTGTTGACGATGCTCACAAATGCGGATTGGATTTCCAAAAAACAACTGCGACCGGCGCGAGTGAAGAGCGGTGAGATTAAATCGAACCAGTTTGAGAATCCTAAGGATCGATGGTCTCCGAGGGCTACTCCGAAGGCATTCGAAACTATCGTAATCAAAAAATCAGACCCTACCGGCGTGGAGTTGAAGGATGCGGTGCTGGCCCAGTATCAATGTGTTCTGCAACGCGAACCTACCTCTCTGGAACTGGAAAAGCATCTAGAGCTTTTGAAGGGCAGCATTGCTATTGGCGGCAATATCGAAGGTCTGCGACAGATGCTCGTCAGTGTGATTTTGAAATCAGAGTTCATGTATCGTCACGAGTTTGGGACGGGCGAAGTTGATGAGCATGGCCGGCAAAAGTTGTCTCCGCGAGAAGCGAGCTACGCGATCGCCTATGCCATCGATGATCGTAATCCTGATGCTGCTTTGGTAAAGGCTGCCGGGGAAGGACGATTGAATACGAAAGAAGATTATCAGCGGGAAGTCCTGCGACTTTTGAGAGACGAGAAGTCTTTCTTGGCGGAAGGTGATCCGGGGCTCAATGGGCTCCACTTGCGGTCGCACAAAGTGACGCACCCCAAAATAAGCCGCTTCTTCCGCGAGTTTTTTGGATATTCAAATAGCACGAAGATTTTTAAGGACACTGCGAGAAGCGGAGGAGCTTTTATGAATACTTCCCGGGGTTATTCCGGGACAGCCGGGTGGATTACCAACGAAGCTGACAAGGTGGTGGATGTCATTTTGAAGGAAGATCGGAATGTCTTTGAAAGGCTTCTTACCACGGATGAGTTCTTCGTTCTGCACCGTCACAGCAACGAGGAGGGGGGTAAGATCGTCGAGGAATGGAGAAAAGTCTGGCTTGCATTGAAGGACAGCGATTGGGCCAAGGATCCGAAGGTGTTTGTTAAAGAAAATTTCGAAAAATACTCAGCGGAGTTTAAGGCGATCAAGATCACCAAAATTGATGACAAACGGAATGCGAGAGACATTAAAAGGTGGATGGAGTATTTTGAACATACCTTTGCTCGTGATCTTACTCCGGTAACCTCGCCTTGGTTTTACCACGGTGGTCAAAAGTTCAGTTACGCCGAGGTTTACAGCCTTCCCAAAATCCCCGGAAGTGGTCCGATCGGAGCTAATGGGAACTATAGCGACGAGGAGTACTGGGATTTCCCCACGACTCAGCCTTTTCAAATTCCCAATCGTAAAGGGATCTTAACCCATCCGGCTTGGTTGGTGGCTCATTCCCAAAACACCGAGACCGATCCCGTCCGGCGCGGCAAGTGGATTCGGGAAAAATTGCTCGCCGGATTTGTTCCCGACGTTCCCATTACCGTGGATGCACTAATCCCCGAAGATCACCACCGGACGCTTCGCCAGCGACTGGACGGGGTGACGTCAAAAGAGGAGTGTTGGAAATGTCACGTTCACATGAATCCACTCGGGCTCACTTTCGAAATCTATGATGACTTCGGTCGTTTCAGAAAGCTGGAGGAGCTCGAACACCCAGACAACATCGTAACCAAAGGGCGTGGAAAATTTGCGGAGCATGAATACAAGAGTAAGCCGGTGGATGGTTCTGGTTACCTTGCGGGAACCGGAGACCCTGCTCTCGACGGTGAAGTGAAAGATGCCTTCGACTTGATTGACCGCCTTGCCAAGTCGCGGCGGGTTCAACAGTCGATCATCCGACACGCATTTCGCTATTTCATGGGGCGCAACGAAACCCTCTCCGATTCGAAAACCTTGATCGATGCCGAGGAAGCCTACGTGAAGAGCGGTGGTAGTTTTAAGATGGTAGTCCTTTCGCTTCTGACTTCCGATTCCTTCATGTATCGCAAAAAGATGGCGTCCTTTCTGAGAGGGAGCTGAGCTCTGTGGCCGAGTGCCGTTTGTATCCCCGTCCCTGGCAAACTTTGGCTTTGGCCACGATCGGGGCTGCTTTTCGATAAGTAGGCCCCTTCGGGTGCGTAGAATCTCCCATCATGAAACTGACGAAAACAAAACAATTGATCTCATGCTGCGTGGCTTTCTCCCTGATTGGAGCGGTCGCCAATGCCAAGAAGCCCGAGGAACAAAAGGGCTACGACAAGTCGAAGGACCTTGGGGTAAAGGCTCCCGATGGTGCGGATACGCCCTTTGATGGCACGATGGAGTCGGTTAAGGAAAACTGGGAGATGTGGCCTAAAAAGGACATGGAGATTACCTGGAAAGTGGTGAAGAGCCCGACCGATGATAGCAAAGTGCTCATGACCGATGGCGGCAAGAAGTGGGGAACCCATGATCTCGTCACCAAAAAGAAGTATCACGATTTCGAAGGGCACGTGGAATTTGTCATGATGGGCCAGCGCGGCGATGATAAGGCTGAAGGTTATGCCAACAGCGGAGTCTACATGCAGAATCGCCACGAACTGCAGATTGAGTCTCCCAAAGGGAAAAACATCGAAGACCCTTATGGTTGGAAAATCGGACCTCACGGGATCGGAGCCGTTTGCATGGAGCATGTTCCCAAGAGGAATGCGTGGCGCCCGAATGGTGAGTGGCATTCCTTCCACTTCATTTTCAAGGCCGGCGAGTGGGAAGGTGATAAAATGAAGGAGCCTGCCCGACTCACCTTGTGGTGGAACGGTATCAAGGTTCACGACAATGTTCCTGTCAAACATGCCAATGGAGGCGTGAAGAAGGGCGGAAGCGATGAGCCTCTCAAGTTACAGGAGCACGGTCAGGACGTGCGCTTCCGCAATATCTGGATTAAGGGAAAGTAACGAGTCCGGCCAAGCAATTTATGACTCCGGGGTCCACATGGGCCTTCGGAGTCTTTTTTATGCAAAGCGTTTGCTTTGGCCTCGATTCAGTTTCATTGGAAAGCACGATAATTCTAGGTTGCCTCAGAGTCCCCCAATTTGTAATCTGTTTGTGTCGTGAAAGCACTAATCTCCTCTCCTCTTTGGACTGCATTGATCGCCAACCTGATGTGACGTTGATTCCAGAACCATCTTACATCGCTCTTTTTGCGCTTGGCTCTCTTGCCCTTCTCTCAAGAGGGCGGAGGTAGTTCTTACGCCTCAAGAGTGGTCTGGAAACACCGCTCTCTTTTTCATACCTCTCTCTTTGTTAAGGGAGGGGTTTTGTTTCGTTATACCCCTCTATAAAACCATGAATCTAAAAACAATTTCGCGGATCGCCGTTGGTTTATTTTTTGCCAGTATAGCGGCCTATTCTCAGGAAGAGCTTCTTGCGATCGAGTTCAATCAGGATGATCAGGCGGAGTTTGGGATTTGGCCTTCTGTTTTTTCCGGGTCGACTTCGACCGCCAATTTTTCGACAGATGCGGTGCTGACATCGGGGACTACGACGGTGCAGATTGCCACCAGTACGACTTTTGGCTTGCCGGGAAATCGCGGGAGTTCAAATGGCAACCCGGCAGGCTATAGTTTCCAGAGGCTTTATGAAGATCTCTTGATCGCGAGTTCACCGACAGGCTTTCTGACTTTGAATTTCAGTGGTTTGAATTCCAATCAAGTTTACGAACTGACCCTTTACGCGTGGGACCCGGGTTCCGGTGAAGGCTCTGACAAGGTATGGACGGTGACCGGAGGGTCGGGAGATCCCGAGGTGGCATCTGTGAACTTTCAGGATCCCTTGCTCGACAATGAATCGTTCGCGATGGTCTTTGAAATTGAAACTACTGGAACGGGAACTTTTCAGCTTAGGAATACTGCTGGACTATCGCAATCTGCGATCAATGGTTTCATTTTAGCGGCCAGCAAAATTAACCCAAACACGCCTCCGGAGATTACTTCGCAACCGCAGGCAGTTTGGGACGGTGGGGAAGAGTTGGTGATCGAAATTGAGGTGAACGGACCGGAGCCACTTTCCTTCCAGTGGTTTTTGAATGGCGAGCCCATCACCGGAGCGACTTCTCAGGTTCTCACTCTTGATTCCGCCGGGTGGGATCAGGAGAGCGACTATACGGTGAGGGTGACGAACGCGAATGGATTTGTGGATTCGGAAGTCGCCGTCATCACTATCGATATACCTGAATTCCCGACGCGTGAGGAATTGACTTATGAACCGCTCGGTCCGTCATCACGGCGCAGCGGGATTACTATCTCTGAAATTCTTTATCATCCCGCGCAGCGGACAGATGGTCTTGAACTCGAGTTTATTGAATTGTTTAATTCCCAGCCTTGGGCCGAGGACATCTCGGGATGGCGGTTGAGCGGTGAAGCTGATTACATTTTCCCGGATGGAACCTTGGTGCCGGGCTTGGGGTTTTTGGTGGTAGCCCGGGTGCCGGGTGACGTGGAGAGCGAACTTGGAGCCACGGGTGTTTTGGGGCCGTGGTCGGGAAATCTCTCGAATGACGGCGGCCGGATTCGATTGAGGAAGCCCTCGAACGCGATTGTGCAAGAGGTCAATTATCGCGATGACTTTCCTTGGCCCGCTGCTGCAGATGGCACGGGGCATTCCTTAGTTTTGGCGCGAGCGACATACGGGGAAGGCGATGAGCGGGCTTGGGAGGCAAGCCACTCGATTGGAGGATCTCCGGGTGTTTCCGATCCCGTCCCAACCGATGGTTTGGATCAAGTTTTTGTGGCGGCGGTATTGAGCAATTCGGAAGCACTGGAGCTTGATTTTGTGGAGCTTCGGAATGCCTCCCCTGTCCCGCTCGATCTCTCCGGGTGCACGCTCAGTGATGCCCGTGACACTTTGGCGATGTTTGAAATTCCGGGTGGGACTTTGATTCCGGCGGGAGGAACGATTCGCTTTGAGGAATCCCAGTTGGGCTTTGCCCTGGGTGCAGATGGCGATGCCGTTTACCTGACCGATCCGCCAGGTCAGCGGGTTCTTGATGCCGTGATTCTACCGGCGGCTGAAACCGGTGTGCCCTTTTTTCGCTTTCGGAGTGACGGCCCCCTACGTTCCCAATCCGGGCCGTCGGTGGTGATCAATGAAATCATGTTTCACCCCCCCACCGACGACAACGCCGATGAGTGGATCGAGCTTCATAACTCGGGAGCACTGGCCATTGATATGAGTGGTTGGGCATTCACCGATGGAGTTAATTTTTCTTTTCCCAATGGAAGTCAAATTGCGGCTGGTGGCTTTTTAGTGATCGCAAAAAATCGGACAAGGACCCTGGCGAATCATTCCGATCTTGATGGCAGTATGGTCCTTGGAAACTATGAAGGAAGCCTTTCCGATGGAGGCGAGCGTGTTGCCTTGTCGAAGGTCGATGGTGGAATTTTGGTGGTCGAAGATGAAGTGACCTATCGTGATTCCGATCGCTGGCATCGTTTTGCAGATGGTCGTGGAGCGTCGCTGGAACGTCGTGATCCTGGTGCTGATTCTTTTGGGCCCTCGAATTGGGTTGATAGTGATGAGTCGGCTAAATCGGAGTGGACCAATGTGGAATTCACCGGAACCCTGGCACATGGAAATGGCAACGCTCCGGCCAACCAAATTCAGATGTTTTTACTGGGGGCGGGTGAAGCTTTGGTGGACCAAGTCGAGGTGATCCCGGAGGGTGGTTCAAATATCCTTTCCAATGGCGGCTTCGAAAGCGGAACGACGGGCTGGTTTTTCCAAGGAAATCAACGGCGTTCACGATTGGAAACAGCTGAGGCTTTTGCTGGTGGTAATTCACTTCGTTTGATTTCGACCCGCCGTGGGGATCCGGGGCCAAACCGGGCCCGTGCTCCATTGACGCAGACTCTTTCGGCTGGTTCCCGTGCCACCTTACGGGCAAAGGTTCGTTGGCTTGCGGGGCATCCCGAATACCTTCTCCGTTTTCGGGGCAATTGGCTTGAGGCAAAAGGGCGCCTCGATTTACCCACAAATCTGGGAACCCCTGGTGCCGTGAACAGTCAGGCGGTAGCCAATGCGGGTCCGCAAATCGATGAGGTGATGCATCGCCCGGTGTTGCCGGAAGCTGGTGATGACATTCGTGTTTATGCCGAGGTTGCCGATAGCGATGGTTTGGGAGCTGTGGTCCTGCGGTATCGTATCGATCCTTCTTCGACTACCGCGGATTTACCCATGAATGATGATGGCACGGGTGCTGATTTGACGGCAGGAGATAGGATCTACTCTGCTGAAATTCCAAATCAGGAAAGCGGGACTTTGATTGCTTTTCAGGTGGTGGCCGTTGACTCCGCGATGAGCGAGTCGGTGTTTCCTCCGGGTGGCGAGGGATTGATCCGAATTGGTGAGCCAGCCAATGGAGAGTCTTTTGGAACCTACCGGATGTGGGTCACCCAGGCCTCGTTGAACGAGTGGGACGGGCAGCCGTTCCGAAGTAATGACCCTTTTCCGATTACCTTTGTTTCGAACGGGTCACGAGTGATTTACGATGCCGGAGCCTTTTATGGAGGGAATAAGGATTCACACAGTTTCCCCACCGAGGGATCGGTATCCTACGATGTCACTCTTCCCGATCATCACGAGTTTTTGGGCGCGGATAAGTTGACACTCGATTATCCGGTCCGCGATGCCACCAATCAACGTGAGCAGACCATGCATTGGTTTGCGGACCAACTGAAACTTCCGACTCTGCACCGGCGTGACATTTATCTTTATATGAACGGAATTCGCCGGCGCACGATTTATCATGATGCCGAGCAGCCGGATGGAGTCCTCGCAAACTCGCATTTTCCAGGTGATGACGGGGAGCTTTTTAAGACGAGCAACGACAACGAAACCAGTGATTCCGGGGTGAGGACGCGTCCCTTTGTTCGCAATATCATTGATGTCTTTGAGGCCGACGGGATGATTCGGCCGGCGCGATATCGTTGGACAACCGGCGCGAGGGCGCGAGGGAGTCGAACCCGTTTGGACGATACCAGCATACTGGAGTTGATGAGGCGTTCCGATGACACTGGGCCGGATTACGAAACCCGGCTGCTGGAGATCATTGACATGGAAAACTGGATGCGAACCTGGGCCATGATTGACCTAGGCTCGTTTTGGGATGCCTTTGGAAATACCAACTACAAGAACAGCTACATTTACAAACCGAGTGGCTCCGGATGGGTTCAGTTTGTCTGGGATATGGACGTTGGCTTGGGTGTCGATGGAAGAGACCCGCCGACACAGGCGCTCTTCCCATCAAGCGTGGATGCGAACCTCAAGAGGATGTATGAAACTCCCGCGTTCATTCGAGCCTACTGGCGTGCCATGGAGGAGTCTTTGGGATCGTTCTATTCGACGGCTGGAGTGACTCCTCTACTGGAGCGGAAGAGAGCGGCTTATGATGCCGCTGGCTTGACCTTTACCTCGCCCTTTGTGCCGAGCGGGGCGGGTCGATCAATTCCACAATTCATCGAGCAGCGTGCTGCCTTCATTCAACCTCAGCTCGATGCGGTCAATGAGCCGTTTTTGCTCGTTGAGCCGACGGATAACAGCATGGTGACCGAGTCCTTCATTACCCTTTCGGGAACGGCTCCCGTGGACGCGGTCTCCTTCGAAGTGAATGGAATTCCCCTGCAACCTTCATGGAGTTCACCGGGTGATTGGAGCGCTCCTTTTTCCCTTCAGGCCGGTGAAAATGAGCTCCTCGTTCGGGTTCTTGGCTCGAATGGCGAGGAGATTACGAGCGAAGTGAGAACCGTCATTTTTTCCGGAGTAGAGGCATGGCCGCCTCTGGTCATTAATGAGTGGATGGCTGACAATGAAGACGCCTTTGCAGATCCCGCTGATGGAGATTTTGAGGATTGGATTGAACTGGCCAACCCAGGACTTGTGACAGCAGATCTTACTGGCTGGTTCCTCAGTGATGATCCCACTGATCCATTCAAGTTTCAGATCCCGTCTGGCTATCGTGTTCTTCCCGGAGACCTCTTCCTCGCTTGGGCTGATGACGAAGTTGCACAAAATAATCCCGCGTTGAACGATGAGTTGCACCTTCCATTCAAGCTGGCTGTCGGTGGCGAAAGCATCCTTCTTTCTGCGCCGGATGGGACTCTGATTGATCGCGTTGATTTTGACCGTCAGTCGCCGGATAAAACGATGGGTCGTTCAGGAGAATCCGTCGTGGCTTTGTCGCAACTGACACCACGACTTCCAAATGCCATTCCAGCTGTTAGCCCCACTGCGACTTATCTCGTCGATGGGAACTTGCTGACGTTCACGGTGACAACCGAGCCCGGTTTTTTATATCGGGCAGAGTTTAGTAGCGACCTTCAGAGTTGGGAACTCCTGGGCGATACCATTCTCTCGGACAGCGTGACCACGACCTTCACTGATGCCATTCAGGCTAACCGGAGATTCTATCGCTTTCGACGCATTCCTTGATCATGGAGATCGTAAGCGCAGCGCCCACCGAAAGGTTCATTCTAAAAAGTGAGTAGGGTGTTTCGTGATTCGATTTCTCATTCCAGTAATACTGTGCGCATCTCTCGCACCAGGCTCTGATTTGAAGGAAACCCTGCCGCCACTGAAGGAGGGGAAAATTCCCGCCAATGTGGAGGAGTTATGGCAGGGCTTTGATCCCCGGGCCGAACCTTTGGATGTGGAAGTTCTGAAAGGTTGGGAGGAAGATGGAGTGGTCTTTCGAGTGCTTCGTTACCGGATTGGAATCTTTAAGGGGAGGAAGGCCATGATGGCGGGAATCTTTGGCTATCCCAAAGGAGCCAAGAGCTTGCCGGGATTGGTTCAGATTCATGGAGGGGGACAGTATGCCGACCACAAGGCGATTCTTACCAATGCGAAAAGGGGTTATGCGACAATCTCGATTGCTTGGGCAGGGCGGATTTCGGCACCAGGTTACGCCGTGGGACCATCACAAGTGAAGTTGTTCTGGGATGAAAAAATCGATGATCCAAGTTATCGGGTTACGACGGATTGGGGAACTCTTGACGGCTATCATGCGCCATCCCGTCACGCGGGAAACATCTTTCCGAAGTTGGTTGATCCGGCTCCCTGGACTCTTGATCCAGTCAAGTCACCCCGTAACAACAGTTGGTTTCTTTGTGCCCTTGGGGCTCGGCGGGCTCTAACTTTTCTGGAGGAGCAACCGCAAGTGGATCCGAATCGATTGGGCGTTTACGGCCATTCCATGGGAGGGAAATTGACCGTGCTAACGACGG
>JBDNAG010000300.1:0-5472 GCA_039768565.1 Akkermansiaceae bacterium | reverse complement strand
GGATCGTAGCAATCGTGGGTCACATTGCAGCGACCGCCACCCGAGATACGGACTTTGGTTAGAATTTCGGGCCCGCGTTCAAGGATGAGGATGTTTTCAAGGCCTGCTTCAGCTGCCGAGATGGCTCCGAAAAAGCCCGCAGCGCCGCCTCCTATCACGATTAAGTTGTGGGGATCTGACGAGCAACTCATGGGTTGGAGCAAATCTGAAATTTCCCGGAGTGCAATTCTTCATTCATACGCCTAGAAAGAGGCCATGAAAGGTGAGATTTTCCTGGAGATGCGCGGCATCAAGAAAAGTTTCGGCGACCAGGTGGTGCTGCGTGGAGTGGATCTGGATATCAGGCGGGGTGAAATTTTAGTTTTGCTCGGTGGATCTGGCGGTGGAAAGTCGGTGTTGATGAAGCACATGGTGGGCCTGCTTCAGCCGGATGAGGGAACGGTGGCATTGGAAGGTCAGGTCATTTCGGATTTGTCGGAACGGGAGCTGAGTTGGGCGCGGAAGAAGATCAGTATGATGTTTCAGAGCGGAGCCTTGTTTGATTCGATGACGGTGGGGGAGAATGTCGCTTTTCCGCTGAAGGAGGCTGGAATCAACGATAAGAATGAACTCGTCCGCCGGGTGGAGGAGGCTCTTAAAATTGTCCGTTTGGAAGGTCAGGAGAAAAAGATGCCTGCTGATCTTTCCGGGGGGATGCGAAAGCGGGTGGCTTTGGCACGGGCCGTGGTGGGAAAACCGTGTTGTGTGCTATATGATGAGCCTCACGCAGGATTGGACCCGGTGACCGGTGATTCAATTGACCGATTGATCAAGGATTTGGCGATTGAGCATGGAATTACCAATGTGGTGATCACTCACGAGATGCGGAGTGCGTTTCGAATTGCAGATCGCCTTGTCTTTATGAAGGACGGATTGGTCTACTGGGAAGGGACTCCTGATGAGTTAAAGTCCAGCAAGGACCCGGTTCTCATGAATTTTGTGGATGGACGAGCGCAGGATTCGGATTTGTGATTTGCCCCCAAGGCGGCCATAGTTCTCCCATGGCGACCAATTCCAAAAGGACCGAGACACTCGTTGGGGTCTTTCTATTTCTCGGGCTGGCGATGCTGGGGACGATCATTCTCCTCTTCGGGAATATCGGAGATCTCTTTAAGAAGCGCTACGAGGTTAAGGTGAATTTCAAGGAGGCTCCCGGAATTATCAAGGGAAGCACGGTTCGGCTGCGGGGGGCCAAGATTGGACAAGTTGCGGAGAAGCCCAAACTGGTGGACGGTTCGATGATACAAGTCGTTCTTGCAATTGGTGAGGATCATCGGATTGAGAAGGGGTCGGTCATGAAGATCAGCCAGGCCAGTCTTCTTGGGGATAAAGAGATTTTAATTACTCCGCCAGCGGTGGGGACAGAGGTGTTTATCGAACAAGGCGAAACTGTCATAGGTGCCGGACCGGGTGGATTGGATCTTCTTCAGAATGAGGCGGAGTTGATTGCAGGAAGTACCCGGGAGGTGATCAAGGAAGCCCAGAAGGCGCTTCTGAAAATTGAGGAGTCGGTGGATGAAGTGAAGATCGTGGCTTCCAAACTTTCTGAAACAATGGACAAGGTGAATGGGCAGGTACTGTCGGCAAAAAATATCCAACGGTTTGACGGAACGCTGGCCAACCTCGAAAAGGCTTCGGCTTCTTTTGTGGAACTGGGCGAAAAACTCGATCCCGCAATCGGAGATTTTCGAATGGCGATTAATGAGGTTCGGGAGACAAATCAAACGGCGCAGTCCGCGATTGCGCGGGTGGGGCCTGCGCTGGAAGATGTGCCGCGTGTCCTGACCTCCATTGAGCGCACCGCTGATACAGCGACGGCGGCACTGGAGAAAGTCGACGACAAAAGTGGCGCGCTGGGAGCGTTGGTTTCGGATGAACAACTCAAAACTGATATGAAGGATTTTGTCCGGAATCTCAAAAAGGGCGGGATTCTTGGATACAAGGATGAGGAAGAAAAGGAAGATGATCCGAGGGATCGGTTTCGCGGGAGGCGTCGATAACACGAGCACAATCGATTCTCGTCACAGCGCAGAATTTTTCTCATGCTCCCGGGCATGCGTTTTCTCTTAAAGATTTTTTTCGTTGTTCTTCCTCTCTCTTCGGTCACGGCTCTGGAGCCGGTTGAGGTGATTCCTCCGGATTCTGAAATCGCCGGTGAGGGGCCCGTGAGGCGATACGATTGGTTTCGAAATCTTTGGAAGAGCAAGCGCACGGCCTGGGCCAAGGAGGTAGAGATCAAGCAGGGGGCATTGGTGTTCTTGGGCGACTCCATCACCCAGGGCTGGGGCGACGATTTGAAAGGAGCCTTTGGCAAAACGAAAGTCGCGAATCGTGGCATAAGCGGAGACACCACTAGAGGTATGCTATACCGGATGCCTGAAGATGTGTTGGCGTTGAGACCGACCGGTGTAGTGCTATTGATGGGGACGAATGATCTGGAGGAGGGAGCAACGCCGGAGGTGATTGCGGGGAATTTGAAGCTCATCATCAAGGAACTCAAGAGGTCGAACAAAGAGATGCCGATCATTCTTTGCAACGTCTTCCCGAGTCATGAA
Organism: Akkermansiaceae bacterium; assembly: GCA_039768565.1. Taxonomy (GTDB): domain Bacteria; phylum Verrucomicrobiota; class Verrucomicrobiia; order Verrucomicrobiales; family Akkermansiaceae; genus SW10. The sequence goes on along the minus strand of JBDNAG010000300.1, from coordinate 2,878 downwards.
TCGAAGAGACGCTCAGCGGAGCAGATTCAAAGGATCAACGTCCTCTACGCAGAAGCGGTGAAAGGGGATAAGCAGGTGACCATGATTGATACATGGTCGATGTTTGCGAATGAAAATGGAAATGCGAGGAAGGCTGAGTTTCCAGATCTTCTCCACCCCAACGCATCGGGGTATACAATGTGGGCTAATACTTTACGTCCGGTTTTGGAGACTCTTGATTTGGTGGAGGTCCCTGTGGACGACTTCCAGCCTGAAGAGGGATTTGAGCTTCTTTTCAATGGAAAGGATTTAACCGGTTGGGGATACCGGAACAAAAAGACTCTTGCGAAGACGGAAAATTTTGATGGTAAGGGGGCCAGTAGCAAGGGGCGCTATTTGGCGAAGAATGGGCGCCTTATCGTGACTACCCCGCCGGAGGGACGAAGCTTTACCCAGCTATGGACGCATGAGGAATTCGATACCAACTTTACCTTGAAGCTCGAATTCCGTGCCAATGCGAATGCTGATAGCGGGGTCTTTATTCGGCGTCCCCAGTTGCAGTGCCGCGATTATCTGGTCGCAGGACCATATAAAGATCTGGAGAGTTACAAGCCGGGTGGTTGGAACGAAATTGTCGTTGAGGTGAAAGGGCGAAGCGCGCGCTGTACTTGTAATGGCGAAGTCCTCGAGGAGGCCTTTAAACTTCCCAAAAGCGGGCCCGTTGGATTGGAGGGAGATCGTGGCCAGATGGAATATCGCAGGATCAGAATTAAGCGATAACGGCTTGGTGTTGCCTTGCGATGAGAAAGTAAGAGCAATATTATACCGGTGTTTTTTGTTGGTGATGCTGGGTTGATGTATGAAGAAATTCCTTAAGAAAAAATGGTTGGAGTGGCGCGGAATCGTTCTTTTCGTGGCCTGTGTGGGTTTGCCGGTTCGTTCAAGTATCGCAGAACTCAATTCTGTTCCCATGGGATTGATGGATCCTACCATCTTGGAGGGGGATTTTGTGTTTTCAAATCTCCTCTCCTACGGTCTGCGTGTTCCGATGACCGACTATCGAATTGCTCAATGAGATGATCCTGATCTTGGTGATATTGTCATTTTTTTTGCCATTGATGACGATACCGGGTTGGTGAAAAGAGTGATTGGTGTTCCAGGTGATGAAATCGAAATGTGAAACCTTCGTGTGTTTATCAATGGAGTCCCTCTTGATTACGGCCCCTTGTCTGAAGAGGTGACAATCGGGATGAGAGCCTAATTGAAGGAGCAATCGCTCTTTGCCACAGAGAATTTGGGCGGCCGTGAACATGCCGCGATGGGCCTTCCCGCTGTGGAAACCCCATATCGAAGCTTTACCGGGAAGGTTTCAGGCGAAAGTGAATATTTTGTGATGGGCGACAACAGCGACAATTCGAAGGACTCGAGAATCTTTGAGGTGGTCCGCCGTGAAAAGATTATAGGGGAAGCGACCAGGGTAGTGATGTCCTTCGATAAGCCGGATGAATTCCAACCTTGTTGGAACAGAATTTTGATGCCGCTAAAGTAAAGGGGGTGCTCAACGGATCCCGTTATACTCTTCGTTTCTGGCTGGCTGGGTGAGCCAGTAATCGTGTGTGTAAAGTTTCCGGTTATAGCCCTGCCAGTAGGGATCTTCCTGCCAGTGCGGAGTGTCTTCGAGAGACTCCTGCCACTGGTTTAGTTTCAACCATAGGTCCGCAACTTTTTCCGGCATCTTTTGATATAGGTTGTCCTGCTCGGAAATGTCTTCAGCCAAATTGTAGAGGGCCGGCGGAGTGTGAACGTTGACGAGAAGCTTCCAGTCTCCTTCACGAATAGCGGCTCCTCGCATTGTCATACGCCAAAAAAGAGCTTCGTGGGGAGCTTTGGCGACTTCTCCGCGTAAAAAGGGAAGGAGGTCGCGGCCGTCGTGATTCACGATTTTTTTGCGACCTTTCTTTGTGATTCTTGGGGGGAGTTGTTTTCCGGCAGCTGCCATGAAGGTGGGGAGAAGGTCGAGGGAGGTGAAGGGATGCCCGAATGTTGTTCCTGATGGTAGGCCCTTGGGCCAGTGAAAGATAAAAGGAACGCGAATTCCGCCTTCGAGGAACGAGCCCTTCATCCCATTCAAGGGAGCATTGCAAGCATGTGATGCGGTAACACTGCCGCCGTTGTCTGAGTAGAAGACGATGAGGGTGTTCTCGAGTTGCTTTGTATTTTTGAGGTGTTCGAGGACCTTGCCAATATTGAGGTCCATGCACCATTGCATGGCGGCATAGGTTTGCCTGCGTTTGCCTTTTAAATGTAAAAACCTTGAGAGATCCTCCTCCTTGGCCTGCATGGGAGTATGTGGGGTGTTGTAAGAGAGGAAGCAGAAGAAAGGTTTGTCAGCGGGAGTCATTTGGCCGATTGCTTCGTGGGTGAACCAATCGGTCAGATAAGGATGATCGATTTTTTTGACCGGGTTCTCATTTCTGAAGAGCTTGTTGTTTTCGGCCTTGGGGAAGTAGTTGTGACTTCCGGTGTGCATTCCGAAAAAATAGTCAAACCCCCGGGCATTCGGGAGCATGCCGGGGACAGAGTCGCCGACGTGCCATTTGCCGATCAGCGAAGTCCTGTAACCGGCATTTTGGAGATGGTCGCCGATGGTTTTTTGTTCGACTGGAATGCCCAGTCGCTCGGGAAGGGTGGGGAAAGATTTGTTGAGATTGTGCTCAAATCCAAAGCGCTGGGGATGGCGCCCGGTGAGGAGTCCGGCTCGCGAGGGAGCGCAGACATTTGCGCAAACGTAGCCATCGGTGCAGCGGATGCCAGCAGCGGCGAGCTTGTCGAGAACCGGTGTCTCAATTTGGAGCGAGCCATAACAGCCCAGATCCCCGTAACCCATGTCATCCGCAAG
>JBDNAG010000299.1:0-3253 GCA_039768565.1 Akkermansiaceae bacterium | reverse complement strand
TGCGCAAAGTCACGAGAAGAAAGTAGGCAGACATTCCAGCTTCGTAAAGAGGCATAAAAGCTTGCTTCGATCGATTTCAGAGGGAATTTCCACCCAAGAGATCTCAGGGGACAATTGTTGAGTTTGAGCATGACCTTGCGGCTTCATTGACTAGGCTGGGGTATGCCGAAGGTTGAGGTGATGTCAGAGACTCTTGCCAGCCAGGTGGCGGCAGGAGAGGTGATCGAACGGCCAGCCAGCGTTATTAAGGAATTGGTGGAAAATTCTATCGACGCCGGGGCAAAAAAAATTGAGGTCGAGATTCAGCGTGGTGGGATCGCGATGCTCCGGGTTCGGGACGATGGCTGTGGAATGAGCCCCGAAGACGCGGCGAAGTCGCTTGAGAGGCATGCTACGAGCAAGCTACGGACTTCCGAGGATCTGAATGGGATCGCTACCCTCGGATTTCGCGGCGAAGCTTTGCCCAGTATCGCAAGTGTCTCACGATTTCAAATGATGAGTCGGGAGGCTGATTCGGTGGAGGGGATCGAGATCAGAGTTGACGGTGGAAAAATGAGCGAACCTCGGGCCAGTGGGTGCCCTGTGGGAAGTAGTGTCGAAGTTAGAGATCTATTTTACAACGTTCCTGCCCGTAAAAAATTTTTAAAGGCGGAATCAACGGAAGGTGCTCATATCGACCATCAGATCCGTCTTCATGCGCTATGCACTCCCGGTATTGGCTGGGTCTTACGCAAGGACGGTCGGGTATCTCTCGATCTTCCTGCGACTTCAGATAGGCGGGTGAGGATTGAAGCAATGAGTGGAGGTGAATCAGGGAAAGCATTAATTGAAGTTCCACGTCATGAACGTCGGGGGATGGTAATTGAGGGCGCGATTCTTCCTGCTGCTTTTGCGCGTCGCGGGCGGAAACATCAATATGTGTTTTTGAATGGGCGTCCGGTTGAGGATAGCACAATCTCGAGGGCTATTCGCGAGGCCTTCAAGGGTGGACTTCAGGAAGGTCTTCAACCTGCAGCGTGGCTTTGGATTCAGATGGATCCGGCTTTGGTCGATGTGAACGTGCATCCGGCGAAACGCGAGGTTCGTTTTGCCGAACCAGCGCAGGTTCGTATTGCCATTCTTGATTCGGTTGAAGAAGCGATGCGACCCAAGCAAGTAGCTGAAACTATCAAAGAGGTGGCGCCACGGCCTCCGTTGCAGTTCGATGTTGTTGAAGGTGTACAACGAGTAGTTCGCGAACTCGAAGCACAGCCGGATTCTGTCACACCAGTCATTATGTCACCGGGCTGGCATCATGAGGAACAGAAGGAACTTGAGGTTGTTCCTGATGTAGGCTCGAAGGGGCCGGGTTTTCGAATCGTGGGAGCGTTGTCAGGTCGCTATGCCTTGTTGGAAGGCGAGGAGGGCTTGGTATTGCTTGAGCCAAAAGCAGCGCTAGAGCGGATCTTTTACGAGCGGCTTATCGAAGGAGAAGAGGCAATCGAATCACAGGGATTATTGGTTCCAGTTCTCCTTGAATTAGATGTTCGGGATGTTGATCTATTAATGAAAAATCGCGAGCACTTCGATCAGGCTGGGTTCACTCTGGAATCATTTGGAGGTCAGACGGTTACGATCTCGGCTGCGCCAGCCTTTTTAAATAGTAATGATGTGAAGCGCTCGCTGATCGACTTAGTGGACTCGGTGATCGACCGGGACGGCGGTTCGCGAGTCAAGAGACTAGCTTACGAGAGCTTCGCCTCAAAGGTCTCCTATGTGGCGGCGCGGCAGGATGGTTGGAGTGAGTCATCGTTGCCCGGTCTTCTGGATGATCTCTTTAAATGTGATTTGCCCTACTGCGATCCTGCGGGTCGGCCAACGCTTGTTCAGATCTCCTTTCAAGAGTTGGATCGTAAATTTGGAAAGAGCTGATATCGGTTTATATTGTTATTCGGTGCGTAGAAGATGCCATGCTCATGAAGGGTTTTGGCACTTTATCGGAGAGATTATTGGAGTTGGACAGAGGATTGACTGTCGGTGTGATCTGGCTGGAAAGGAGCAAGAAGCATCGATTTCGTAAGTTTGTGGAGCGAATAATTCACCTGATTATTCCTCAGCTTAATCCGAATAAACGGCTCGCGCCTTTTGATGAAATGTAAGTGAAGTCACGATGGAATTTTGATTTTTCAGCTTTGATGATGGTTGCGACGGGGATCGCAGGAATGGGCTTGCCGTAACTGTCACCTCGTTTTTTTCGCAGCTTTCGGTAAACGATCAATTGAAGCTGAACGCCCTGAAGGAGTTCACTTGATTTTTCTTAGCCGAATTCGCGTGAAAGGCTTTGAGGTCCGGGTAGATAGCGAAGGACTCTTTGGAAAAGGGTCTGCCTCCGATATTACGGAGACGATTGAATAAGCTGAAGGAAATTAAGAAGCTGTGAAGCTTCGAAATCTATTAATGCAGCATTCCAGTTCAAACGATTGAAATCTACTTCGCAAAAATTGAGCGCAAAATCACGGAAATGAGGAAGAGAGCAGCAAGAGTTGCCGCGATACTTGCTCCGGCTCCAGGAAGATCAAGGTAGATGTTGAGGTACAGGCCTAATGCAGAACCAGCAGCTCCCACAAATCCGCTTAAAGGGAAAAGTGTCTCGGGGCTCGAAATATAAGGGCGAACAATGGCAGCAGGAGTAACAATCATTCCGATGGCTAGAATACATCCGACTGCCTGAAGGGTCGTAACGAGAACGAGAATTAGAATGGCAAAAGAGGCATATTCGAGGAGGCGGGTTCGAATTCCGAGGCTGGCTGCAACCTCGGCATCATAAAGATTGATGACGACTGCTCTTCGAAATAATGAAAGTAAAGTGACCGCGATAATGCCGACGGCAAAACTCATCCATAGGTCAAAATCCGAAAGCCCAAGGATGTTTCCAAGTAACCAGTTTTCAAGATCTTGATTTGATCCTAGCTTAAGTAAGACCATGATGCCTACAGCAAACGCACCTGTATAAAGAACGGCAAGGACGGTGTCATCGCTAATCTTAGTGACTCGGGATAAGAGGACGGTCAGGACACCGATAATGATCGCTGCTACGACGGCTCCAAAAAAGGCGCTCAAGACCCCAAGACCAACGAAGTAGGCTGCAAGAGCCACACCGGGGAGCAAGCTGTGACTCAAAGCCGTTAGCTTGAGAGGGCTCCGATGAAGAAGGACAAAGGCGCTCGCATAGCCGTTTACAAAGCCAATGATCAGTGTCGCTAAAATTGCCCTT
>JBDNAG010000012.1:0-12760 GCA_039768565.1 Akkermansiaceae bacterium | reverse complement strand
GGGAACGACAGCTCCAGAGGAAACGACAGCTCCAGAGGGAACGACAGCTCCAGAGGAAACGACAGCTCCAGAGGAAACGATAAGCACCTCCGAAGGCTCTAGCGAAACATCTGCTGGAGGCGACGAAGCTTCAACTGAAGGAGACGAGGCACCCGTAGGTGGCTAAGCATCATTCCCTTGAAATGATGAGCGAGCCAGCTATGCCAGCTTGGGCCCGCAAAGATGCTTTCCCGGTCAAACCGAACTCAGGAGATTTTGGAGTTGTTGATGGCACCAATACTGCTCGACCGTTTGACTCTCTTGAGGAACTCAAAACCGATCTTAAGGCCGGAAAGGGTCGCCTAGATTGGGTTTGGACGCCGGAGTGTGACAGGCTTGTTGCTCCTGAAGAGGTCTCTAAGCTCGCTGGCACGCTTAAGAGAAGACGTCTTATTTTTGCGGCTGAAGATGAGGATACTGCCAAACGTTCGGCACCTCTAACGGGAATAGCATTTCTCTATGGTCTATATTGCTATCTCAAAGGGATTTCTCCTTTTGGTTTCCCCGGAATTCAATTCTTGGTTCTGACGACTTTTGGGTTTCTCTACTTCACTGCTCGTCCGTGGTGGGAGGCGCGCAAGGGAAGAGATTCCGCGAAACTCTTAACGAGGGATCAAATCGGAGAACAAGTTCCAGAAGCCCGGTTTGAGCTTTGGATGGAAACCCAGAAGACTCCATTTTCTCTGCTATTATTGATGTTAATAGTGTTTGTCGGAGGGGCTCAGTTTGCAACTCCAGACCTTGGGATCGCTGAGGCTGGACTGGTAAAACCCCGCTATTTTGCTGGCGAAAATTGGCGCATTTTAACAGCTGCTTTTCTCCACGGAAACCTGATTCACTTTATTCTAAATATGAGTGCTCTTTGGTATTTGGCACGACGGGTTGAAATTTTGGCGCGCTGGCCGCATCTCGCTGCCACATTTTTTCTCAGTATCATCGGTGCGGGGTGGGCTACTGTTTCTTGGCTCTCCACCCAGACTTCCGTTGGAGTCTCTGGAGTAGTTTGCGGACTTCTTGGATTCCTGTTGATCTTTGAAACGCTTCATCGCCCACTCGTGCCCAGACCGGCAAGACGAAGGCTGGTAGGTATTCTGATATCGCTGATCGTGATCGGGACATTGGGGTTTAAGTTTATCGATAACGCGGCTCACTTTGGGGGGCTCTTGACGGGGGCTGCTTATGCTCTCCTGATTTTTCCAAGATCTTCGTCGCCCCACCGGCCAGTGATTTTGAAACGTGATATCGGGATCGGAGGAGTGGCGATCTTTTTGATTGCTGCTTCGGCAATCGTGGCGATTTTAGCAATAACGATGCGCTCATCATGATCCCTGAAGTTAAAGCGGGCATTCCCGGTCCTCGTTCGCAGGATCTAGCGGTAAGACTTGCCAAGCATGAAAGTCGAAATGTGACTTATGTCGACGACGCGTGGCCAATCTTTTGGGAGAAGGCGGACGGGGTGAATGTATGGGATGTCGATGGAAACCGTTTCCTCGATTTCACAAGTGCCTTTGGCGTCACCGGGCTTGGTCATAGAAATCCTGAAATTGTAGAGGCCATGAAGGCTCAAAGTGATCGGTTGCTGCACGGTATGGGTGATGTTCATCCAACGGCTCTGAAGGTTGAGCTGTGTGAGCGGCTTTCGCAGTTAACCTTTGAAAGATGGGGGGCTGGTTTTGGAAAGGTCGTACTTTCAAATTCGGGATTTGAGGCGGTAGAGACAGCTCTGAAAACGGCACGTCTTTCGACCGGAAAACGTGGGATTATGGCTTTTTCCAATGGCTACCATGGACTTGGATATGGGAGCTTGCTTGGCACTGATCTTGAGAAGTTCCGTGGGCCCTTTTCCGACCAACTGGCCGAAGTTACGAGACGCGTGGATTATGGTTCTTTTGCGTTGCCCGATGATGATGAAATTGGAGCAGTCCTAGTCGAGCCGATTCAGGGACGAGGAGGAAAGGTGATTCCTCCTGCTGGTTTTCTATCCGCACTGAGAGACTGGTGTGACAAGCGGGGGGCTCTTTTGATCTTTGACGAAATTTACACGGGGTTCCATCGCTCTGGGAAGTGGTTTGCCTGTGAGTGGGAGGGGGTGGTTCCTGATTTGATTTGTGTAGGCAAAGCAATGAGCGGAGGGTTTCCGATTTCCGCTTGTGTGGGAAAAACGGAAGTCATGGATCATTGGCCGAAGAGTCCCGGGGAAGCGCTACATACCAGCACCTTCCTTGGGCATCCGGTTGGCTGTGCCATGGCTTTGAAGTCACTGGAGATTCTCGAGAGAAGAGAAACCATCGAATTGGTGGAAGATGCTTCTGCCATGCTCTCCGGTGCGCTGCGGTCATTTAATCACGGAGCCGTTCGTGAAGTCCGCGGGCGGGGCTTGATGTGGGGAATGGAATTGGATCGTCCGGCCGGTGGGTTGTTGTCCTCGCTTCTCGCTGAGGGGCTCCTCTTTCTTGCGGATGGTCCGGATGGAAACGTCATTTCATTCACTCCACCCTTCCTGATTTCGGAAGGGGAGCTGGATTATGCGCTTGCCTCGATTCGGCGGCTTTTGGAGGTCGCTTAAGCGAGAGTGAGGCGCTCGTCGCTTTCCAAAGAATTAGCGAGATTTTCCCAGCCATCTTTTGTCTGAAGGTTGAAGACCTGAAGGTAAAGTGTGACCAACTTGGGGTCGTGGGCTTCAACCAGACTATCGATCGTAGACTTGAGTTTATCATTATCGAGAGTGTCGGGGAGGGCGCCTTCGACTGAGCCTTCTCCGTCGTGCTCGATGCCCATGCCATCGCAAAAGCCGATGAGTAGCTCCTGCTGTCCCTTCATGAAGTAAACCTGAAAGAGGTGCTCACCAATAGTGTCGCTGGTTTTGAGTTTAAGAGTCTTGTGAAGCCAAGCGATTTGATCAACGACTGATTTTTTCTCAACGAAAATAGGACGGAGATTACGGTTTGCGGTGAGAGTGGCGATCGCGGATTTGTAGAGTTGACGGTCACTTTCCCGGATCCAGAGAAACATGTCGCTGACGAGGGAAGGGGCGATTTTCTGATAGATTTCGAATGCGTTCACGGTTTTTTGTTTGCGAGGAGTCAACACCGCGCGGCTGTTTAGGCAAGAGTAAAGGCTGGCTTCGCTCAATCGGAATCAGCTTTGATGAGTTATCAACGACAACGAAGGGTGGTGCCCGGATGTATCGTTACTTTAAGTATTTCCTAGGACTGGTTATCTTGGCGACTTTGGCGATGGCGGCCTTTCATTTTTTTATCGAGAAGTCAATGAGTCCGCCGGTCGATAAGTTAGTCGGGGCATTGGGATTAGTGACCAACAGCGAGGTTAAAATTGACGGCTTTAGTTTGACGCTTGCAAGCGAGGAGACGCGGGAGCTAATCGTAGTGAAACGAGAAACCCAGTCAGTTGTTAAGTATGAGAGCAGTTGGTTGGGGTCGTAAATCGAATTACCGAGGAAGACAGGGTTCATGTTGTGGGTTTACTGACGCAGTAGGCATCGGATCGATGCCGTTCACCACAGTGATGTTTTGACCGAGGCGGAGAGTATCACCAAGACTCGCATCGAAGACCTCGCGAATGGTGAGGTTGAATTTGAGAAATCCTTGAATTGAAGGTGGATTGACTTTTGGCGGGAGGAGGAGATCTTTGCTTCATGAAATCCCTCATTATGTTTTGTGTTGCCGGAATTCTCAGTGTATCAGCTGAGGATTGGCCTCGTTGGATGGGCGAGAAGGGTGATGGCGTCTGGCGGGAGAATGGGATAAGGACCGATTTGCCTGCAGCAGGTGCTCCAGTGGTGTGGCGGGTCCCGGTGGGCTGGGGCTATTCGGGACCTTCGGTGGCTGCCGGGCGGGTTTACTTGTCCGACTACCAACGCTCCAAAGGAGACTTGATGAATAATCCCGGAAAAGCGGTGACTTGGGAGGGTAAGGAAAGGTTACTGTGTTTTGATGCCGAAACTGGAAAAGAGATCTGGAAATATGAAAAAAACCGAAGCTACACACTTTCTTATCCCGGGGGGCCTCGTGCTTCTCCAACGATTGCAAATGGGCTTGTTTATTTTTTAGGGGGGATGGGGAATCTCGTCGCGCTTGATGCCAAGACTGGTGAGACAAAGTGGGAGAAGGACTTTCAAAAAGACTTCGGAGCAGGGCTTCCAATTTGGGGGTTTTCGGCTCATCCCTTGGTTGTTGGAGAAACCCTTTATTGTCTTGTCGGAGGGAAGGGAAGTGTAGCGGTGGCATTCAACGCTATGACTGGTCATGTGAAATGGAAGGCTCTTGATGCGAGAAGTCAGGGGTATTGTCCTCCTTCCCTAGTGAAAGTAGGCAAGACTGAACAGCTCTTGATCTGGCACCCGGAAGCAATTAATTCCTTAAATCCCAAGACCGGAGAAAAATATTGGGAGCTGCCCCTCAAACCGACTTACGGAATGTCGGTGATGACGCCGAGACTTGTTGAAAACAAAATTTTTGCAAGCGGTATTGGCCGGGTTGGCGCGATGATTGAGCTGAATGAAAATGAACCGACGGCAAAATTCTCATGGCGTGGAAAGCCCAAGACCGCTCTCTATTGCTGCAATAGCACTCCGCTGATTCACGAAGGTGTCATCTACGGATGTGACGTTCGATCTAGCGAATTGATTGCGGCTTCAGTGGAAGATGGCGAACGCTTTTGGTCAACGATGCAGCCGACAGTTGCCGAAGAGCACCAGAAAAAGGGTGGAAGTCATGGTACGGCCTATTTAACCCGGCATAAAGAGTCTGGAAATTATTGGATCTACAATGAGAACGGAGATCTCATCTTAGCTGAACTCTCACGGGAAGGATACCGCGAGATTGGCCGCCAACATATTCTTGAACCAACCAATGAAGCCTTTGGTCGTCCGGTCGTTTGGAGCGGTCCGGCCTTTGCTGGGAAGGCAGTCTATTTAAGAAATGATAAGGAGTTGGTGAAGGTTGACCTTTCTGCCAAGTAGCCAGTTTCCTGGTTTGAAAATATTTATCTTAAGGCCTAGTTCAACCCATGGCGTGAGAGGTCCTGAACATCTACAAGCCCGATAGGTTCTCCTTCGTTGTTGACTACGATGAGATCGTCGATCCGGCTTTCGCGGAGGATCTTAACGACCTCAACGGCAAGGTCTGATTCGTTGATCGTGACTGGAGAAGTCGTCATGTAGTCGGCGACGGGATGATCTCCAATCTCCCTATCTGATTGATATCCCCGAACGAAATCACCATGGGTGAAAATACCAGCAAGGCTCTGGTCTGGGTTGATCACGACAGCGGCGCCGGCGCGGCATTTGACCATAGTGAGAATGGCATTTTGGATGGAGCAATGAGGGGTGACCTTGGCAAGGTCATCGTCGTGGCGCATAATTTCGGTAACTCGGGTCAGGAGGTATTTGCCGAGACTCCCGCCGGGATGGAGTTCGGCAAAGTCCGCGGTCTGGAACCCTCGTTCTTCGAGAAGAACCATAGCGAGGGCATCGCCGAGGGCGAGCATGTTGGTTGAGCTGGAGGTAGGGGCTAGGCGAAGTGGGCAGGCTTCCTCAAGGACGTGGGTGTCAAGGACGATATCGCTATGCTTTGCGAGGGCGGACTGGGGTTTGCCCGTCATGGCGATGACTTGAGAAGCTCGCTTTTTGACGTGGGGCAAGAGGGTGATCATTTCGTTGGTTTCTCCTGAGTCGCTGAGGGCCAGAATGACATCTCCGACGGAGAGGAGGCCGAGGTCGCCATGGAGGGCGTTTTGGCAATTTAAGCTGACAGCGGTAGCCCCGGTGCTGTTTAGGGTGGCGACGATTTTGTTTCCGATGCTCTCGGACTTCCCAACGCCAATGACGACAATCTTTTTTTTCTGATCAAGAGTTTGACGCAAGGCTATGACCGCGTGGGCGACGTTCTCGTCGAGATGATCAGAGAGGCGTTGCAATTCGGAGATTTCGATCTGGAGAACGGCTTTCGCTTTCTTGATCAATTCGGATGTTTCGGATTCTCCCACGGGGACAGCGTGCCTGAGGGGAAATGGGAGGTCAATCCCGCGAAGAAGTAAGTCTGGAGGTCTTGGGATCGCCCCGCTACCCTTCCGTCTCTTCAATGAAGCGCTACTGGCCTTATTTAAAATTGTTCAAACCGGTCCGCTGGCAATTAGCCGGAGGAATCATTGCGGGATTGATTTTTGCGGTGGCGACCGGGGCGGGGCTCCCGTTAGCGACGAAGACGATTATGCCTCTTATTTTTACTCCCGAAGGAGAGACGGAAGCGAATGAGTCGAATTGGCTCACAGATGCGATCGAGAGACTCCTGGGGGATATGGAGCATGATACCTTGGTCGTCATTGCATGCTTGTGGCTGCCGGGGGTATTTTTTATCCGAGCGGTTAGTGGCTTCTTAAATTCCTATTTGACAAGTTATTGTGGATTTAAGGTAGTCGAACAGGTCCGTGGCGAATTATTCGCGAAGTTACAGCATCTTCCTTTATCGTTCTACAGTCAATATAAGGCGGGGGACTTGCTAGCGAGGTTGACCAATGATGCGGGTTTATTGCAGGCCACGGTGAAGGATATCGCGAGAGATGTTATCAAGCAGCCCTTTGTTCTGGTGACCGTTTTTGTTTACCTGATTTCGGAAGCGTTAAATCATCAGGGAGTTTTTGTGGTCTTGATTTCAATTGTAACGATCCCGATTTGCATCATGCCTCTGAGGATGATTGCTAAGAAGCTGGGAAAGAGAGCAAAGTCATTGCAGAAGAATGCCGGAGATTTGAGTGCGCAGATTTCGGAGATTTTACAGGCTCCCATGGAGGTGCGAGCCTACAATCTTCAGGGAAAGGTGATCGCAAGGTTTGAGAATACCTTGAAGGAGATTGTGAAGTATTCGCTAAAGGTGGTGAAATATCGGCAGTTGGTTTCGCCATCAGTTGAATTTATTGCAGTGCTGGGCTTGACTATCACTCTGGTTATTGCGGCGCGACAGGAGGAGGTGATGAGTTTGTCTCGTTTTATGGGTATTGGGCTAGCTCTTTACCTCTCCTACGAACCGATCAAAAAATTGGGTGCGATTCATAGTTGCATGAAGCAAGGAGAGGCTGCCTTGGATCGGATGGAGGAAATTCTGTATGCCACCGACCATATGGAGGAGGTGGAGGATCCAAAGCACCCGAATCCTTTTTATGGAGGGATTGTTCTGGAGAATGTCGTCTTTAGCTATGGTGAAGAACCGGTCTTGAAGGGGATTTCAACGACGATCAAGGAGGGTGAATGTGTTGCCTTTATTGGAGTGAGTGGGGGTGGGAAATCGAGTTTGTTTAATCTTATACCGAGATTCTATGATGTTGATTCAGGTTCTGTGAAGGTGAGTGGAGTGGATGTCAGGGAGTGGGAAAAGAAAGATTTACGGGACCAGATCGCCCTCGTTTCGCAGCGTCCAATACTTTTCAAGGGAACGATTCGTGAGAATATTCTTCTTGGTCGTGAGGGGGCAACGGAGACGGAGATCATTGAGGCGGCAAAACGGGCTAATGCGCATGATTTCATTATGGAGCAGGAGAGAGGCTATGAGACTGAGGTTTCCGAAAAGGGGACCAGCTTGTCCGGGGGGCAACTTCAGCGGGTTGCGATTGCCCGGGCCTTCTTGAAGGATGCGCCCATTCTTTTGCTGGATGAGGCTACAAGTGCTTTGGACAATGAGAGCGAGGCTAAGATTCAAGAGTCCTTGAGCGAGCTGATTAAGGATCGGACAACCCTGATCATCGCTCACCGTCTTAGTACGACGAAGATTGCAAATCGCGTGATCGAGTTGGATCAGGGGGAGGTGATCTCGGAGCGGCCCGAGGCCTAGAGAATTATTTTGAAAGTCTCAATGAGACGTTTTTCAAAATTCTCGTGGTTGTCCGATGCCCACTTTTGAGCCGCTTGACTGATTCTCTTGCGCTCTTCATCCGGCATTATGAAAACTCGCTCAATCGCGGCTTCGAGGGCCGTTGGAGTCACGAAAAAGTTGGAGCCAAGATGTCGAGCCTCGGTTTTCGGGGCCTTGACCAAAATTCCTCTTTCAGGTCGCACTAGTTCGTTCATGGGCGGGCCATCGGTCGTAATGACGAGAGCTCCGCAGCTCATCGCTTCGACAATGTAATGTCCCCAGCCTTCAGAAAGTGACGGGCAGAGATGAATGGGATGCTCGTTGACGAGTTTGATGATTTCCTCATTGCTGATGTAGTCGGTGATGAGATGAACGTTCTCAGGAACACTTTCCGGTGCGTTGTCTTTATGTTGCAGGAGGGTGAGAGTGGGCCACTCGGGATGTTTTTCCCAAAGTTCGAGAATGGTTTTGGTTCCCTTCAACGTGCTTCGCCCAGCGAGGTGGAGAATGGCGTTCTGGCGATGGGAAATTTTTGGGTCGTTGAGATTGCCGGAAGTGAACCCGGTGAAATGGCAGGAGGGGTGGATCTCGCTAAAGATTTCCAGAGCGTGTTCGCTTTTGCAGAGGATGTGATCGATTTTTTTGAGCCGGGAGACATGGCGCTGAGGAAACCTCTCCTGATTTGGGATGAGGAGATTGAGTCGGGCTGATCCAATCCAGCGAGGAAAGACACGCTCAAGAAAGATGTTGGCGTCGTAGTATTTTTTTGCTCCAAACCACTTGGCATAGATGGGGATACCGCGGCAATGGCTAACGGAAACCTCGTAACCGGCGGAGGTGGCTGCGGCATGGATGAGGTCCACGTCACGATCGAGTCCGACTCCGTTGGTGCGAGCGATGATGTTGAGGTGGAGAGGCATGGTTTAAGAGGTCTGAAGGCGGGTCTCGACGATGGCGCGGAAGCATTTCTTTTGGTTTTCGTTATAGAAACTCGTATCAAAACAGGCTTCTTGGGCGTCGAAGTTTTTGTTGGTTTTGAGAAGCTCGATATTGTTTTGATATCGCATGGGAAAGGCGATGTTCTTGGCTCGTTCTTTAAGGATTAGAGTGCGTCTTTTATGATGAACTCTAGAGAGGTCGATTAGTCCGAAGCCAGATTCTTTTAAGGCGATGATGTTTCCAAAGTGGATTGCCTTGAAAATGAGGCCATGGCTATGGAGTGCGTGGAAGAAGGAGACGAACGCGAAGGTTTTTTTGGGTGAGTGACCACTGCGGGATAGTGGCCCTTAGTTCCGATGGCTGTTCCTAAATTGATCAAAAAGTAAAAGTCTGATTTCAATATTATTTCCATGGCGGGTTTATGGTCTCAGAGCTTATTAGGACCTTGGGGGATTTGGTTCAGAGAAGGGCGATTTTTTTGCTCCGTGATTACGGCAGGCTTCCAGGAAGTGAAAGGTTCCGGCAATATTGTGGCGTTTGATCTCTGGGGTGTAGACGTCATCGATGATAGAGATTTGGTTCCCTTGGACGAGGTGGGCTTCAACGAGGTGGGAATCAATAAATCCTGCTGCTCCGGTCACCAAGTAATGCATGTCGGGAAGTTAGCTGGAGATGAGGGGGCGAAGGTGAAAAGAGGAGGGTTAGTCTTGGATTTGATGGTCACGTTTATATCGATCGATGCGTTTGCGAAGGCGTTCAAAGCGTCCGAGCTTGCTGCGTCGGTTGAGCCATGGGCTAATGACCTTGAAGGGAATGGGGTTGTTGTTGCCGACTCCGTCGATGAGTACAAAGTGCTCTCCGTTGTGGACTAAATTGCCAAGATTGAGGTCGCTGATGATGAGGTGGCTCTCAAGAATGTGGGTTAGAATGGTTTCGAGGTCTGATTGGAGGTTCTTGTTGAAACATCCGGAGGCGATGAGCTTGGCTAGAGGGGGAGCGAGGGCTCCATCGGGGCCGCGGACTGCGGTGGTGACGATGCCCAGGCCATGGTCGGTTTCAGCGAAGCCGTGGATGATTTGAAAGTATTGCGCTGAAGTTTCATTGTGAGCGCGTTGGACAAGGTATTCTTCGACTTCGCGGAGGTAGGAGAGGTATTGGCGAGCCCGCCGTCTTTTTTTGTACCATTTGGCGTGTGGACCGAAGCGCCGCGTCATGAAGGCTTCGCTGACGACCTTAATCAAAAGTTCGTGATGATCAGGGTGTTGGAAGACAAGGCGGTTGTTTCCTTTGGCGAGTGGTTCGGTGTCTTTCAGGTGGAGCATGATCTTAGCTGATGCAATTGTTGAACAGTTCGGTAGCTTTTGGATGATTTTGCCAATCTTTGTGGAAGCGCCGGTGTTTGTGGCCGCGGGCCTTTTTCCAGTTCCAGTCTTTGAGTAAGAAGTGGGTGGCATCGAGGTCGCTGAAGGTGATTTTGTCTCGGTTGGTGACGATAATATTGACGTTTTTGAGGCCGGGGTGGGTTATTGGATCAAAGACTTTTGCGAGAACCGAGCCGCTGTGGTCCATCTTACACAGTTGGCGGCTGAGGTTTTCCGCGAATTGTTCCTTGCCCCTCTTGCCGAAGGAGCACTCGCTGCGAATCACCGCTAGTCTCACGGGCCTGAGATTGCTTTATCTTGCCGCGAAGGTCCAGAAGAACACTCCGCGTGTATAAGCGTTGCCTTCATTGCCATTGCTGGCTAATTGTAGGGCTCTGTGGGGGAAGAGAATTTTCAAAGTTACCATCAAGGTGGATTTGTCGGAAAAATCCGGACAGATTTCCTGGTGGCGCTGGATGATTCCCGGATTGCAGGTTTGTTAGAAGAGATTCGTTCTGCAAAGGAAGGAGTTCTGGCCAAGAGGAGGCATTGGGTGGTGGTGCGGCCGATTGAGGTCGAGGGCGAGACTAAGAAGGTGGTGGTCAAGGCCTTCGGTTCCCAACAGGGATGGAAGGATCGTTATGATCACAAGAGGGGGTCGAAGGCGGCGAGGTCGTTTCGAGCGGCCGAGTTTTTGAAGAGCCATGGTGTTGATACACCGGCACCGGTGGCTTACTTGGAGCGATGGGAAGGGAGGCGGCTGGAGGAGAGTTATTACCTCTCGGAATATTTGAGTGGTCTGACCAGTTTTAAGAAGGCCCTGACGGACATCTACGACGAGGGGCAACCTTGTGATCGATTTATCGACCTGTTGATTAAGGTGTCCGGTGTGATGAGGAAGATGCACGACGCGGGATTTTATCATCGTGACTTAGGTAATCAGAACATTGAGCTCACGCGCACGGAGGATGGTGAGTGGGACGAGGTGAATATCATCGATCTCAATCGAGGGCGGATCCGCGAGGAATTGACGGCGAAGGAGAGGGCTCTCGACTTTGCCCGGCTTTCGATGCCGTCGGGGTTTTTGGAAATCCTAGTGAAGATTTATTGGCACGATGGTGCGCCGAAGGAGTTTCACAAGGAAATGAAGCGGGTGCGGCGTAACTTTCGCTTGTGGTCGGCAAGCCGTCGCTGGCGTCATCCGATCAAGAGTTGGAAGAAGGGGCGGTATCGATTTGGGAGCGGCTTGGAGGATGTGTGGATTTGGGATCGGCGGTCTGCCCAAGCTTCAATCACGATGGATAAGGCTGATCGGAAAGCGCATCAATCGAATTGGAATCACCTGAAAATTGCAGGATCGGTGTTGAAGTCGGGGTGGCCGATTTGGAAAGAATACGGGAAGCAGATGAAAGGTGCTTTTCAAAAGAAGGTGGACCTTGCAGGGCGGATAGGGATGTCTTTGGAGCCCACTGATTTGGATTTCGCCAAACAATTGGAGTATTTACCTGCGATGGGTAAGATTCCTATTTTGCTGAGGTTTGGTCATCATGAAGGTCGAGCACAGTGGGAGAAAACGGTGGGATATCTCAATGATCTGCACGAAAAGGGGCATGAGATCATGGTGGCTATTTTGCAGGATCGCAAAGCGGTGCTGGAACCGGAATCGTGGCGTTCCTTTCTCGAATACGTGTTGGGAGAGATTGAGGGTAAGGTCGAGATGGTGGAGCTTTGTCATGTGGTGAACCGCATGAAGTGGGGAATTCGAACTTTGAACGAACATGCTCAGTTATTAAAGCCGGTGATTATACTGCAAGAGAAATTCCCCGGGATTCATTTTTCTGGCCCGGCGTGTATCGATTTTGAATATCACTATTTGGTGGCCTCGTTGAATGCCACGCCGAAGGGGCTGGAGTACGACGCTTTGTCGCACCATTTGTATGTCGATCGTCGGAGGGCCCCTGAGAACAAGCAAGGTAAGTTTAATACGGTGGAAAAGGCCGGTCTCTTGAAAGCGATTGCCCGCTGGTCGGGAAGATGTGAGGAGCGCGTGATTGTTTCCGAGGTCAATTGGCCCTTGGAGTGGACCGGGGTTTGGTCACCGGTATCGGCAACTTATCAGCCGGCGAAATTGAGAGGAAGTCGAGTGCATGTTACTGAAGAAGAATACGGATGTTTCATGCTGAGGTATCTGGTCCTAACGATCTGTTCGGGCTTCGTGGACCAAGTGTATTGGTGGCGACTCGTCGCACATGGATTTGGCTTGATCGATGACAGGGCCGAAGGCGGATGGCGTGAGCGGATCGCCTTTAAAATGCTCAGCGTCTTTCTAAAGCAACTGGGCCAAGCAACTTTCGTCGAAAAACTGGAAGTGGAGGACGAAGTCTACGCGCTTCGCTTTGAGCGTGAAGACGAAGAAGTTGTTATGATGTGGTGCAATGGACGCACCTACTCCGGGCCTTGGCCGGTCGAGTTAAAGCGAACCTTGAATGCCACTGGCGAAGCGATCGAACTCGAGGAGCTTGGAGATTCCCCGGTCTATGTCTTTGTTTAGCTTTT